>DAIQPT010000002.1:0-72219 GCA_036787185.1 Acidimicrobiales bacterium | reverse complement strand
TGGCGGAGGAGGTGGGATTTGAACCCACGGTGAGTTTCCCCACGCCGGTTTTCAAGACCGGTTCATTCGGCCGCTCTGACACCCCTCCACCGACAATTCTAGTGGACGGCGGTCTTAACCCTTTTTGCGGTTCCGCGCGCGGCCGGCCTGGTCCAGAATGACCTTGCGCAGGCGTACGGACTTCGGCGTGATTTCCACCGCTTCGTCATCGGCGATGAATTCCAAGGCCTGCTCCAGTGACATCACCGTGGCGGGCGTGATGCGCTCGGTGTGGTCGGAGCCCGACGCACGCATGTTGGTCAGCTTCTTTTCCTTGGTCGGGTTGACATCCATCTCTTCCGAGCGTGAGTTCTCGCCCACGATCATGCCTTCGTACACTTCGGTACCGGGGGACACGAACAACGTGCCACGGGCCTCGAGGTCGATGAGAGCGTTGGCCGTGGTGACACCCTTACGGTCAGCCACCAACACGCCGTTGGCGCGCAGGCGGATAGGACCGAACCAGGGCTCGTAGCCGTCGAAGTTGGTGTGCATCATGCCGGCACCGCGAGTTTCAGTCATGAACTCGGTGCGGATACCCACGAGACCACGGGCGGGAATCTTCCACTCGAGGCGGACCCAGCCGGTGCCGTGGTTGATCATGTCGAGCATCGTGCCCTTACGGGTCGCCAGCAAGGTGGTGATGGCGCCGACGTACTCTTCGGGCGTGTCAATGGTCACGTGCTCCACGGGCTCGTAGGTCTTGCCGTCGATGACGCGGGTCACGACCTGCGGCTTACCAACGGTGAGCTCGAAGCCTTCGCGACGCATCGTCTCAATCAAGATGGCCAACTGGAGTTCACCACGACCCTGGACTTCCCAGGCGTCGGGACGGTCGGTGTTCAAGACGCGCAGCGACACGTTACCGATGAGCTCCTTGTCCAGACGGTCCTTGACCATGCGAGCGGTGAGCAGCTTGCCTTCCTGGCCGGCCAGCGGCGAGGTGTTGATACCAATCGTCATGGACAAGCTGGGCTCGTCGACGGTGATGGGCGTCAGAGGAATCGGGTTTTCGGCGTCGGCGAGGGTCTCACCAATGGTGATGGTCTCGAAACCGGCCACGGCCACGATGTCACCCGGGCCGGCCGACTCGGCGGGCACGCGCTCGAGGGCCTTGGTCATGAAGAGCTCGGTGATCTTGGCGTACTCAATGGTGCCGTCGACGTGGCACCAGGCCACGCGTGAGCCACGAGTCAGTTCACCATTGATAACGCGGCACAGGGCCAAGCGGCCGAGGTACGGCGAGGCGTCGAGGTTGCAGACCAGGGCCTGCAGACCGTGGCCCTCTTCGTACTCGGGTGCGGGGACGTAGTCGACGATCGTCTTGAACAACGGGGTGAGGTCACCACTGGTGTCGTTGATGTCGGTCGAGGCCCAGCCCTGACGCGCTGACGCGTAGAGGATGGGGAAGGAAATCTGCTCTTCGTCGGCGTCGAGGTCGAGGAAGAGGTTCTCCACTTCGGAGACGACTTCTTCGGTCCGGGCGTCGGGGCGGTCAACCTTGTTGATCACGAGCACGACGGGCAGGCGAGCTTCGAGGGTCTTACGCAGCACGAAACGGGTCTGCGGCAGGGGGCCTTCGGCAGCGTCAACGAGCAAAATAACGGCGTCAACCATGGCCAGACCACGCTCCACCTCGCCACCGAAGTCGGCGTGGCCGGGGGTGTCGATGATGTTGATGGTCAGGTCGTTGTACTGAACGGCCGTGTTCTTGGCGAGGATGGTAATACCCTTCTCGCGTTCGAGGTCACCGGAGTCCATGACGCGCTCGGCGACGGCCTCGTGGGCGGTGAAAGAGCCCGTTTGGCGGAGCATGGCGTCGACCAGGGTGGTCTTGCCGTGGTCAACGTGGGCGATGATAGCGATGTTGCGGAGGGATGTACGTAGTGTCATGACCCTCCTACGCTAGTTGCCAGCCACCTTCGCGAAAGAATTAGGCCGCTTTCGCGACCATGTGGAGGCGCTGGGCACCGGCCACGCGCACGACATCGCGGGCACCTTTGCGGAGGTTTTCGACCGTTCCCTCGACGCTCAATGTGATGCCAGCGTCGGGCCACAGCCCAATGAAACGCTGCGGCGCCTGTCGCGCCGGGTGGCTGAGGGTCTCGATAAACAGGTCGGTCCGTAGTCCCGCACCAGCGACGTTGGTCGGGGCCCCGCTGCGCACGCGCACCACGACGCGGGCGTCATCGCCGCCAACGCGAAAGTCTCGTCGACCCCGCAGGGTCGTTTGGGCGCCCGACACGTTGAAGTAGGCGTCGGTGCGGCAGAGGGTGACTGATGGTCCCAGAAGATCGGCCACGTCGAGCAACTGCGTTGCCCAGTTCACGGCCTCGGCGCTCACCATGCCCAATTCGGCGTGGCTGAGGAGTCCGAGCCAGTGGCCCAGGCTGCCAAAGCGCGTTTCGCCGCGCGTGGCCCGAATGAGGTGATCGGCAATTTGGTCCTGGACCGCGCTGAGCACCGTTGTCCCCGACAGGGCGGCCTGCGCGGCCGCGGTGCCGAGTAACCGGCGCGCGGTACTCGCACTCCAGGCGAAGGGCTGTGAGGGGAGTCCCCCGCGTTCGACCGACCAGGCGTCAATACGTCGGGTGCTCGTGGTGGCGATGGCCTTGAGCTGGGCGGCGAAGCCGGTGACCTGGTCGTTGTCGAGACTGACCCCAGGAAGTGAGGGGGCGAGCAGCGGGGCGAGCGACGCGACGCTGGTGTCGGTGATGTGGAGGGTGCTCACGCGGCCACCGCCAAGGAGGTGACGTGGTCGGTCAAATCGGCCACCGCCGCCTCGAGGAGCGTGCGGTCAACGTCACGGGTCCAGAGTTCACCGGTGGCGGTGGAGAAGAGAGCGGTGCGCAGCGGGACGACGTTGGTCTTAAGCGTGTGGACGAGTGCGTGGTAGCGCAGGAGCTGTTCGCTAGCCGGCGAGAGGGGCGCGGTGGTCACGTCCAGCAGCGCGATTGACGCGACGTCCGAGCGCTGGGTGCCAATCTGCAGATCAACGTCGTCACGGAGTTGCAGGGCCCCGCCATCGAGCAGGAGGGTGCTGCGAACACCGGTGCGAGGTCGCCAGGCGCTGGGCACTGGTCCGACGTGGGTGCGCAGGACGTTGACGTGCGCGCGAACCTCAGCGGCGAGACGAGCCGACTGATCGGCGTCAAGGTCCTCGAGCTGCTGGAGAAGGGCGCCGTCGGAACAGGTGGACCGCCAGGCTTCCAGCGGGTCAACGAAGAGGTCGTCGAGGTGGATGCCGTTGACCAGCAGTCGCAGCGCGGTGGTGACCAGTAGGCCGCGGAAGCGGCCAATGGTGCTCGACTGCAGCGTGGGCAGGGGGCCACGCAGCGTGGCGGCCCGTACGACCACGGGCAGGCCGACGGTGGTGCGGCGCACGGCGGCGACCAAGTGGTCGTGGAGGAGGGCGGCAGTGGTGTCGTCACGAACGGGGCGATTGCTGGGGTTTCCGCGCAAAATCGTCGCCACGGAGAAGGGAAGTGCGGTCGTCGTGGTCATGGCTCCACTCTGCTGCGGACCTGTGACACGACTACGATGGCGTCGTGCTCTTCGCTGAATTCACCGCCGCCTTTGACGTCGTCTTCGGCGTCTTTGTCGTGGCGCTCGTGGGCCTCACCGTGTTTACGGTGCGCTTTATTCTGCGTCGCGACCGCGAACGCCGCCAGCAGCGCTAGGCCTGGCCGTCCACCCGCGCGGCCAGTTCGCGCACGGCGCGGTCGAGGTCGGCGACAGCCCGCTCCAGAATCGTCAGTCGATCCCGCACAGCCTCATCCACCCGCGCATCAACGCGGGCATCAATCTCGTCACGCAGACGCGCGTCCAGCGAATCGACCAGGGGCTGGGTGAACTGCTTGATCTTCTGCTTGAAGTCCGCGGTGCGATCGTCGTTGGTGTTACTCATGCTTCCCCCTACGGCTTGCAGTAGACGCCGCCGTTGAACTGCAGCGTATTGAATTCTCCACCCCAGGGGGCGTTAGCCAGCGTCTTTTCTTCACTGTGCAGTGTGGACGTTGGTGTGCAGACCGCACTAAAGGCGATGTATCCCAGAATGTTGTTGCCCTGCCCCCCCGCGATGGGCGTGGGCCCGCCACCGCCGAAGGCGACGGCTTCGAAGACGGGCAACGGCAGTGACGACAAGTTGTAGTTGCGGTACTCGGACATGGAGGCGTAGAGGCCCGGGTGCAGCCCCGGGTCAACGGCGGCGATGCCCGCGCTCCAGCCCTGCATGATGGCGGACCAGTAGGCGGCGTAGCTCGCGATGGTGGCGTGTGACGAGCCCGCCGGCGCGTCGAGGTTGGAGTGGTTGTCGGGGAAGCCCTCGGGGTCAAGGATGACCCAGTTCGGCACCGAACTGTCCCCGTTGGCCTTGTACTGAGCAATCTGCTGCGCCACCCAGACGCCCGCCTCGTAGCCGTGGTTGTAGTAGTTCGCCACGGTCTTGGGCTGCCCCGGGAGGGGGCCGGACACGGTCCAGAAGGACAGCCAGGTCTCAGGCTTGTGGGCGTTCGTGATGGTCTGGCCCAGCAGGAAGTCGGGCGACTGCGCCACGCCCCCCTTGGTGAGGTACCCCACCCACGGTGCGCTCTGGGTGCCGAGAGCGCCGGTGTCAGCGAGGATGGGCCAGCCGTCGCTAATGGCCCGGCCCCAGTCCGACTGCGGGATGGCGTAGACGCCGACACCGGTGGTGGGAATATAGCCCGTTTGATAGGTGAAGAGCGTTGTCACGCCATTGACGAGAGCGCTCGTGATTGCGGGACTGACCGTGATGCCAGCGTTGCTCGCGGTAGTGGAGAGATCGGCGCTCGTCCACGTGGCGGCCGGCAGCGGCGACGAGAGTCCAATCAAGTCACCCGTGCTCCCCTCGCCGGCAATGGTGAGCGCCGTTGTGGTGACGACCATGGTGAGCCCACCGGCGAAGGTCGGCCCGTGGGTAATGGTGGCGCTGAGGTTGGTAAAACTCCACTCGGAGGTCGGGGTGGTGATGACGTGGGCCTGACGGGCACCGGCGACCTCTTGATTCGTGGGCGCGCTGAAGAGCTGGGCGTCGCCATTGGCGCCGACCGCCGCGAGATACGTGGTGTTGCCATTGGAGTCCGCAGTGAGTCCGCTGCGCGTTGCCGGTGCGTCAGTGGCGGTGCTGACGTTGACCGCAGTCCACGCCCCAGCGCCGTTGGTGCCGAAGACGGTAACGGCACCACCGGTGGTGATGGCGGCGAACAAGTTGGAAGAAGCGGCACCAGTGACCGCAACGGGCGCCCCGGTGAGGGCGGGAGTCCCGGTGAGGGCGGTGACGTCCACGGGGGCCGCGATCGTCGGTGGGAGGCTCGCGGCGGTCCAGGTCAGCGAGAGCGCGATGGCGTCACCTGTGCTGCTGGTCGCGATGAGTGTGCCCTGGGCACCGTTCACTGCGACCGATGGCTGGACGGGGCCGAAGTGCGTCGTGGTGCTCAGGGGCACCGACAACACTGACAGAGGACTTTTGGTGTGAGCGTGCAGACGTCCGCGAGCATTCAGCATGGTCGTTGGCGTGATGACAACGAGCGTGCCGTTGGTGGCGACGTAGGCGATGTCAACGTTGTTCCACGGGTCGAAGAAGACCACGGGACTCGCCGCGGGAGCGGGTGACGGAAGTGAGGTTGTCAGGTCCACAAACGACGTGGTGTTGTCAGCCGCCTGCTGGAAGTAGACGAGGTCGCCCGAGGCCAGCTGGGCCGCGACCGCGGTGACGCCGTCTCCCGACACGACGCTCGGGGTCCCCTTCAGCGTGGCGTTGCCGATGTTGGACTCGAAGGAGGACATGTTCCACGGGACCGCGCTGGTGCCCGTGGCAGCAAAGGTGACGAGCGCCTGCCCCGCCAGCGTTGTTTTAGGGACGTTGGGCAGGACGATGGGCGGCACGAAGACGGTCGCAATCACCAGGTTGGTGCCGATCATCCGAACGTGCCGGCGGCACCAACGAGCAATCATGTGGAGGGCCTGACGCACGATTAGGCCAACGTTCGCAGGGCGACGGCCGCGGACCACGGGCTCGCTCCCCACTTGTTCAGAGCTCGGACGATCAGGTGATAGAGGTGGCGAGCCAGAAGGTGGCGCACGGTCACGTGGGCCGCAACGGGCACAACACTCCATGAGGCGCCACCGTTCGTTGAGATTTCCAACGACGTTGCGGGGTAGAGGCCGTTGGTGAGGGACACGGCGATGATGGCCACGTTGGCCGAACGGGCGAGCACACGAACAACTGGTCGAGCGGGGGGCACGTCCACCGACTTCGCCGACACCACCGTGACGGTCGTGGTCGCGGCGGTGACACTGCCCACCGTGGCGGTCACTGTGAAGGTGCCCGCTGCGTTCGTGGTGAGGCTGAAGGACGTGGTGCCCGTGGCATTGGTCGTGGTCGTCAGAAGTGCCGCACCGCTGCCCGAGGTCGTGGTGGGGTCGCCGTCGAGCGTCGGCGCTCCCGATGGTCCCGCGACCTTCAGGGTGACGATGGCGTCGGCCATGGCTACTCCGGTGGTGGTGTGGAGCGCAAGCGTGAAGGGCGTGCTGGCGCCGGTCACGATGGTGGTCGCTGGCGTCGAGAGGGTGCTGGTGAGGGGGTCAACGGCACTTGGGCACAGGTCGGGGATTAGCGACGACGTCGGGCTACCGAGGCCGGCGGCGAGGTTGTAGCCAGGGCCGGCGTTGTACTTGTGCTGCGCGAACAGGTCGTTGGATCCTGTCGTGATGGGTATGAAATCCTTGGTGCCGAGGCTGTAGAGCGTGGGGTTCAAAAAGCCCAGACGACTCACGCCACAGGCCTGAGCGGCGACCGCGACGAGCGAGGCCACCAAGGGTGAACCAATCGAGGTGCCACCGACGCCCGACCACCCGTTGGTGCAGACCGAGGTCTTGCAGATCACGGTGCCGCTCTTGGTGCCGGTGAAGTACTCAATGAAACCAGTCATGGGGTCTCCCATTACTGAGAGGTCCGGGACCATGCGGCCCTTGGCCGTGGCGACACCCTGGGAGGTGTCGTTGGTGAAGAGGGAGCCTTCCTGCCACGAGGGTCGTGACCACACCGTTGAGATACCGCCACCGGATGCGGAGCCGGAGTTATTCCACACCGTCTCGTTCAAGGGCGAGTAGTTATTCACCGTCAGGCCCCCGACACCGGTGACCAGTGGCTGTGAGGCGGGGTCGTCCACCGCGGGCAGGTTGTTGGTGATGCCAGTGCAGTCGGAGGATCCCTGGTCGCCGGCGGCGGCCACGACGGTGATGCCCTCGGCGGCGAGCTGCTGCATCACGGGCGTCTCAGCACTGATGGTGCCGTTGGGGTCCGTCTCGCAGTCGCCCCACGACGTTGAGACCACGGTGGCCTTGTCGTCGTCAGCGATCTGGGTGTAGAGGTCGATGGGCGCGGCGCCCGCGTTTGGCGCGGAGTAGACGTCGATGGTGGCACCGGGGGCGAGCGAGGCGGCCTCTTCGATGTCCATCGTTGCTTCGCGCGTGAAGGAGGGAGTGGCGCCGCCGTCCACCTTGATGGTGGTGATCTTGGGCGAAATGCCGTAGCAACTAAAGAACGTGGCGGTGTCGGTCATGTCGGCCAACCCGAGCTCGTAGAGAGCGATGACCGCTCCCTTGCCGGTGTTGCCGTTGTGCCACTGCGAGGCCAGCCCGTACATCGCGGCCTGCTGCTGCACGGTAAAGCCGTTGTTGTTCGGCTCGGTGCCGGTGGCGGCACCAACGTGCGAGCACGTCTGGGGTGTCGTGCTCGTTGACGGCGTCGTGCGCGCCAGAACGAGGTTGCTGGTGAACGGCGAGGCGGCGCTCATCCCCGCGACGGCGGTGACGTCGGACGCGATGGACGCGGGCAACGTGGCCGGACTGGTGAAGGCGCTCTCAACGGAACCGCCAGCGGTGCGTACCGTGGCCACGCGGGCGTGGAAGACCTGACCAATCGTGGTCGTTGCCCCACTGACCTTGAGCGTCACCCCGCCGCGACTGAGTGCGTCGGGGTGAAGACCGTGCTGGGCGAGGTAGGCGCGGACCGTCGCGATGGCCTGCGACGACGCCCCGAAGCGCTGGGCGAAGGCCGCAGGGGTAAGGAAGTGTCGGTACTCCGGTGCGCCCGGTGTGGAGAGGGCCTGCAAGAACGCGGCCTCACCAGCGGCGTCGCGACTCTTGAGGACCACGTCGAACGTGGTGGCGTGCGATCCTGGCAGAACGGTGCTCGCCGGAGGCAACGTGGCGGCGGCCGCTACCACAATGCGCGGCTGGGCCGCACCGGCCCACCACGTCGGCAGTCCCGCGGTAACGAGGGCCAGGGTGGCCGCACCGACGAGTGCTCGCGTTCGACGTGGGGAGGGACGCATACCTCTATCCTACGAACTTCGCCGCAAAATCACCGAGAAACTTAAGGTTGTGGGGTGGTGTCCTGATTCACGGGAAAGCCCGCCGCGGCGTAGCGCTGGGAGAGGTCACCGCACTCGACACAGATGCTCTCAGGAATGAGGTGCGCCCGAATGAGCCACCCGAAGATGGTGCAACCGAGGCAGAACCCGAGGAAGCCCTCGAGGGCGGCGGCGCCAATCAGTGGCACCAGAATCCAGCGGGCGTCACTGAAGCCGATTAGGTGCCAACTGACATCAGTGGCGACACAGAAGGCCAGTCCGATGCCCTGCGCGAAGCGCTTGGGCGGTCCGGGGACGAAGCGCTCCCACGCCTGCAGGCGTGGTGCAGCGACTCGAACCGCGAACTGTCCCAGGGGCGAGAGGGTGGGTCCGGTGAGGACCCGCGCGAGGAAGCCGTAGGTAAGGGGCACCATGACCCAGGACCAGTCAGTGACGACGGCGATCACGGCCATCGTGACAACGCCGAGCGCGACGGTGCGCGCCGCGGCGTCGTTGACGGGGTTCGGGAAGGCGAAGAGCTTCTTCATTCCATAAAGTCTAGTGAAAAACTTGGTTTCTTTACCACGCCAAGCGAAGTGTGGTGCCAATGCCGAGTGCGACGATGATCGCTCGCACCACGCTGGGCTGCAAGCGTTGGAGCGCCTTCGTGCCCAGCACCCCACCGACGAGGGTCCCCACCATGAGGAGCGCGACGTCGATGAGGACCAAGTGGCCCCGCACCACGAAGACCACGGCCGCGCAGAGGTTGATGATTGTGGAAAGGGCGTTTCGCAGGCCCTGCAGTTCGGCGAGGGAGAACGGGAGGGACACCGCCATGACGGCGAGCAGCAGAATACCGAGTCCGGCGCCGAAGTAGCCGCCATAGATGGCTACGAGGAAGACCCCTCCGACAAGGACCAGGCGTCGGCCCGGATGGTCGTGGGCCACGTGGGCTAGCCGCCGGGTAATCACGGGCGAGAGAGCGAACAAGAGAGTGCCCACCCCGATGAGCCACGGGATGACCGCTCTGAACGTGCTGGAGGGAAAGGCCAGGAGCAGGGTGCATCCGGTGAGGGCACCGGCCAAGCAGGAGGGAAAGAGGGAGCGCAGAAGCGGCAGGTGCGTCCGCAGCTGCCGGCGGTACCCCCGAATGCCCCCGACGTAGCTGGGCACGACGCCCACCGAGGTCGTGACGTTGGCGGTGACGCTGGCCAGCCCCACTGCCAACAGAGTGGGGAAGGCGATGAAGGTGCCGCCCCCAGCGATGCCGTTGGCGATACCGGCGGCCACGCCCGCCAGGGCCACCAGCAGGTCCTTGAGCGCGGGTGACAAGACGGCGGTCAGCATTCTTACTACTCTAAGACGATGCCCTTTGCTTTACCTTCCCCCTCGCTGTGTACCCAATGACGTTGCCGTTCACTCTTCCCGAAGGACTCCCCGCCGACACCATTCGCGCCGCTGGTGGCGTGGTACTCCGCCTCAATCCCGCCGGCCACATCGAAGTGGCCTGCATCTATCGCGAGGCGCGCGGAGACTGGACCTTCCCCAAGGGCAAGCTCGATCCGGGCGAAACGTTTGAAGAGGCCGCGCTGCGCGAAGTGCTCGAAGAGACGAGCCTGCACTGCGAGATTGCGCGCTTCATTGGCACAACCAACTACACCCACCGCAAGGGTAAGCCGAAGATCGTGGCTTACTACCTCATGCACGCCCTCAAGGGTGAGTTCGAGGCGAATGAAGAAGTCGACGAATTGGTCTGGCTGCCGCTCGAGCAGGTGCGCGACCACTTGACGTGGGACCGCGACCAGGAACTGTTCGACATCGTGCTTGGCTGGCCCGACCTCGAGGCGCAGGCCTCCTAGGCCCGTTCGAGAAACGTCCGCGTCGCCTCGTGGGTGGCGTGCGAGAAGATCTGCTCCGGGGTGCCCTGCTCCACAATGACGCCCTGATTGAGAAAGACCACTTGGTGGGCCACGTCCTTGGCGAAGGCCATCTCGTGCGTAGCGATCAACATGGTGGTGCCTCCCGCTGCGAGGTCGCGCAAGAGATCAAGCACCTCTCCCACCAAAGTGGGGTCGAGGGCGCTCGTGACTTCGTCGAGTAACAGCAGTGCCGGTTGCATGGCGAGCGATCGCACGATGGCGACACGTTGCTGCTGCCCACCCGAGAGACGATCGGGGAAGTCATCCGCGCGATCGCTGAGCCCAATGCGCTCGAGCAGTGCCATGGCTTCGTCAACCACCTCGGCGCGCTTGCGTCCCAGCGCGTGGACCGGTCCGAGCACGATGTTGTCGAGCACGCTGAGGTGTGGGAAGAGGTTGAAGGACTGAAAGACCATGCCGATGTGACGGCGAACGAGGTCGGGGTCAACCCGCGGGTCGCGGAGTGACTGGCCGAAGAGGGTGATGTCACCACCGTCGATGGTCTCGAGCAGGTTGGCGCAGCGCAGCAGCGTGGACTTTCCCGAACCCGAGGCGCCGATCAGGCAAACGACTTCGTGGCGGTGCAGATCCAGTGAGACGTCGGAGAGCACGGTGGTCGAGCCAAAGCGCTTGGAGATCGAGGAGAGGCGAAGGACGACGTTACTCATTGGGCGGCCAATCGCTTGGTGCGGTCCTTGGCGATGAGATGGTCCGTGAAACGCGTCAACGGAATAGTGAGGGCCAAGAACAAGAGTGAGGCCACGACGTAGCCACTGAAGTTGAACTCGGTCGAGGCGTAAATCTGGGCGGCCCGGGTGGCCTCAATGGCGCCCAGCGTGGAGACCAGCGCGGTGTCCTTCTGCATGGAGATGAAGTCGTTGAGCAGTGGTGGAATAACGGTGCGCACTGCCTGGGGCAAGATGACGCGACGCATGGTGGTGCCACTGGAGAGACCCAACGACCGAGCGGCGAGGAGCTGCCCATTCGGCACCGAGTTGATGCCGGCGCGGTAAACCTCGGCGACGTAGGCGCTGTAGGTAATGGTGAGCGACATGCAGCCGTAGACGGCTGGCGACTGCGTGGAGAGACTGCCCAGCTGGAGCGCCGGCAACCCGAAGCCCACAATGAAGATCACCAGCAGAATCGGAATGCCGCGGAAGATGTCGGTGTAGAGCGTGGCCAAGAAGCGGAACGGAAAGAGCACCGCCGACTGGGTCATGCGCACCCACGCGATGATGAGGCCGATGATCAGTACGAGAACTTCGCAGACACAAAACATCCAGACGTTCGTCAAGATGCCCGAGCCGATGGAGCTCAGCCCCTTCGAGGGGTCGCCACGGAATGAGACCCACATCTGGTGCGGGTTGAAGAAGAAGTAGCGCACCGCCGCGCCACCGGGGGCGAGGTAGAAGACGGCCACCAGGGCGCCCAGTAACACGACGCTTGACAGGGTGCTGGCGACGACGGCGCGACGTCCCGCGAAGAGGAGTCGACGGCGTGGCCCGAAGAGGGTGGGTGCCTCCGGCGTCGCCGCGCCGGCTTCAACTGCCATCGTGCTTAGGGCTGCAGAGCCGGCACGCTGGTGTAGATGCCGAGCCACTTCTTGCTCAGGGCGGCCAAGGTGCCGTTGGCCTTGAGCGCGGCAATGCCGACGTTGACACAGGCGGCGAGCGGGTTGTTCTTCTGGAACAACAGTCCGTAGTGCTCACCGACGCTCGGGAACTGACCGACCTGGGTGGCAATCAGTTTGTTGTGCATGTCGACGATCTGCGACGTGGCCATGTACTGACCCGTGGGGGTGTCCACCACGATGGCGTCGATCTGCTTGCTCTGGAGTGCGGCCACCGCTTCGTCGAGGGTCGAGTACACGCGGGCGGGCTTGGTCGGCTTGATGTACTGGTCGATGTAGGTGAGGCCGGTGGTGCCGATCTGGTCGCCGTACTGGTACTTCTTCAGGTCGGCGGGCGCGTGCGCGGTAACAATCTTGCTGCCCTTGAGCGCGATGATTGACTGGTTGACGTCGTAGTAGCTCTGCGAGAACGTCACGACCTTCGCCCGGTCGGGGGTGTCGGAGATCTCATTGATGTCGAAGTCGAAGGACTTGTGGCCCGGGGTGTAGCTCGAGTCAAAAGGTTCGTAGGTCCAGTGCACGTTCGCCTTCGACACGCCGAGCACGTTGGCGAGGGCGTAGACGAAGGCCGACTCGTAGCCCTGACCGTTCTTGGGGGTGTTGTTGACGAACCACGGGGTGTAGACGGGGTTGTCGGTCGCCACGGTCAGGGTGCCCTTGGCATACTCCTGGCTCAGGATGGTCGTCTTGCACGAGGCCAGGCTGGGGGCGCTGGCGGCGCCGGACAGGCCGGCGGCACCGAGCGACGCACCGGCGAACAACGAGGCACCGAGCATGCCGGCTAGAGAGAGACGAACCAATCGCATAAAGACCTTCCTATTTCGCTGGAAGCAGTGTATCGGGGCGTCGCGAAGTGCTCCGAGGAGGAATTTGCACTACGGGCGTCAGTCACTAAGATGGGTCTGCTTGGAGAGGTGGGTGAGTACGGTTTAAACCACATTCCTGCTAAGAATGCGGCCTGCGAAAGTGGGCCCGAGGGTTCGAATCCCTCCCTCTCCGCCACGAACACCGAGCGCACGAGCGCTCGGTGTTCACGTTTGTAAGGAGAGCCGTGCGCTACTGGATTGAAACGCTGGGCTGCCCAAAGAATCACGTTGACTCCGAAAAGCTGGCGGGCCTCCTGGTCTCGCAGGGCTACGAACTCGCCGACTCCGCCGACGACGCCGACTTGGTCGTCGCGAACACCTGCGCCTTCATCGAAGCCGCGCGAGAAGAGTCAATTGAAACGGTGCTCGAGCTCGCCGACCAGAAGAAGAGCAGCGCGCGTCTCGTCGTGACGGGCTGCATGGCCGAACGCTACGGCCACGAGCTGGCCGAGGCGTTGCCGGAAGTGGACCTGGTGGCTGGCTTCAATGAGAGCCTGACCCAGCTCGCCCCCAAGACGCCGGTGACCCTAGGCACGAAGCCCAAGAGCGACTTCGACCTGTTGAACTTGCCCCGCCCTGCCGTGCACGCGCCCTGGGCGTACGTGAAGATCGCCGAAGGCTGCGATCGCCGCTGCGGTTTCTGCGCCATTCCGACCTTTCGCGGTGACCAGCGTTCGCGTTCGACGGACGAGATTCTGCGCGAAGCGCGCGACTTGGCCGCCGGTGGCGTCAAGGAACTCGTGCTCATCGCCCAGGACCTCGCCAGCTGGGGCAACGACCGTCGCCGCGCCTCACTGGGTGAGGCCGTGGAGGTGCTCGACGAAGGTGGCACCCAGCCGCTCATCGATCTAACCAAGACCCTGAGTGCCGAGATTGAACGCGTCCGGTTGCTCTACCTCTACCCGTCGGGTCTGACCGCGGGACTGATCGAGACCATCTTGTCGACCGGCGTGCCCTACTTCGACCTTTCACTCCAGCACGTGTCTCGCCCGTTGATGCGGGGGATGCGCCGGTGGGGTGACGGCGACCGCTTCCTCGAGCGCATCGCCGCGATTCGCGCCGCCGAGCCCACGGCTACCTTCCGCTCCTCCTTCATCCTCGGCTACCCCGGTGAGACGGAAGAGGACCAGCGCGAACTGCTCGAGTTCATTGAGGCGGCGCAACTCGACTGGGCCGGCTTCTTCACCTTCTCGAAGGAAGAGGGCACCTTCGCCAACGGCCTCGACCAGCAGGTGCCCCACGAACTCGCGCTCGAACGTCTGCGCGAAGTCTCGGAGCTTCAGGACGCCATCACGGCGCGACGCCGCGACGCCCTCGTCGGCACGACCCAGCGGGTATTGATTGACGCGCCCGGTATCGGTCGTAGTGTTAGGGAGTGTCCGGAAATTGACGGCGTCGTCATGGTGGACCCGACCTTCGAAGTCGGCTCCTTCCACGAGGTGTCGATCGTCGCCAGTCACGGGACGGATCTGGAGGGGGTCGAGTTATGAGTACGCGTGAACGGGTCTACGGGGAAACGGCACTGCTCACTCCCGCGAACCTCATGACGTTCTTTCGTCTCGGTGTCTCGCCCGTTTTTATCTACCTGCTGATCTTCCACCGCACGTCGTGGTGGACGATTCTGATCGGCTTCCTCGCGGCGGCGTCGGACTACTTCGACGGCATCGTGGCCCGTCGCTACGGCACCACGACCTCGGGGGCCTACCTCGACCCGCTGGCGGACAAGATCATCGTGCTCGGTGGCCTCTACGCCCTCATCCTCTCGCGTCACACCAACCTCCACGGCTTCATCGTGCCGGCCATCATCATCACGCTGCGTGAGGTGTGGATGAGCGTGCACCGTTCGCGCGCCGCCAAGGTTGGTGTCTCGATTCCGGCGGTCAAGATCGCCAAGTGGAAGACCTTCGTGCAGGACTGGGCAATCGCCTTTTGCGTGTTGCCGTACTTCTGCCACCACTTCGTCTACGCCTACGTCACCATCTGGATTGCGGTGGTCATGACCGTGTACACCGGCTGGCGCTACTACGTCGACGGAAAGGCGTTGCTGGCCCGTGCGCGTTGAAATCGTTGCGATTGGGACCGAACTGCTGCTCGGCCAAATCGCCGACACCAATTCGCAGTGGCTCGGTGAGCAGCTCGCCGCCCACGGCATCGCCTGTCACTTTCACCAGCACGTTGGTGACAACCACGAGCGCATTATCGCGGCGCTGCGCATTGCGCTGAGCCGAGCGGACGCGGTCATCATTTGTGGCGGCCTGGGCCCCACCCAGGACGACATCACTCGAAGCGCCGTCGCAGAAATCATGGGCGTTTCGCTGGTGCGACAGGACTTCTTGGTCGAGCGCATCACCGCCATGTTCGAGGCTCGCGGCCGGACCATGTCGGCCAACAACTTGTTGCAGGCCGACGTGCCCGAGGGCGCGACCATCATTGACCAGACGCGTGGTACCGCCCCGGGCCTCATCTGCCCCGTCGGATCGCAAGTGCTCTACTGCGTGCCGGGTGTGCCGTACGAGATGAGCGACATGTTCTCGCGGGCCATCCTGCCCGACCTGCTCGAGCGCTCGCGGGCCGAAGGCAACACCAGCGTGATCGCCTCACGCGTCTTGCGCACCTGGGGCGCGGCCGAGTCCGCGCTGGCGGAGGCCATCGACTCGCGCTTCGATGAACTGGAAAACTCTGATCGCGTGACCATTGCCTTCCTCGCGAGCGGCATCGAGGGCATCAAGATCCGTCTGACCGCCCGTGGTGACACCGCCGAGCACGCCGCGCAGCTCTTGGCTGACGAAGAAGTGGTGGTGCGAACACTCATCACGGACGCCTTCGGTGACGTGATTTTTGGCGTGGACGACGAGACGATGGAGCACGCCATTGCGTCGCGACTCGTCGCCCGTGGGCTCACTCTCGGACTCGCCGAATCGGTGACGGGCGGCTTGATCTCCAGTCGCCTCGTCAACGTAACGGGTGCCTCGCAGTGGTTCCGCGGCGCACTCGTGAGTTACGCCTCCGACGTGAAGTTCGACTTGTTGGGCGTCACGCCCGGACCCGTCGTCAGTGGGGCGGCGGCCGAAGAGATGGCCGGCGGCGCCCGCACGCTCCTGGGTGCCGACATTGGACTGTCGGTGACGGGGGTTGCCGGACCCGACGAACAGGACGGCCAAGTGCCGGGCACGGTTTTCGTAGGTCTGGCCATTGGTGATGACGTGAGCCACGTCTCGTTCCGGCTCCCTGGCGACCGCGCACGAGTCCGCTCCTACGGGGCGATCAGCGCCCTCAACGCACTGCGCCAGGCGATCGACCGTCTGCTCTAAGTCGCAAGCCCCAGGAAATACTGGGGAATCAGCCACTGAAAATGTGCGAACAAAATACGAACATACGTTCGTATCGGGCACTATAGTGAAGTTCGCGACCGATGTAACAAGGGCTTCCTAAGGTGCCCCTGTGAAGAAAATCAAGGAGACTGCAATGGCAACTGACGATCGTACAAAGGCCCTGGACGCCGCCCTCGGGCAGATTGAAAAGCAGTTTGGTAAGGGATCGGTCATGCGCATGGGCGAGAACCTGCACATGCAGATCGCCTCAATTCCGACGGGCGCCCTCGCCCTCGACATGGCCCTGGGTATCGGCGGCCTTCCCCGCGGCCGCATCGTCGAGCTCTACGGTCCCGAGTCCTCGGGTAAGTCAACGCTGGCCATGCACGCGGTCGCTGAAGCCCAGCGCAACGGTGGCGTGTGTGCCTACATTGACGCCGAACACGCCATGGACCCGGTCTACGCTCGCGCCATTGGTGTCAACATTGACGACCTGCTGATCTCGCAGCCCGACACCGGTGAACAGGCGCTGGAAATCGCCGACATGCTGATCCGATCCGGCGCCCTTGACGTCATCGTTATCGACTCAGTGGCCGCACTGACGCCTCGTGCCGAAATCGAAGGTGACATGGGTGACAGTCACGTCGGTCTGCAGGCCCGACTGATGAGCCAGGCCCTGCGCAAGATGACCGGTGGCCTCTCCAAGTCCAACACGGTGGCCATCTTCATTAACCAGCTGCGCGAAAAGATCGGCGTGATCTACGGTTCGCCCGAAGTGACCCCTGGTGGTAAGGCCCTGAAGTTCTACTCCTCGGTCCGCCTCGACATTCGCCGTATTGAGTCGATCAAGGACGGCACCGAAGTGGTCGGTAACCGCACCCGCGTGAAGGTCGTGAAGAACAAGTGCGCTGCGCCGTTCAAGCAGGCCGAGTTCGACATCATGTACGGCCAGGGCATTAGCCGCGAAGGTTCGATCCTCGACGTCGCCGTTGAGCTGGGCTTTGTGAAGAAGGCCGGTGCCTGGTTCACCTACGAGGGTGAGCAGATGGGTCAGGGTCGTGAAAACGTCAAGACCTTCTTGCGCGAGAACCCCCAGACGATGGCCGAGATTGATGTTCGCGTTCGCGAGCACATGGCCAACGCGCTGCTGCCCGACGCCGAGGGTATCGACGTCGACACGCCCATCACGGCTGAATAGGCCCTTCGAATTGTGGCTCGGGCCACGCCGGTAACGTTGTCGGGGTGACTCTTCGACTGCGCTACCGGCGTTGGCTCGGTGCGCGAGTGCGCCAACTGCGGGCCTACGCCAATGACGTGGCCACTATTGGCCCGGACGACGCCTACGCCACGCGCTTTCACACCTTCGCCCCTGGCGCCGGCCTGCTTGCCCCGCAGGGAACGATCTACAACGAGCGCTACATCGCGCTCGGCGCGGACAGCCTCGTTGGTCCAAACGTGACGTTGTCGGTGGGGATGAGTCCCGACCAAGAGATGCTGCATACACCCGTCATTGCTATTGGCGAGCGGACCATCATCGGCCGTGGCTCGCACGTGGTGGGGCACTGGTCAATTGTGATTGGTGACGACGTGCAAATTGGCCCCCACGTCTACATCACCGATCAGAACCACTCCTACGATGATCCCGACACCCCCATCGGGCGCCAAACGCCGGTTGATGAAGCCGTCGCCATTGGGTCTGGGAGTTGGATCGGCACGAACGTCGTGATTCTCCCCGGTACGCAGCTAGGTGCTCATACGGTGGTCGCGGCCGGTGCCGTCGTTCGGGGGGCATTCCCCGACCACGTGGTCATCGGTGGCGTGCCGGCTCGTATTCTTCGTCACTACGACCCCGCCACCGGATGGCGCGAAGGAGCTCCGTTATGAGCCGACAACTTGGAGTTGACCTCACCCCACTGCGGACATCCGCCCAGTATCGACGGCTCTACGTCGCGGGAATTGTCACGGGACTCGGGACGCAGGCCAGCTATGTGGCCCTGCCCTTCCAGCTGAAGCAGCTCACCCATTCACCCCTCGATGTCGGGGCACTGGGTCTGGCGGAACTCTTGCCGCTCGTGGTCTTCGGCCTCTACGGCGGCATCCTGGCTGATCGATTGAATCGCCGAACGCTGATCCTCATCCTCGAGTGCTCGATGATGCTGGTGGCGCTCGGCATGTTGAGCAATGCACTGCTCACTTCGCCGATGGTCTGGGTTCTCTATCTCGCCGCCTTCTTGAATGCCGGCATCGCCTCGCTGCAGTCACCGAGCCTTTCGGCGTTGAACCAAACATTGGTGCCGCACGAATTGCAGCGAGCGGCGTCGACCCTCGGGGTTATCAGTCGCTCGGCGTCATCCATCGTTGGACCGGCACTTGGTGGCATCGTCGCCGTCGCCTACGGTCCCCAGTTCGTCTACGGGGCCAACATCCTGACGTTCTGCGGCTCCCTGTTCTTGCTGAGCGGTTTGGTCAACACCCCCGCCGCGCCCAGCGCGGAGAAGTCCGACCGGGATGCCCTGTCGGAAGGGGTGCGCTTTTTGGGGTCACGCCCCGACATTGTTGGCACGTACATCATCGACCTTGTGGCGATGATCTTCGCCTTCCCCGTCTCCATGCTGCCCTTCGTTGCCGAGCGCTTTCACGCCTCCTACGCGCTCTCGGCCCTCTACTGCGGACTGCCCCTCGGGGCGCTCGCGGGAACGTTGGCCTCGAACTGGACCCGACGGGTCCACCACTACGGCCGGGCCATCGCGGCTGCCGCCGCGGCCTGGGGGTTGGGCATCGCCGTCTTCGGGTACGCCTCGTCACTGGCCATCGTGGTCGGAGGTTTGGTGATTGCGGGAGCCGCCGACGCCTACAGCGGTATCTTCCGCATGACGATGTGGAACGAGTCGATTCGTCCCGACATGCGTGGTCGCATGGCCGGTATGGAGATGATCTCCTATTCGCTAGGACCAACCGCTGGTCAGTTCCGAGCGGGATTAATGGCGGCGTGGACGACCCTGCGATTCTCACTGACGTCGGGCGGCCTCGCCTGCAGCGGGGTAGTCGGCGCGGTTGCGGTGGGGCTGCCCTCACTCTGGCGATTCGACGCCCGCACTGACGTCCACGTGGCGGAAGTCAAACGGTTGCGCGAAAACGACCCCGACCTCGTGCCCTAACCCTCTACGATTTGAAGATGCCAATCACTTATCTCGTGACCGTGTCGGGACCGGACCGCATCGGTTCGGGCGCCGAACTCTTCGCCGCACTGGCCGCGATCACCACCGACCAGGGTCACTTGGCCGACGTCGCTCAGATCACCATTCGCGGGTCCTTGGTGCTGTGTGGCGAAGTCACCGTCCCGGACTCGGTGACGATTGACGACGTGCGGGCGGCGGTGGCGAAGCGAGACCTCGAGCGCGATGGACTGCGCGTCGATATCGAAGTGGTCCACGCCACCGACACCTCCGAGGGTCGTCGCCTGCTGGTCACGCTCTTGGCCCCACGAATTTCACCCGAGCAGCTGCAGGTGGTCTTTGGCGCCTTCGCTGCGGCCGACGCTACGTGTGAGCGCATTGTGCACTTGGCCACCTACCCCGTCGACTGTTACGAAATCGTGGTGCGCGGAGACGACCACGCCGCTATCCGTGAAGGAGTGACGGCCGCGGCCCAGGGCCACGGTCTCGACCTCGCGATTCAGCGCGCCGGTCTCCACCGCCGCGCCAAGCACCTCGTGGTGATGGACGCTGACTCCACCCTGCTGCAGGACGAGGTCATCGACCTGCTGGCCGAAGAGTGCCAGTGCGCCGAGGAGGTCGCCAAGATCACCGAACGGGCAATGGCTGGTGAACTGGACTTCGCCGAGTCGCTGCGCAGTCGCGTGGCTTTGTTAGCCGGTCTCGATGCGTCGGTGCTCGACTCGGTGCGGGCCCGCTTGCGCCTCACGCCGGGTGCTCGCACCTTGCTGCGCACCCTGCACCGCCTCGGCTACGTGCCGGCCGTGGTCTCGGGTGGTTTCGTTGAAGTCCTCGCCCCACTCCTGCGCGAGTTGCACGTGGACTACCTCGAGGCGAACGAACTCGAAATCGTTGACGGCAAGCTGACTGGTCGGCTGGCGGCACCCATCGTCGACCGCGCCGGCAAGGCCAAGGCCCTGCAGCGTTTTGCGGCCCAGGTCGGTGTGCCCCTCGAGCAGACGGTGGCCGTTGGTGACGGCGCCAACGACATTGACATGATCTCGGTGGCCGGACTCGGCATCGCCTTCAACGCCAAGCCCGTCGTTCGGGCGGCCGCGGACGCGGCACTGTCGGTGCCGTACCTCGACGCCGTCCTCTACTTCTTGGGTATTAGCCGCGAAGAGATCGAAACGGACTAGAAGGTCAGGTCGCTGGGGCCGCCGGCCCACAGCGCAGCCATCCAGGCTTCAATGGCGTCGGGATCGCGAGGCAGTGCGGCTGACAGGTTGATGGCGCCATCGTCGGTGATGAGGATGTCGTCCTCGAGGCGAATACCAATGCCGCGATACTCCTCGGGCACAGTCAGGTCGTTGATCTGGAAATAGAGTCCAGGCTCCACGGTCAGCACGTGACCGGCTTCCAGCGGTCCACCGCGGTGCACGTCACGCGACTGGGTGCAGTCGTGCACGTCGAGGCCGAGCATGTGGCTGGTGCCGTGCAGGGTGTAGCGACGGAAGAGCTGGGTGTCACGACGGGTGGCCACCTCGAGGCTGTCCTTCAAGATGCCGAGCTCGATGAGACCCTCGGCGAGGACCCGCGTGGCGATCTCGTAGGTTGCGGTGAAGGGCACACCGGGACGCAAGGCGGCGATGGCTTCGTCGGCGGCGCGCTTGACGATGTCGTAAATGCGACGCTGCGCCGGACTGAACTTCCCGTTGACGGGCATCGTCCGGGTGACGTCGGCGGTGTAGAGCTCGTTGACTTCGACGCCAGCGTCGAGCAGCAACAGGTCACCGTCGTTGACAGGACCGGTGTTGTGCATCCAGTGCAGGATGGTGGCGTTCGAGCCGGAAGCGGCGATGGTGTTGTAGCCAACGTCGTTGCCCTCGACGCGGGCCCGCAGATGAAAGACCCCTTCAATCACGCGTTCGCCGCGGCGGCGGGCACTGGGCAGAGCGCGGACGACGTCCTCGAAGCCCTTGATGGTGAAGTCCACCGCGGCCTGAAGCTGGGCGATTTCGTAGTCGTCCTTGATGAGGCGGTGGTTGCTCAAGGTAAAGGGGATGAGGTGATCATCGTCGTTCGCGGGAATCATCGCGTCGACACCGGCGTCGATGCCGCGGTCGACGAGTACGTCAGCCGGGGCCAGTTCGATCAGGTCCTTCTCGAGACGGTCGAGGGGCGCGGCCGAGAGGCCGAAGTAAATCTCGGACTCAGCGAGGCCGCGACGGGCGCCGACCCAGAGTTCGCCGTAGCGGGCGTCGGTGTAGAAGTCGTGGGTGGCCTGGTCGCGGCGGGGCGACAAGTACAGCGTCGCCTGCTCGTCGCGCAGGACGAGGACCACGTCAGGGTCCTTGCCGCCACTCAGGTAGTAGAAGTCATTGGCCGTACGGAAGTTGTAGTCGGTGTCGTGAGAGCGGACCTTGTAGTTCCCCGAGGGAATGACGATGGTCTTGCCGGGAAACAGGCTGGTCAACTTGGCCCGACGTTCGGCGAAGCGAGCGAGGGCGGGGTGCCGCTCGTCGGGAATGGCGGGTACGTCCCAGTGCTGGGTCATCCGGTCATTGAGAACCCGGGGCATGGGTGGGCGATGGGCGCCGGTGTACACCCAGTGTTCGGAAATGGGGTGGTCGGCGGAGACGTCGGGTTCGGGAAGTTCTGGCCACTGAGACATAGTGACCAGCGTAGTGAGGACTACTGCTCGTCGCGAGCCGGCACGAGGCGCCAGGCGAGCGGCAGCAGTGAGCCGGCAACAACGGCCTTCGCGAGGTCCCAGACGAGGTAGGGAATCATGCCGTTGGTGATGCCCCAGCCGAGCGACTGGTGGAAGACGAGGCTCAGCCACGGCACACCGACGGCGTAGATGGCTAGCTCACCGAGAACGAACATGCCAATGGCGCCCGACACGGTGCGGTCGGCACCCTTCTTCGAGAGGTAGCCCATCACGATGGCAGCGAGGGCGAAGCCGATGATGTAGCCGAAGAGGGGCTTGACGTAGCCGGCGGTGTGTCCGGCGAACCACGGGACGCCGGCGAGGCCGGCGAGGGCGTAGGTGCCCATCGAGGCGAGGGCGCGACGGGTACCGAAGGTGGCACCAACGACCAGGACCGCGAGCGTTTGACCGGTGAAGGGCACCACGAAGGGGTGCACGGTCCAGGAGATCTGGGCCATGGCGCCGACGAAGCCAGCACCGACGAGGACCAGGAGGATGTTGGTAACGAGTGAGGGGCGCACGATGGTGTCGAGCAGCGCACCGCGGCGCGAGAGAGCAATGGTGGACATGAAGTCTCCTTTTTCGGTTAGTCGTAGCCTAGGACAGCCTCTACCGCGCTGTCCTGTTACCCGAGGGTTAGTTGATCCACCCGTGATCGCGGGCGATCTGCTCGGGGTCACCAATACGGAATCCCGTGCGGTGCTGCAGCGCGCGAATGAGACCGCCGGCCTCGTACAGCGATTCGTGGGTGCCGGTGTCGAGCCACGTCGTGGCGCGAGAGAGCGTCTGAACGTGGAGCTCGCCGAGCTCGAGGTAGGCGTTGTTGAGGGCCGTGATCTCGAGTTCACCGCGTGCACTGGGCGTAAGGGTCTTAGCGAGGGCCGGGGCCTTCTCGTCGTAGAAGTAGAGACCGGGGATGGCGAAGTGTGACTTCGGCTCCTTGGGCTTCTCTTCAATCGAGACAACTTTGCCGTTCTCGTCAAACTCAACGACACCGTAGGCCGACGGGTCGGCGACTTCGTAGGCGTAGATCAACGCACCGGAAATATCGGTGTTGTTCGAGAGCTGGCTCCCCAGGCCGGGGCCGTGGAAGAGGTTGTCGCCGAGCACCAAGGCGCACTTGTCGCCGTCGAGAAACTCTTCACCGAGGATGAGCGCCTGGGCGAGGCCGTTGGGCTGCTCTTGAATGACCCAGGAGATGTTGAGTCCGAGGTGCGATCCATCGCCGAGCAGACGCTGGAAGGCCGGCTGGTCGTGCGGGGTGGTGATGAGAAGAATGTCGCGAAGGCCGGTCAGCATAAGCGTGCTGAGCGGGTAGTAAATCATTGGCTTGTCGTAGACCGGCAGCAGCTGCTTGGAGACGGCGCGAGTGATGGGATAGAGGCGCGTGCCGCTACCTCCGGCCAAGATAATTCCCTTCACACCACTAGTATAGGTACCTAGAAAACCCTCGTTGATTGGCCAAGGTATCGCTATGCGCATTGTGATTACGGGAGCGGCCGGTTTCATCGGCTCACGATTTGTGGAGATGCTGCTGGCTGATGATCACCTCGGCTACGACGACATTGTCGTCCTCGACGCCCTGACCTATTCGGGCCGACTCGAAAACCTGGAGACCGCCCTGCGCGACTCGCGCGTGTCCTTCGTCCACGGCTCCATCGTCGACGCCGACTTGGTCGACGAGACGCTGCGTGGCGCCGATGCGGTGGTCCACTTCGCCGCCGAAAGCCACGTCGACCGCTCGATTACCGGTGCTCGTCTGTTCTTTGAGACCAACGTGCTCGGCACCCAGACACTCCTCGAGGCGGCGCGCCGCCACGACGTGGCTCGCTTCGTGCACGTCTCGACCGACGAGGTCTACGGCTCGATTCCTGAAGGATCGTGGAAGGAAGACCACATCCTCGAGCCCAACTCGCCCTACTCCTCGTCGAAGGCCGGTTCGGATTTGGCGGCCTTGGCCTACCACCGCACCTACGGCATGCACGTCAACGTGACGCGCTGCTCGAACAACTACGGTCCTCGTCAGTTCCCCGAAAAGGTCATTCCCTTGTTCGTCACCAACTTGATGGACAACTACAAGGTCCCCCTCTACGGTGACGGACAGAACATTCGCGACTGGCTCCACGTTGACGACCACTGCCGCGGCATTTTGCTGGTGTTGGCCGGTGGCCGCGCGGGCGAGATCTACAACATCGGTGGCGGCACCGAGCTCACCAACAAGGAATTGACCTACCAGTTGCTCGCGTTGATGGGCAAGAGCGAGGCCAGCATTGAACCCGTGGCCGACCGCCTGGGTCACGACCGTCGCTACTCGGTCGACTGCGGCAAGATTCGCAACGAACTCGGCTACGCCCCTCAGGTGCCCTTCGAACAGGGCCTCGCTGACGTGGTCCAGTGGTACGTCGACAATGAAGCCTGGTGGCGCCCACTCAAGGAAGCCAAGTGAAGCTGATCGAAACGGCGATTGACGGCTGCTTCATTCTCGAATCAGGCGTGTTCGGCGATGACCGCGGTCTCTTTCGTGAATGGTTCAAGCTCGATGATCTGAAGGCCGCTGGCCTCTCCTTCGACGTCGAGCAGGCCAACTTCTCGGTCTCCTCACAGAACGTGGTGCGTGGTCTGCACTACTCCATCGCCCCCCGAGGGCAGGCCAAGGTCGTGACGTGCGCACACGGCACGTTGGACGACGTCATCTTCGACATCCGCGAAGGCTCACCCACGTTTGGTCAGCTCGTGGTGGTCTCCCTGGCCGCCGGTGAGGGCCGATCAGTGCACTTGCCTGCCGGTGTGGCCCACGGTTTCTGCGTGACCAGTGAAGTCGGCGCGTTGGCCTACCTTCTGTCGTCGCCGTACGACGCACCCAACGAGCTCGAAATCAACCCGCTGGATTCAGAGATTGGTGTGCCGTGGCCACTGACGGGTGAGCCGATTATGAGCGCGAAGGATGCGGCGGCCCCGAGCTGGGCGGAACGTCGCGCGGCTGGCCAGACGCCAACGTACTAACCACACAACTCGTTGGCGAAGCGACTTGAGCCGCTCGGGTATCGTCGTGCTAGTAACCAACATCAAGGAGTGTCGTGGCCCGCATTGTTCCCCCTGGCTTTCAGCTGCACAAAATCAAGAACGCCGCGGAGCGAACGGTGGTCGACCGACTCCAGCATCGACTTGATGACGACTGGCTGATCTTTGTCAACGTGCTGCTCCAGCAGAACGGGTACGACGCCGAGTCCGACATTGTGTTGCTTCACCACATCCACGGTGTGGCCATCGTCGAAGTCAAGGGTGGTCACATCGAGCTGAGTCGGGGACAGTGGCTGCACACTGACCGCGACCCTGTCGCTCAGATGCGCCGGAATCGCTACCTGCTGCAGGAAAAGTTGGTGGCGGAGACGGGAAATTCTGCCTTGCGGGTGTTCGCGGGAATTTGCTTGCCCAACAGCACCAAGGCAACGGGTCGTTTCCCTGATGGCCTACACACCGCCCAGTTGCTCCTCGCACCATCACTAGAGGAGCCACACAAGGCCATCGAACGGATGTGTGCGGTGCCGTATCGCGGGCCCGCACTCACCGGCGACGACATGCAGGCGATTATTGATTACCTGGCCCCCTCGGCTCAGTTCACCTACGACCCCAACCTCGTGGGTGACTACGTTCGCCGTGAACTTGACATCATCTGTGCCGCGCAGGTCGAGACGTTGTCCTGCCTCGAGGCCCACCCCCGCGTCTTTGTTTCCGGTCGCGCCGGAACGGGCAAGACCTACCTCGCCACCAAGTGGACGACGCGGGGCCTGCTCGCCGACGAGGATGAGGAGCCCAAGCGCGTCCTCCTCACTTGTTACAACGATCCACTTGCTGAAAAGCTGCGTTCGCAGTTTGCCGACGCTGTCGGTGATGACTCTGACGAAGCACCGACATTGGTAGTCGGCGCGTTTTTGCGGATGGTGCTGACACTCGAGGGTATGCCCAAGATTAAAGTCCGTGAGGACGACCCCGAGTTCTGGATGACGGAACTCCCGGCCCATCTTCTGAAGAACTGGCATCGCATCACCCAGCGGTTTGACCGGATCATTATCGACGAGGCGCAGGACTTCTCCCCGGCCTGGATTGGGATGCTCGAGTCCCTGCTCGACCCTGATGGTGAGGGCAAGTTCTTCTTGCTCGCGGACACGCACCAGGAAGTGGTCTCTCGCGGCTTCGTCGCTCCGGCCATTGCCGCGGGTTGGGTGCATGGTGTGCTCCAGCAGAACGTCCGAAACTCGCGCGACATCGCTCGCCTCGCCCGCCACTTCCTTGGGGGCTCGGCGGCGCCCGCCGCCTTGCCGGCGAGTGAGACCTTCGAGGGCGTTCGAATCACTCGTCAGGGTGACGTTACCGCCGCGGTGAGTGCCTGTCTGGACCAGTTGAAGGCGGCCGACGTGCACCCGCGTGAAGTTCTCGTTGTAACGAACGACTCGCTGACGCGCGACCAGCTTCGCGAGGAGCTTCGGTTCGTCAAGGTGGGTGGCGCCAAGGTCGGGGTGGCCTGTGAAACGGCACACCGGGCCAAGGGCCTCGAGTATGACGCGGTCATTGTCGCCGTTGGCCCCAAGGGCATCACCGACACCAACCTCTACGTGGCTGTGACCCGCGCCGTGAACCACCTCTTTATCGTGGCGCCGGCCGACGTGCTGGAGCGCTTGCGCATGTTGCCTGACGAATAATGCGACTGGCTTTAAAACACAATGCCGGCGGTCTCTCGACCGCCGGCATTGTGTTTTGTGCGTTCTAGTGACCAGCGGCGCCCGCAGCCTCGGGTGAAGGGGCGGCGGCGTGGCTGGAGTGGTGGCCGACCTTGGCGGGCAAGGCGAGTGCCACCAGGGTGGCCACACCGGTGATGCACGCGGCGATCTGGAAACCGCGGGTGTAGCCAGCGACGACGGCCTGGGCCATCAGTGCCTGGTTGCCCATGGCTGAGCGCATGAGGCTCGCCGTGCGGTCGGCGGCAATGGTGCCCAGCACCGCGAGGGAGAGCGAACCACCGATCTGGCGAGCGGCGTTCAGCACGCCGGAGGCAAGGCCCGCGTCGGCACGGTCGACCTTGGCGGTGGCGGCAGTGGCCAGCGGTGCGAACAGCAGACCCATCGCCAGTGAGGTGATGAAGGCTGGTGCCAACAAGTTGCCAAAGTAGCTCGAGTGCACGCCGATGAGTGAGAGCCAGTAGAAGCCGATGGTGGCGAGCAGGCCGCCGACCAGCAGCAATGGACGCACACCGACCTTCACGAGGAGCCGTGATGAGATCTGGGCACCGATAATGATGGCCACCGCCATGGGCAGGAACGAGAATCCGGCGCGGACAGGGCCGTAGCCGAGGGTGTCCTGGAAGTAGTAGGTGAGGAAGAACCAGAGGGAGAAGAAGGCACCACCGGCGAGCAGCATCACGATGTTGGCGACCGTCAGCGGGCGCGAACGGAAAATGCGGAAGGCCACCAACGGGTGCGAGGCGACCTTGGCTTCCCAGAACACGAAACTCACGATGCCCACGGCAGCAACGGCCAACCACGACAGCGTCGTGCTCGAGCCCCATGGGTGGGTAGTGGTGTTGACGATGGCGTAGATGAAGGCGGTGAGACCACCAGTGATCAGAATGGCACCCGTGACGTCCAACTTGGAGTCAGCGTCCTGGTTGCGAAGTTCCTGGAGGTAGATGACGGCGGCAACGGCGGCCACGATACCGAAGGGAACGTTGACGAAGAAGACCCAGCGCCACGAGGCGAGGCCCGTCAACACACCACCGGCCAGCACGCCCACGGCGCCACCGGCACCAGCCACGGCACTCCAGGCACCAATGGCCTTGGGCATGCGCGGGCCACGGAAGGTGGTGATGATGATGGTCAGGGTCGCGGGCGACAAGATGGCACCACCGATGCCCTGAATGGCGCGCGCAATAACAATCTGCGGACCGGTGTGGGCGAAACCACACGCGATTGACGCGAGGGTGAAGGCCACGACACCAAGGATGTAGACCTTGCGGCGACCGAAGAGGTCAGCGAGTCGACCACCGAGCAACAAGAATCCGGCGAAGGTCAAGACGTAGGCGTTGACGACCCACAGGACCTGGACCGAGTTCATGTGGAGGTCGGCGCCCATGTGGGGCAGGGCGACGTTGACGATGGAGACGTCGAGAACGACCATGAACTGCGCGACGCAGGCGATGGTCAAGATCAGCCAATCGGGGGCGTGACGATGCGTGGGTGTAGTGGTTTCGCTCATTTGGCCAGCCTAAAGGCCGAGGGTGCGTTCATGGCGCATGTGGGGACGTGGGAGAATGGAGGCATGGCAGCTCAGTTCATCTTCACTATGCGCGATTTGCGCCGTTTCTACCCACCAGACCGCGAAGTCCTCAAGGGCATCAACCTCTCCTTCTACCCCGGCGCCAAAATCGGTGTCATTGGTGGCAATGGCTCGGGTAAATCGTCGTTGCTGCGCATCATGGCCGGCCTCGACGACGGTTTCACCGGCGAGGCCCGCCTGACGCCTGGGTTCACCGTGGGCTACCTCCCCCAGGAGCCCCAGCTGGACCCGACCAAGGACGTTGTTGGCAACGTGATGGACGGCGTGGCCGAACAGCGTGACCTGCTGGCTCGCTTCAACGAAGTCTGCGCCGAGTTCGCGAACCCCGACGCCGACTTCGACGCGTTGTTGGTCGAACAGGCCGATCTCCAGAACAAGATTGACGCGCTCGGGGCGTGGGACCTCGACCGGACCCTCGAGATCGCCATGGACGCCCTGCGCCTCCCACCACCCGACGCCGATGTCACACACCTCTCCGGTGGTGAGAAGCGTCGTGTGGCCCTGTGCCGCCTCCTGCTGTCGAAACCCGACCTGCTCTTGCTCGACGAGCCCACCAACCACCTCGACGCCGAGTCCGTGGCGTGGTTGGAGCGTGCCCTCCAGGACTACAGCGGCACCGTTGTCGCCATTACCCACGACCGCTACTTCCTCGACAACGCCGCGTCGTGGATCCTGGAACTCGACCGTGGTCACGGCATCCCCTATGAGGGCAACTACACCGGTTGGCTCGAGCAGAAGCAGGCTCGCTTGGCCGCTGAAGAAAAGGGCGACAAGGTTCGCCAGGCCGCCCTGGAGCGCGAGCTCGAGTGGATTCGCATGGCCCCGAAAGCCCGTCAGAGCAAGGGCAAGGCTCGTCTCAACGCCTTCAACGAACTCGTCGCCGAGGCCGAGGCGGCCGAGCGTCGTGCCGACAAGATGGAAATCGCCATCCCCGCCGGTCCCCGTCTGGGTGACGTCGTGGTCAACGCCAAGGGCATCACGAAGGGATTCGGCGACCACCTATTAATTGAGGACCTTGAGTTCATGTTGCCTCCCGGCGGCATTGTCGGTGTCATTGGCGCCAACGGTGCCGGTAAGACGACGCTGTTCAAGATGATGGTCGGACTAGAAACACCCGACAGTGGTGAACTGACCGTTGGTTCAACCGTCCAGTTCGCCTACGTCGACCAGTCACGTGACAACCTCGACCCCGCCGCGACCGTCTTTGACGAGATCAGTGGTGGGCAGGAACACATGATCGTGGGCAACCGGGAGATTCACGCTCGCGCCTACGTCTCGAGCTTCGGTTTCAAGGGCTCGGACCAGCAGAAGAAGGTCGGCGAAATCTCCGGTGGTGAGCGCAACCGTGTCCAGCTGGCCAAGGTGCTGCGCAGTGGCGGCAACGTCCTGCTCCTCGACGAACCAACGAACGACCTTGACGTCGACACGTTGCGGGCGCTCGAAGACGGACTCCTCAGTTTCCCCGGCTGCACCGTCGTAATTAGTCACGACCGCTGGTTCCTCGACCGCATCGCGACCCACGTGCTCGCCTTCGAGGGCGACGCCGTGGTGCGCTGGTTCGAGGGGAACTTCTCGGACTACGAAGCCGATCGTCACAAGCGACTCGGCAACGACGCCGACACGCCCCACCGCATCAAGTACAAGCCGCTCACGCGCTAGTCATGCGTTTTCGCTCGCGAGTGCGCTCGGCGTAAGGTGGCGACGTGGCCGGCACTGACTACTCGACGTATCTAAAAATCCCCGATCTGCTCACCCTGCAGGTCCCCCTGACCCCGGGCGCCGACGATGAGCTGCTCTTCATCGTGGTGCACCAGAGTTACGAACTCTGGTTCAAAGTCATGGTGGACGAACTACGTAAGGCCGTGAGCGCATTAGGCGTGGCCGAGCCGTGGAACGCCATTGCGCCGCTGCGTCGTGTTGTGGCGACGGAGCGTCTCCTCATCGAGCACCTGCGGGTCCTCGAGACAATGTCGCCCGAGGCCTTCCTGGCCTTCCGTGATCCACTCGACCCCGCCTCGGGCTTCCAGTCCTTCCAATTCCGCGCCCTGGAATTCCTTAGTGGCGGAGGCAAGCGCGAGATGCTGGAGTTCTCACTCTTCACCGACGACGTCAAAGAATGGCTGCGTGGCGTGGCCAGCGAGGTGACCCTCTGGCAGGCCTTCGCGGGTGCCGTCAGCGAGCTCACTGACCACAACGAAGTCGACGTCACCGCCCTGGTGGCGCTCTATCGCGACCACCGCAGTGCTGAGCGTGCGGCCTTGCACACCGTCGCCGAATTGCTGATGGACCACGATGAGTTCATCGCCATGTGGCGTCACCAGCACATGCTGATGGCTGGCCGTGAGATTGGCAATCGCACCGGCACGGGCGGTTCCGCGGGGATGTCCTACCTCGCGACCACACTCAATCTTCGGCTCTATCCTCTGTTATGGGAAGTGAGGTCTGCACTATGACGACTCGAGACGACTGCCTGCAGCGTGACGCCAGCGATGAACTGGCCCCGCTCCGAGAACAGTTCTTCTTGCCCGAAGGTGACATTTACCTCGACGGCAATTCATTGGGTCCGGTGAGTACGAGCAGCCAGGCTCGCGTTCGCGAGGTCCTCGACAGCCAGTGGCGCGACGGGCTGGTGCGTTCGTGGAACGCCGCCGGCTGGATGGACCTTCCGCTGCGCGTCGGTGACAAGATCGCCACACTGATCGGCGCCCGTCCCAACGAGGTCGTGGCGGCCGACACCCTAACCATCATGCTGGCGAAGATGATTGGCGGCGCCCTGAAGCTTCGCCCGACCCGCAGCGTCATTCTCACCGACGCCGCCAACTTCCACTCGGACGTCTACATCGCTGAATCGATGGCCTCCATGGCCGGTCGTCCGGTCGAGGTGCGCGCCATTGACCGCAACACGCTGGGCGACCACCTCGGTGACGACGTCGCCCTGGTGTTGCTGACGCAGGTGGACTTTCGCACCGGCGAACAACTCGACGTGGCCCAGATCACGGCCCAGGTCCACGCGGCCGGTGCGCTGATGCTGTGGGACTTCGCCCACTCAACCGGAGCGGTCACGCTCGACGTGACCGGTGCGGACGTGGACTTCGCCGCCGGATGCGGGTACAAGTACCTGAACGGCGGCCCCGGGGCCCCGGCCTTCGGGTACATCAACCCTCGCTGGCAAAACGTCATCGACAACCCACTGCGCGGGTGGCTGGGGCACGCCCGCCCCTTTGATTTTGTCCTCGACTACGAACCGGCCGACGGGATGCGATCGTTCATTACGTCCTCGCCGTCGATTCTGGCTCTGGCGGCCCTCGACGGGGCCCTCGATGTTTTCGGGCAGACCACCATGGCGGCGGTTCGCGCCAAGAGCCTGGCCCTGACCGACCTGTTCATCGCCCTGGTGGACGAGCGTCTGCCGGGTCAGTTTGAAGTGGTGACGCCGCGGGACCACGCCCGCCGTGGATCACAGGTGTCGTTGCGTCACCCCGACAGCTACGCCATCGTGCAAGCGATGATCGCGCGAGGTGTGACGGGTGACTTCCGCGACCCCGACATCGCCCGCTTCGGTTTTACCCCGCTCTACCTGCGCTACGTCGACGTCTACGACGCGGTGGAGCACTTGGTGCAAGTCATGACGAACGAAGAGTTCCGCGACGCCCGTTTCCACGTGCGTAACGCGGTGACCTGATTACTGCGAGAAGATAACGGTGCGCTGGCCGACCAGCGCCACCCGGTCTTGGGCCAACAGCCCCACCGCGCGGGCCAGCACGGTGCGCTCCACGTCACGACCTAACGCGACGAAGTCGTCCACGGTGCGGGCATGGGTCACGCGAACCACGTCTTGATCGATGATGGGACCCTCGTCGAGGTCGCCGGTCACGAAGTGTGCGGTGGCGCCAATGAGCTTGACGCCGCGGGCGTGGGCCTGGTGGTAGGGGCGGGCACCCTTGAAGCCGGGGAGGAACGAGTGGTGGATATTCACCACGCGTCCGGCAAAGTCCTCGCAGAAGGCCGCGGACAGGACTTGCATGTAGCGAGCGAGGACGACGAAGTCAATGTCGTGGGCGGCAATGAGCGTGCGGAGCTCTTGTTCAGCCAGGTCCTTGGTCTCAGGAGTGACGGGCACGTGGTGAAACGGCACGCCGGCACTGGCGCAGAGGGGCTCGAGGTCAGGATGATTCGACACCACAACGGGAATATCAAGGACAAGGTCGCCCTGGCTCTTGCGGTAGAGGAGTTCGGCGAGACAGTGGTCGTACTTGGACACCATGATCAACGCTCGACGAGGCTGTGCCTCGAGCCGCACCGTCAGCGTCGGCGCGAAGGCGGCAAGCTGGCGGGCCATGGTGGCGGCGACGTCATCGCGGGACGCCACCGTCGCGGTGAAGCGCGTGCGCATGACGAACTCGCCGGTGGTCGGGTCCGTGAACTGGTCGTTCTCGAGAATGTTTCCACCCACGACGACGATGGCGCTCGAGGCGGCCTGGACAATTCCAGGCTGGTCGACGCAACGGAGCGTTGAGATAAACGTGGTCATGACTTCCGCCCTCCGCTGTCGAGACTAGGACCCGAGTCGGCCACGGCGCCAGTTGGCGGGGTCTTCGTCGGGGAGAGCAGCACGAAGGCGACAACACCGGCAACGGCGAGCAGCGCCGCCGCCAACTTCATGTTGACTAAGAAGCCATTGAGTGTCGGAATGCTCTGGTGAGCGGGGGTGTAGTGGGCGAGGAGGAGTCCTGAGACCGCTGCGCCGATGGAAAGTCCAATGTTACGAATGAGCTGGTAGAAGCCGAGAGCCGCCCCGGTATCGGCGGCTGGCACCGAGCGCACGATGAATCCCGGCATTGCGGCGAAGGTGATGCCGGCGCCCAGGCCGACGAGTCCCGAGACGGCGAAGGCTTCGTAGAGGTGGGCATGGAAAGCCACGAACCCCAGTGATCCGGCGACAAAGAAGAGGATTCCCACCGGCATGATGGCGCGCAGACCGACCTTCTTAATCAAGGCGGGGGAAAAGCGACTGGCGATAAAGGTGCCCACCGACAACGGGAGCAGGAGAAGGCCCGACGTGAGGACCGAGGAGCCGAAGCCAAAACCGGTTGATGGAGGGATCGTCACAAACTCCACCAGAATCGGCAAGAAGAGGTAGAAGGCCATCGAGATGACGAAGCCGGCGGCATCTGCGGCCATGACGTTTCGAATCCGCACCTGCCGGAGATCGACAAGGGGGTTCGTGGTACGCAGTTCGAACCAGACCCAGCCGGCGAGGACGACCACACTGGCGACAGCGCAGCTCAGCGACAGCGGTGTTGCCCAGCCCCACGCTTGGCCTTCGCCCAACTCAATGAGCAGAATGGTCAAACCAATGGTCAATGACACTGCACCGACGAGGTCGAAGGGCACGTGGGCCACATCGGCATTGGTGGGAAGCACGCGGATTGCCACCAAAAGCGTGGTGGTGACCAACACGGCGGCGACGACGAAGGAGGCGTGGAAAGAAACGAACTCAGCAATGCAACTGGTGAGTGGGTAACCCAGGCCCACACCGACCGCGACCGTGACGGACAGCGTCGCGATGGTGCGCCCCGCGCGTTCGGGCGACAGGTGGCTGCGAGCGATGGCCATGCACACGGGCACCAGCCCGAGACCCAGACCCTGCAGGCTGCGACCGATGAGCAGCGTCGTGAAGTTGGGTGACACCGCGGCCACCAGCAAGCCCACAATGACAATCAGCAGCGACGCGTGAATAACGCGGTGTTGGTATCGACTGTCAGCCAGCCGACCCATTATCGGTGTCGCCAGGGCGCCGGTCAGCAGAGTCACGGTGAGCATCCACTCCGCAGTCGAGAGCGGCACGTGGTCCTTGACCGCGACGGTGGTGATCAGGGGAGCACCCAAGCTCGTGATGATTGACATCATTGCCGCAATAAGCACGAGCGTCACGGGAAGATGACGGTGGGCGGGTGACGTGTCTGACATGGGCGTGAGGGCTGCGTGAGGCCATCGCGAGAGAACACAACGCGATGAGGCCAGCCTTTATTCTACGACGGGGCCTTGACCTGGGGTGAGTAAAGTTGTCACGGTGACAAAGTCACGCCACGACGAGGAGCATCTATGAGCAGTGTCAACGTAATTGTCGAAATCCCTGCCGGCAGTCAGAACAAGTACGAGTTCGACCACGAGACCAACACCATCAAGCTGGACCGCCACTTGATTGTGTCGATGGGCTACCCCGCCGAATACGGCTTCATCCCTGACACCCTCGGCGGTGACGGTGACCCCCTCGACGCCCTGGTGCTGACGGCCTACCCCACCTTCCCCGGCTGCCTTATCGAGTCGAAGATCTTGGGCATGTGCATCATGACCGACGAAAAGGGTGAGGACGCCAAGTTGATCTGCGTGCCGTCGTACGACCCAGCCTGGAAGAACGCCACCGACATCACCGATGTTCCGCAGGCGACGCTCGACCGTATCAAGCACTTCTTCACCGTCTACAAGGACCTCGACGAGGGCAAGTGGGTCAAGGTTGAGAAGTGGGTTGGTCGCGAGGAAGCGCTGGCCGAACTCGAAGCCTCCCGCGCTCGCTTCCAGCACTAAGCGCCACCGTTACTCGCGCCACACCCGCGTCGTAGTGTGATGACGACGCTCATCGTGAGCGTCAGAGGGATAGCTATGAGCCTGTCAAAACAGTCCGATGTCGCACGAGTCCTGGAGACTGCCAAATCACCCGGCTGGACACTCCGTCTCGACGGTTCATCAATCGTGGCCGAACACGACTCGGGCGTTGAGGGCTTGCCCTGGACGGTCGTCGCTCGTCGCGGCGGCCGCGGCATGCGCGTCTCGCTCTACCAGCCCGGTGATGACACCAGCATTGAGGGTGTCGAACTCGGGGAGGTGGCCGGCCCCGCGCGCGATATGGGGCGCCAGCTCCGTGGTCTGCTGGAGGACGCGCCGCTGGAGAGCGCGCTCTAGCGCGGCGACATCTTTAGACTGAAGAGCACGACGAGGAGCCCGTTCATGAAACTGTCCATTGACGCTTTCCCCCCAATCCTGCAACCCCTCTTGCGCTACTTGCGCATTGACTTCACACCCCGCCGGTCGCCATCGATGGCCCAGGTGGGTATCGCCACAGTGGTCGCGGTGGTGGGGTCGCTCCTCGCGGACTTTATCCTCGTCAAGATTGGTGTGGCCCTCTACCCGAGCCAAGCCCACTACCAGCACTTCCAGTTCGCGGACTACTCGAAGCTGACCATTATTGGTGTGCTGTTCGCCTGCGCCGGTTGGCCGATCGTCACGCGCATTTCGTCACAGGCCACGTGGCTGTTCCTGCGGCTCGCGGTGGCGGTGACCCTGGTACTCCTGTTGCCCGACGTCGCAATTTGGTATCTCGGACAGCCCGCCACGGCCGTGTTCGTGCTGGTCTGGATGCACTTGGCTATTGCCTTGGTGACGTTCCTCGCACTGGTGACGCTGGCGCCCGTGCGGTCACGCCGCGGGAACTAGTTCGTCGCGGGTGGCGCGAAGGCGCCGCCGTCCACGCCCAACACGGTGCCGATGGCGGTGACGTGAGCGTGCAGCTCGTCGAGCAAATCAGTATTGACCTTGACCGCCTCAATCAACATGGTGTGTTCCGCGAGCAGTTGCTTGATTTCGTCCGTGTTCTGTGACGTGTGCGTCGCCACTTCGGCGCTAATGGCGTCGGCTCGCTTGGCGGCAATCAGCAGCGCCGCCGCCTGCACTCCCGCCATCATTGACAAGAACAGGTTCAGCAAGATGAAGGGGTAGGGGTCGAAGGGCTTGTGGTGCAGCACCTTGGTAAAGAACCAGGTGTTGACGACGGCCCAGAGGATCATCACCCCGAAGAAGGCGAAGACGAATGACCACGACCCCATGGCGTTGCGCATGCGGTCGGCGGCCCGTTCGCCCACGGTGAGGTCTCCGCCGGAGCGAACGCCCGGGTGCAGGTGCCACTTGGCGGTCGATGGCTTGGTGCTCATATGGTTCAAATTGTTACACAGTTGGCGAGACGCCACTGCGTTCTACGCACCACCGCCACAGCGCACGCTGATCGGCGGTGGGGGTGGCGCTGCGCGTGCGCATTTTGTGCTCGCTGCGAACACGGCGATCGAAATAGAGCGCGCCGTCGTTGTCCGCCAGGTCGGGTGTTGACGCCAACCACAGAGCGGTGTCCATTCCCTCAGCGGGAGTGCGCAAGAAGGGGCGCAGGAGTCGGTAGAAAGTGGGGAGTGATGACGCCAAGCCGGGCGTATCGCTCCATCCCGGGTGCATGGTGGCGAAGAGAATCTGTGACGGCGACACGAGGTCGGCCCACTCGTGGGCGAGCATCACTTGGGCCCGCTTGGCGTGGGCGTAGGCCTTGACGCCGTCGTAGTTTGTCGGCGTCATCTCAAACGCGGGCAATGAGAACTTCCACGAGTACATGCCGCCCGAGGTCACGGTGATCACGCGGCCGGGGGCTGCGTTGGCCAGGGGGCCTCGGAGAAGTTCGGTCAACAAAAAGGGGCCCACAACGTGGGTCGCCAGGGTGGTTTCGGTGCCGTCGGGACTGCGGGTGTAGTCGGCCGTGAGCGCGCCGGCGTTGTGCACGAGAACATCGATAGTGTCGGTCACTTCACGCAGCGTGGCCGCACAGCGTCGCACGCTCTCGAGCGAGCCCATGTCGCCTTCGACGAAGGTGAAGGCGTCTCGGCCGATTCGCTCACGAAGCTCAGCGATGACGACCTCGGCCTTCTGAGGGTTCCGCGCCACGACGTAGACGTGGGCGCCTGCTTGCGCGAAGGCCGCGGCCGCTTCGAGTCCGAGGCCACTGGTGGCGCCCGTCACCACGACGTGACGACCGGCGAGTGATGGCGTGGCGGCCCAGTGGTCGAGACGTGAGCGAACGCGGTACCCGATGTTGGAAAAACTCAGGACGACCGTGGCCTCAATGGTCCGGTCAATCGCGCGCGTCAGCGACGAGCTCATTAGGGATTGAGGACCAGGCGCAGGCTGTCGCGCGCCCGGTCGCCAATGCCCTTGAACAGAAGGGCTACGAGTGGGGTGGCGAGGCGGAAGCGCCCGAGGGTTTCGAGCTCGGCGTCGTAGGTGACGTCACAGCCGTCACCATTGGGCACGAACGTGATCTCGTCCGTGGACTTGACCTTGTCGGTTTCGGCGACGAGGACGACCCGCTTGCCCGGTTCGTAGGCGGCAATGACGTACTCGAGGGGCATGACGGACTTGCCGAATTTGGCTTGCAGCAGGAATCGACTGCCAAGTCCGACGGGCCCGTCCTGCAGTGGCTCCGCGGCAACGACGCCCGGGTCCCACTCTTCGGCGTTGGCGAAATCGGCCATGTAGTCAAAGGCGTTCTGCGGACTCAAGCGTGAGGTAATCGTGGTGCGGTAACGGGCCATGGGCGTCTCCTGTCGCTCAGGGTCACAATACCGGTAACCTCAGAGTGTCAGTCCAGAGGCGTTGGTGTCTCGACCCGAGGGAGTTACGAGTAGTGCGAATTGCCATTGTCGGCAGCGGTGTCGCCGGACTCGTGAGCGCCCACCTTCTCGCTCGTGACCACGATGTCGTGCTGTTTGAGGCCGATGATCGACTCGGCGGCCACGCGCACACGCACCTGGTCCCCAATGGCGATGGTGTCGCGGCCATTGACACCGGATTCATGGTGTTCAATCACCGCTGCTACCCGCTCTTAACGAGTTTGTTCGACGAACTGGGCGTACCGTCGCGCGAAAGCGATATGAGTTTCTCGGTGGCCGATGACCTCGCGGATGTTGAGTGGCGAAGCTCGAATCTCGCCACGATCTTTGCGCAGCGACGGAATCTGGTTCGTCCGGCGTTCTGGCGCATGCTGACCGAGATTGTCCGATTCAACAAGGCAGCCCTGGCGCACTTGGACTCGAGCGGTGACGACGTCTCTCTCGAGACCTTTCTCGACCGCGGTGGGTACTCGTCTTTTTTCCAGGACTTCTACCTCATCCCGATGGGGGCAGCCATTTGGAGCGCCAACCCCCAGACCTTCGCGGCCTTCCCCGCTCGCTCGCTGTTTCGTTTTCTCAATAACCACGGTCTGCTGTCGATCGCTAATCGTCCGCAGTGGCGCACCATCGTGGGCGGGTCCGTGCAGTACGTCAACGCCATCGCGACCCGACTGGGATCATCGGTGCGCCTCAGCACACCAGTGACGGGCATTCGCCGGGCCAGGGATGGCGTGGTGGTGTCTTGGGCCGGTGGCGAGGAGTCGTTCGACCACGTCGTACTGGCCACCCACGCCCCTGATGCCCTCGCGCTACTCAGCGACCCCCACCCCGATGAAGTCGCCGTCCTCGGCGCCCTGCGCTACCAAGACAATGTGGCGACGTTGCACACGGATGATGCGCTCATGCCTCGCCGCAAAAATGCTCGGGCCAGTTGGAACTACCGCCGGCTACCGGGCGCGACGGTGCCCACCCTCACCTACGACGTGTCGCGTCTGCAGGGTCATGGTGGAGACGTGCGTTTCTACGTGACACTGAACCAAGCTGACGCCGTAGCCCCCGACAAGGTGCTCGCGACCATGCACTATGCCCACCCCGTGTTCGACGGACCGGCCATGGCTGCGCAGCGACGTCATTCTGAGATTTCGGGCGTCGACCGTGTGTCGTACGCCGGGGCGTACTGGGGCTACGGCTTTCACGAGGACGGCGCCCGATCGGCCTTCGTGGTCGCTAAGGCGCTGGGTGTCGATGTCGACATCGTGCTCCCATGAAGAGCGCGCTCTACGAAGGGGTCGTTCGGCACGTTCGCCACAGCACCGATGCCACTCACCACGTGGCCCACGAGTTCCAGTATCGGAGCACCCAGTTTTTTCTTTTCCTTGATGAACTCGACGAAGTCTTCGCTCTGCACCCACTGTGGTCAACGACCTCGCCACGACCCGTCTGGTTCCGCCGTAACGACTTTGGCGGCGACCGCACCACGTCACTCGAGGACTCGCTGCGCGACGAGGTGCTCGCTGCCACCGGGGAACGTCCCACCGGCCCCATCGCCCTGCTGGGCCAGGTGCGCACCTGGGGCTTTCTGTTCAACCCGCTGACGACCTACTACCTCTACGACGAGGCCGGCGAGACGGTGCAGTGGCTCATCCTCGAGGTTCGCTCGACGCCGTGGCTCGAGCGCCGCCGCTACGTCATCAGTGCCGCCGACCCCGCTCCCCGCTTTGCCAAAACGCTGCACGTGTCACCCTTTTTGGGCATGGATCACGAGTACGTGCTGCGGTGGTCACCGCCGGGGCGCACCTTGGGGATCCATTTGGAGAACTGGCGCGGCGACGAGCGCATCTTTGACGCGTCCTTGACGTTGTCGCGCGTGGAACTCACCCGCCGCTCGATGGCGGCGGTGGTCTGGCGGCGTCCCTTCGCCACCTACGGCGTGACCTACGGTATTTACCGGGAAGCACTGACCCTGGTGCGCAAGCGCGCACCGTTTTTTACCCACCCGGCGAAACTCGCCCGAAAGGAAAAGGACGCTGCTCATGGCTGACACCATCGCGCCGCACTCATCAAAGACCGCCCGCATGCGCCGCTCGGCGTGGCGTGAAGCGGTGTTGCGGTGGATGCTCCGTCGACTGTCGTACGGCACGCTGGTGCTGCACGAAGGCGAGGCCGAGGCCCGCTTTGGTCACGGCACCCCCGAAATGCACGTCCGCGTGCACGATGTGCGCACTTACACCGCCCTCGTCAAGGGTGGTTCAATCGGTTTTGGCGAGAGCTACACCGAGGGTTGGTGGGATGTCGATGATCTGACCGCCTTCGTCCAGTTCGTCATTCGCAACATGGCCCCGCTGCTGCACCGTCTCGACCGCTGGTCGCACGTCATTGCCCCGGTGCGCAACCGGTTGCACTGGATGGCGCGTCCGAACAAGGCCCGCGACAAGGAGAACATCCTCGCGCACTACGACCTCGGTAATTCCTTCTATCGGGTGATGCTCGACCCCACGATGATGTACTCGTGTGCCTACTTCGCCTCGCCCGACGTCTCACTCGAAACGGCGTCCAAGGCCAAGCTGGACTTGCTCTGTCAGAAACTGGCGCTCACCCCCGACGACCACCTCGTGGAAATCGGCACGGGGTGGGGTGGGCTCGCGGTGCACGCCGCCGAACACTACGGCTGCCGGGTCACCTCCGTCACGATTTCTGACGCGCAGTACGACTACGCGACAGCGCTGGTGGCCGCCAAGGGGCTTCAGGATCGGGTCACAATCCTGAACAAGGACTACCGCGACCTCACCGGCACTTACGACAAGTTGGTGTCGGTTGAAATGATCGAGGCCATTGGCTGGCGACAGCTCGAGACCTATTTCCGCACCTGCGCGGCCCTCCTTAAGCCCGATGGGCTCATGGCTCTGCAGGCCATCGTCATTGAAGACGCCAGCTACGAGCGCACGAAGAACACGCAGGACTTCATCAAGAACATGATCTTCCCCGGTGGCTTCTTGCCAAGCATCGCGGCAATCAACGACACCGCGAGTGCGGTGAGCGACCTCCGCCTCATCGGACTCCAGGACATTGGCCGTCACTACGCCGAGACCCTGCGGCGCTGGCGCGAAAACCTCGCCGAGCGTCAGGACGCCTACGACGAACTCGGGCTGGGCGAGACCTTCCAGCGCATGTGGAACCTCTACCTGCAGTACTGCGAAGCCGGCTTCCTCGAACGCCACGTGAGTGACGTGCAGATGATCTTCGCCAAGGCCGACTGGCGCGACCCCGTCCTCTAGAAGGTTCTCGAGGGCGGGTATGCCCCGTCAGGCTGACTCTTGTTGCCTAGGATGACCGCTAATCGTTCATTCGTGGGGAGACAGCGTGACGACATTTGTGGAAGGTCGGAATCAAACTGACCTCGCGGCGCAGCAGAGTAAGCGATTCATCAAGTCACTGCGACGCGCGGACATCATCCTCTTTATCGTCGCGGCCGTCATCTCGATGGACACCATTGGCACGATGGCCTCAGGTGGCCTGCAGTCCGTTGTCTGGGGCGCGATTCTCGTGCTCTTTTTCATGGTGCCCTACGCCATGCTCTTCGCCGAGACCGGTTCGACCTTCCCTGAAGAAGGTGGCCCCTACCAGTGGACCAAGTTCGCCTTCGGACGGTTGGCCGGTGGCATCACCTCGGTGATGTATTGGGTGACCACTCCTATTTGGCTGGGTGGCTCACTGGCCTTTATCGCGTCGGGCACTTTCTCGAACTACGTCCTGCACATTCCCAGCGGATCCGTCTGGGACTGGGCCTTCAAGCTCGGCTACGTCTGGGTCGCGGTCCTGCTGGCGGTGATGTCGCTCAAGACCGGCAAGATCTACGTGAACATTGGGGCCTGGGCCAAGATGGCGGTGCTCATGCTCTTGGTGGGTACCACGGCCGTCTACGGCGTGCTCCACGGCTTCGCCCACCAGAGCTGGGCAAGTCTGCACCCGACGGTCGCCGGCTTCTTGTTCGCAGCTCCGGTCATGCTCTTTTCCTACGTCGGCTTTGAAGCCCCAAATTCGGCCTCCGAAGAGATGTTCGACGCCGCCACCGACACCGGTCCGGCAATTCGCGTGGGCACCTTGATCACCGCGCTGGCCTACCTCCTGCCGGTGCTGGCGATTGTGCTGATTGTGCCGGCCAATCAGGTCAGTGGCCTGAGTGGCTACATGAGCGCCGTCAAGATTGTCTTCACCGGCGTTTACGGACCGGCCAGTGGTGTCATCATCAAAATTGCCGGCATCTTGTTCGTGGTGTCAATTATCAACCTCGGCAGCTCGTGGATGATTTCGACCGACCGCACCCAGGCGATGGCCGCGGCCGACGGCACCTTCTTTGGTGGCTACTTCGGCGTGTTCAACGAGCGCTTTGGCACGCCGCTTCGCGTCAATATCTCGTCGGGCATCATCGGATCACTCTTCACCGTTGCGGCGATGGAAATCGTGAACGGGTCGTCGGCCGCCGTATTCCAGGTCGTGCTCAACACGGCCGTCTCGACGTTGCTGTTCTCCTACCTCTTGATCGTGCCGGCCATTTTGGTGCTGCGTCGCAAGTACCCCGACCGCCACCGCCCCTACAGCGTTCCCGGCGGGCAGGTGGGCTTCTTCGTCCTCGGCACCGTGGTGCTGCTCTTCTTAATTGTCGGCGCAATGGCGACGGTCGCACCGAGTGTGCTGAACAACCTCTTTGGGGTCTCGTATTCCTTCACCAACAGCTGGGGTGTGTCGGGGCTGCGCTTCGAGCTCTTCACCTTGGGCACCCTGGGTGTCGTGGTGTTGATTGGCACTATCGGGTACCTCTTCGGAGGCCGCGTGCGCCGCGACCTCGTGCCCCTCGAGATTTAGACCGCGGGCGCGGCCACGAGGTGCAACTGCCCGTTGCGCCACACCACGGCGTACTCGCCGGCAATAACCGCGTCAACGGCGTCGGTGATGACGTCAGCGCGCCACGCCCGATCGAACTTGCTCGGTCGCCCTTCGAGGCGGGCCAGCAGATCGTTCTTTGAGGCCAGCACCGAAGGCTCCAAGGACATCGCCTGTGCCGTTTGCGCCACGAGGGCTTGGAGAATGGCGAGGAGGCCCCGCATCTCGTCGCCGCGATCGTCGTTGGGGAGCACGAGTTCGTCGGTGGAGGCCCGCTCGCCAGCGGTGAGCGCCTCAACGAACTGGGGGACAAGGTCCGCGGGCACCCGGCGCCCTAGCGCACTGCGCATCGCCTCGACGCTGCGAGGCCGTTGGGCCGCGACTGAAATCAAGGTGTCGTCGGGGACCAGATAGCGCCGCGTGATGTTGAGCATCTCGGCCAGTTCTTCGCGCAGGGCGGCGAGGTACTGCACGACCAGGAGGTCGCGGCGGGGAATGGATTCGCGTTGCTGGAGGTGCCACCACGACTGGGCGAGGACGACGTCCTTTGGTGTGCTCGCCAAAATCGCCTCGCACTCCTCGTCGAAGGCCTGCACGCGGCCGAGGGCGGTCAGATCGGTGAAGAGTTCGTCGGCGATGTCGAAGAGGTGGGCCACGTCATTAGTGGCGTAGAGCTGGGCGGCTGCGCTCAGGGGGCGGACAGTCCAGTCGCTGGTCTGTTCCGACTTGTCGAGCTCGAGACTCAAGAGTTCAGACGCGAGGTAGGCCAGCGAGGCGCCGCGCATGCCGGTCAACTGCGCGGCAACTTGCGTGTCGAAGAGTCGTGTTGGTCGCACGCCCAAGGCGCGGTCGAGCACCGTCAGGTCGTTAATCGCCGCGTGGGCGATGGCGATGGCGTCGGACTGGAAGAGGGGTGCGAGGAGGGCGATGTCGACGGTGAAGGGGTCGACGAGCATGATGAAGTCAGGCCACGCCACCTGGACCAGGGCCAAGCGGGCGTAGTAGGTGCGGCGGTTATCGAACTCGGTGTCGAAGGCGTAGCGCGGTTCGTCGGCGTGTTCGGCCAGGAGTTCGGCGAGCCGCTCATTGGTCGTGACCAATTCGAAGGGCATCTCTCGTTCGGTCATGCCTTCATCCTCTCACGACCAGCCGCGGTCGGCTCAATTGGCGGAGTCGATGAAGTTATCGACACTGAGTGGGGTACCGGGAGTGAACTGATACGCCACCAGGGGATTGTCCTTGTGCAGGACGGCACTGAAGTCGACGCACACGGCGTTGCGCTCGGGGTAGACCTCCCGTTCCGTTCGCCAGTAGTGGCCGAAGAACACGGGCTTGGTGGGGTGGCCGAAGGCCACGTCGCGGTACTGCTCGGGCCCTTCGGTGTCGGACAGGACCAGGTTGCTCGTCGCCAGGTTCGGGATGTCGGCCACGTTGCGATACGTGAAGGGGCCAGACACCCACCAACGCAGTCGGGCGTGACGTCGCGGCTCGTCCTCCTTATCCAGGAATTCACCCTTAGCGCCGTCACGGCCGAAGTGGTGGATCGGGAACTCGGCACCCTTCAAGATGGTTTCAACGGCCCAATAGGCCTCGGTACCCTTCGCGAAGACGGACTCGAGCGCGTCGGCGTCGCCGAGATAGGGCCCCACCCCCGCTTTCGTCAGGAAGGCGATGGCGTCGGGCTGCCAGCAGGCGTGGACGGCACAAAAGTCATCCGTCTCGATCCACATCGGCAACGTCTTGAACCACTCGATGTAGTCGAGGTAGACCTCGTCGGTGACGCGCACGTCGTTGAGGAAGGCGCGCTTCTGGCGACGGTAGCCGTCGGACATCGTCTTTAGGTAGCGACTGCCGTCTTGCGTCTTGGTCGCGTGCCCAATGGCGTTGAGCTCGTGGTTGCCCATAACAGCCAGCGCTGCCCCGTTCACGACCATGGCGCGCACAATGTCGAGGGCCTGGAACTGGTAGTCGCCTCGATCCACGAAGTCGCCGACGAAGACGGCGGTGCGCTCGGGGTGGTGGTAGAAACCGGCTTCGTTGGTGTAGCCCATTGTCTGCAGGAGGGCCTCGAGTTTCTGGCCCTCGCCGTGAATATCACCAATGAAGTCGTAGTGTGCCACCGACACCCTTTCTGTCGGGGGCGACGCCCACCGACTCCTCCATGATACGAAACGAGTGTGACGCTAGGGCGTGGTCTTGTTCCGACGCGCGTGGTAGCCACGCTTGACGAAGAGGCGCCCAAAGAGATGGTGGGAGGTGCGACGCACCCAGCGCGTGAACGACAACAGGGTGGGCTGGCCGATTAACGTCAGCAACAGCGAGCCCTCGACATTGTTGAAGTAGCCACTGTTGAAGATGAACTGGTAGCCGGCGTCGCACAGGGGCAGGAGAATGAACCACGACACCAGGAAGGTTCCAACGTAGCCACCCCAGCGCACAATCGTGCTCCAGGGCCGATCGAGCTCGCTGCTCCAGCGAGTCAGCGGATCGAGCCAATAGTCAGCCACGCGCCAGTACAAGAGAATTGGTGCGGCGTAGCCAAACAACGGGATCACGTTGGCGACGAAGTTAGTGACGTCGAAGAAGTAGTTCAGCGGGAACGCCGTGGTGAGCGTCGCCGCGCTCATCCAGTACCCGTACTGGAAGAACAGCGCCAATCCCTCGATCAGGCCCGAAATGAGCAGGAAGCGAATGCGCTCGTCCCACGTAACCCGTTTGCGTGTGCGATTAGCCATGAACCCCTACTCCGTCCAGTCGTCGGCGTCGCTGTCGTCCCAGTCTCCGTAGGAGGGACCGCGACGGTTCTCGTGCATGAACTCCAGGTACTCCTCGAGTGCGATGTCGTCGTTGTCGAGGGCGTTGACAATGGTGGTCAAGCTATCCATGTCGTGGGCGCTCGCCAAGAACTGCCCGTGCACCACGTCACAGTCGGAATCGTGGCAGCGCCACTCCTGGACCAGCACGAGGGCCCCTGACGGTGCGTGGGAGAACAGGCTGGTCATGTCACCGTCAAGGTCACTCATGCGCTCGAGCAATGTGAACTGGTGGTTGGCGGCCAGGGCGAAGCGGACTTCGTCGGCACCGGTGCCGCGCTTGACGTAGTTGAAGGCGCCGTGCTTGTTCAGGGCCTTGCGCATGCGAAAGGCCGCGTGGGCGATGGGGTTCAGGGTCTTCTTACCCATGGATGTCCTCCTCGGAGATTGGTGTGGCGTCCAGTTGCAGTGTGACCACGGCCTGGCAGACGTCTTCCCAGTTCGTGCCACCCACGCACAGCACGGTGCGCAGATCGGGCGTGTCGGGACGCGGGCCCTGGGTGGGGCGTGCGTCGAAGCGGTCGAGCAAAATCATCGTGTCACCCATGGCGTAGAGGGCAGTCATTTCCTCGCCGAACTGGTACCACCCGATGTGGGTGGCCTCCGGCAGCTGTTCCATGCGGGCCAACTGGCGCTCAAAACCCGGGATCGGAGAGGCGTGGGTGTAGCCCTTATTGGCCCGGTTGAAGAGCTTGAACAACTGGAGCCGCCCGGCGGCCGCGTCGTCAACCAGTTTCTTGCGCATGTTGCTCCTTCGGGCCAGTTTCGAATCAGGGAATGATGACGATAGACGGTGGCTGTGACACGCCAAGCGCACTTCAAGATGAATTCTTGGTGATGCGAACTACTTCACAAGTGGGCGGGCAAAACCTCCTGATGGGCGGCGGTTCCTGGTCAACAGTCCCGCCGGCCCATCGGGCGGCTTCTTACGAGGCCGTGCGAAGCAGGCGAATCACGGCGGCCACGTCGATGCGATTTTCGGAGAACCACGTACGTATGGCGGCGCGCTCAGCGTCATAGGAGGCCACGCTGGTGCCGTGGCGCCGGTGGTGGGCCCGCAGGGCATCCTCGGCGTAGGCCATGGCGGCAATGGGGCGGGCGTCGCGAAGCATCGTTAATGCCTCAGTGCTCGAGTAACCGTCCTCGAGCATCATCGCAAAGGCCATGGACGGCCCGCGGTTGATGCCCATGTGACAGTGCACCATGAGCGTGCCACCCTCGTGGCGGGCCGCGTGCATGGCGCGAATGCCCGCATCGAACCAGGTGTCGGACTGGGCCGTGCCGTTGTCATGGGTACCGAGGTAGTGGTAGCGAATCGTCGGATCGACGGCGGCAACGAGCGACGCGTCGGACCACTCACCGCGCAAGTCGACGATGTCGGTCACGCCAGCGTTGCGCCACTCAGCGAGCTGCGTTTCGGCCTTCGTCTGGTCGTGATGCAGGTCACCGCTGATCAACAACCACGGCGTCACCGGGCAGACCCGGCGGTGCCAGGCACGGGTGTCGTTATCGAGCGCGGTCATTGCGACACCTCCGTTGTGAAAGCGTCGTCGTTGTCCCGCAGGCGGGCGTAGGACTGCTCGTAGAGCACCACGGACGCCTCACGCAGCTCCTTGAAGTGCTCGGCCTTGAGGGGGCTCGACTCGTGAAGTGTCGCGGCGACCTCGAACGACCAGTGTGCGGTGGTCCAGGCGGCCAACCGATCAATTTCGCTTTGATCGAGCTCGTCAACAAACTGCTGTTCAGCGGTATTGAATGGGTGCTCGCGGTGCTCTGGCGTGACGAGGGCCATCAGGGCGAACAAGGTCGGGCCGACCCGGTCGGGGGCCACCATCAGCCACGAACGACGCTCATCGGGGTTGGTGACTGATTGCACGGCGTAGGCCAACGTCGACCCCTCGTGGAGCTCAATCAGGTGGAGGGGGTGAATGTCAACCCCAAACGTGGTGCGGGTACCGGTGTACACGCTGGCAAGTAATGCACTCATACTGTCTTCTTTCTCTTCGTTGGTTTCTTCGGTTCGCTCGGGAGCGGGAGCAATTTGATGGGGCAGGACTTCAGTGCCATGACGGAACCGTCTTCGCCCTCAAGGGTGATCGTCCCGTGCTGCCACACGAGCATCGTGTACGGCCCACTGTTGTGGGCGTAAAAGTTGATCAGCACTTGCGCCATCGCCGCGGCTTCCTCCTGCGACCATCCGGTCAGGTTGAAGCTCCGACGGTGACGCTCGAAGCGACCCCGGACGATGTACCCGGTGGGGTACGTTTCCGACGTCACGGCCGGCGCAGGAGTGCGGGGCCGGAACGGGAGGATCGTGGCGCCATCAGACATCGAGGTCACCGGTGCCTTCTTCAACGTAGACGCGCATGGCCTCACGAAGGTCATCGAGTCCCCATCCGAAGGGAACGTCAACGTCCCAGGTACTCACGGTCACCACGTTGCCGGGCTGTTCGCCGAGTGCGTCGTAGATGGCCGCGTTCATCTGTGTCACGAGGGTGGCGTACCCTTCGTCGGTCGAAGCACGAACCCACCAGTTGGGGTTGGGGCCGTACGCCGGTTCGCTGAAACCGATCTGGCGAAGCTTTTCCTCGGCCCAGGGTTCGACGGCAATCATGTCTTGAATGTTGAGGTTGGAGATCACCTCACCGATCACGTCACCGTCGTCGTGAACAAAAACCTGAATGTAGCGGTGGTCCGAAAACTCCGCCAGGGTGATCAGTGTTCGTCCGTCGGCGCGCATCGCGCTGAGCAGCTCAACCAGGTTGCCAGTTAACGAACTGACGGTCGTTTCGCGACCGGCGCCATAGCCAGTCAATTCAATGTGTTTTCTCATACATCGAAGATAAAAGACGGGTGTGACATCGACTCGGCGTTACCATGAGCAAGCGGGAACAACGGGGTTCTCGTCTGCTTCGGCAGGCCGTTGTAAAGGCAGTCATCGTGTCACTTTCGGATCGCAGCGTCGACGCTCTCGGCAGCGTCGCAACCGAACGAACCCGCGAACTCATCGATGCGTCAGAGCGTGCGCGCACGAGAGCCGAACGTAGCGCGCGAGCACGCTTCTCGGGACTGTTGCGCGACCCCGGCGCCATTGACGTCACCATCGTCTTGACTGACGAAGTCATGCGTGCACCTTCGGCGTCATCGGCTGCGACCTTGTTGCGTGAGGCGGTTCATCACGCCACGCGGCGAGGGTTTGGTGTCATCAACGCCGTGGGGCTTCGCGCCGTGGGGGCACTCGCCAAGGTGAGCCCACGTGTGGCCATGGCCGTCGTGCACCAACAGGTGCGCACTCAATCAAGGCTCTTGATACTTCCGGCGGAAGAAGCCCTGCTCGGCAAGCACGTCTCCGCTCGCGCGAATGAGGGCGTAGGCCTAAACATCAACGTGCTCGGCGAAGCGGTGCTCGGCGAAGGCGAAGCGCACGAGCGCCTCGCACGGGTGCTCGAGATGATGAACCGCCCTGAGGTGTCGTACGTCTCGGTGAAGCTCTCGTCCATGGTGAGCCAACTCATCACGTGGGACGAAGAGGGGTCACTGGAGCGCGTGCTGCCGGTCCTGCGGAGGATCTACCGACAGGCACGTCAATCGGATGTGTTTGTCAATCTCGACATGGAGGAGTTCCGCGACCTGGCGCTCACCACACGGGCCTTTCAAACGGTGCTTGATGAGCCCGAGTTCATTGATCTGACTGCGGGCATCGTGCTCCAGGCCTACCTACCGGAGTCTCATGACGCCTTTGCGACGTTGGCGACGTGGGCGCAGACACGACACGCCCGTTCCGGTGTGTCAATCAAGGTCCGTTTGGTCAAGGGCGCGAACTTGGCGATGGAGGAGGCCGAAGCCCAACTCCACGGCTGGACGGCCGCTCCCTTTGCGACAAAGGCCGCTGTTGACGCCAGTTACCTGCGGCTGGTCGATCTCGCGCTTCGACCGGAGATTGCCTCGGCGGTCCGCATCGGCATCGCCAGTCACAACCTGTTTCACGTGAATTGGGCGCGACTGGTGGCGCACGCCCGTGGCGTGAGCGACCAAGTCGACATTGAGATGCTCGAAGGGATGGCCAACGCCGAGGTTCGCGCTCTGGTTCGAGATGGCCAGCCCGTCTTGCTCTACGCCCCCGTGACTCGACACGACGACTTCGCCGCCGCCATTGCTTATCTCGTCCGTCGACTGGACGAAAACACGGCCCCTGAGAACTATCTCAGTGCGGCCTTCTTCATTGCGCACGACCCCGCCGTGTTCGCCGACCAGCGGGACCGCTTCCTCACGGCACTCGAGGAACGTCACACACTCACCACCGCCTCACGGCGCCATGGCGCCGCGGCGACGCACACCGGCATCTTCGCCAACGAACCCGATGGTGATCCGAGTAACCCCGTGGACCGGACCGCGGTGCGTCAGGCATTCGCCACCGTGCGCACCACCTCCTACGACATTCCTCTCGTCGTCGCTGGTGAGGAGCGACGCAGTGGCGACCAGGTTGACGGCCGAGATCCTTCGAACAACGGTGAGGTCTGGTACCGCTACGACGTTGCCCGTCTGGCTGACGTTGATGACGCGGTGTGGAGTGCCCAGCAGGCGCAGTGGGGTCAGGTCAGCGCGTCAGAGCGCGCCGCGGTCCTTCGCAACGTGGCCGCACTACTGCGCGCGGAGCGTCCGACGCTCACGGGGGTCATGTCCCGTGACGCCGGCAAGACGATAGGTGAGGCCGATCCAGAGATTTCTGAGGCAATTGATTTCGCCGAGTTCTACGCCACGCTGGCCACGGATGGTGACAGTGTCCCGTCGGGGGTGGTGGCCGTGGTGCCGCCGTGGAACTTCCCACTGGCCATTCCCGCCGGTGGCGTGTTCGCGGCCTTGGCCGCGGGTAATTCGGTGCTTCTCAAGCCCGCCCCCGAAACCGTCGCCACGGCCTGGCACCTCGTCGACACCTGTTGGCGGGCCGGAGTGCCAAAGGATGCGCTTCAGTTTGTGCCGACGCGCGATGACGAGGTGGGGCAAGCCCTCATTACTCACGAGGGGGTGAGTGCCGTGATTCTGACGGGTTCGTTTGAGACGGCTCAACTCTTCTCTTCATGGAAGCCTTCACTTCGGCTTCTGGGTGAGACGAGCGGCAAGAACGCGATTTTGATCACCCGCTTCGCCGACCTTGACCTGGCGGTGAAAGACCTGGTGTCGTCGGCCTTCGGTCACGCCGGCCAGAAGTGCTCAGCCGCGAGCCTCGGCATCGTTGAGCGCGAACTCTACGAGTCACCGATGTTCCTACGGCAGCTGCGCGACGCGGTCGCCTCCTTGCGAGTGGGCCCTGGTTACGACCTCTCGACAGTTGTGGGCCCTCTGATCTCGCCCCCTGGTCCAGCACTCCGACGAGCCCTCACCACGCTGGACGACGGTGAGTCCTGGCTCATCGCGCCCGAGAAACGCGACGAGCAGGGCTACCTTTGGTCACCGGGTGTGAAGCTCGGTACGGCACCAGGATCGTGGAGTCACCAAAACGAATGGTTCGGACCGGTGCTCGCCATCATGGTGGCGCCGGACTACGAGACCGGTCTGGCCTGGCAGAACGATACGCCGTACGGGTTGACCGCCGGACTGCATTCGCTCAACGAAGCGGAGTGCGCCCACTGGATTGAGCACGTCGAAGCGGGCAATCTCTACGTCAACCGCGGGACAACGGGTGCGGTCGTGAATCGCCAGCCCTTCGGTGGCTGGAAGCGCTCGAGTGTGGGCGCCACGGCGAAGGCCGGTGGCCGCCACTACGTTGATGGGCTACGCGAGTGGGCGCCGTTGGCCGATCCCTCGTCAATGCTGACGACGCTGGCGACGTGGTTCCGTGAGGTGGGTCAGACGGCTCGCGATGAAGCGGGACTCACGGTGGAGCGGAACGTCCAGCGGTATCGCCGACCACTCGATGTCACCACGGTGCGCGTTGATGAATCAACACCGGCGTCGGTAATCGAAACGGTGCGGGCGCTCGCGGCCGTCATGGGCCTGCGCGTCGAGATAAGCGGTTTGGCTGGTTGCCCAGGTGACCTAGACGTGCGCGAAGATGCGGAGACGTTGGTCTCGCGTGCACGAGGCCGTGTTCGCTGGCTCAGTGCGGAGCCCACGCCTACGGCGGCACTGTTAGCACGCGGCGTGATGCTGGACACCCGTCCATTAGCGGCTCGAGGGGATGTGGAGGGGCCGAGGTGGCTGCTGGAGCAGAGTGTGTCGGTGACGGCCCATCGCTACGGCAACGTCAACGCCGGTCCGAAGCCCACGATTACTGGCCTGGGATGAGACGGTTCAATCGGTGGGCCGCCTGGGTCTCGATCCCAGCACCTTGAGATTAAAAGTCTCCTGCTCTTCCCGATGAGCTAGCGGCCCGTGAGAGAAGGTCGGTCGAAACTGACGCCTCTCAGCGTGTCTAGGTTAGTCCAGCCCAGTGCGAACACCCGCGGGGGCTAGTTTGAGTCAATGAGCACAAAGACACCCAACGCGTGGTTCATTGTTGTCATGATTGGTGTGATTCTGGCCGTCGATCTGACGTTCTTTCGACACCACTTGTGGTGGCGGCTCATCGCCAACATCGCCATTGTGGCGGTCTTCCTCGGCCTCTACGCCGCTCTTCGTCGGTAGCTGCACGCTGGTCATCTGAAAGGATGAACGGGTGACTGCTCTTCTCGCGGGCCTCCTTACGGGCTTGTCGCTCATCGTGGCTATCGGTGCGCAAAACGCCTACGTCTTACGTATGGGTCTCCTTCGTCAGCACGTTGGACTCATCGTGCTGATCTGTATTGCCTCCGACATCGCACTTATCAGCGCCGGCACGGCTGGCGTGGGAACGGTGGTCGCTCGGGCCTCCGTGGTGTTGTCGATTCTCAGGTGGATCGGCGTCACCTACCTCGCCTACTTCGCGCTGTCGTCGTGGCGACGGGCATTCAAGGATGAGTCGTTGGCGGCCGCCACCAAGGCGCCAGGGTCAACCAAACAAGCCGTAGTCACCGTGCTGGCGCTCACGTTTCTCAACCCCCACGTCTATATCGACACAGTGCTGTTGCTTGGTTCGATCAGCAATCAATACGGCGACGCCCGGTGGTACTTCGTCCTCGGCGCCTCGCTGGGATCGTTGCTCTGGTTCACGTCTCTGGGCTACGGCGCGCGACTGATGTCGGCCTGGATGGCCCACCCGCGAACGTGGCGGATTCTCGACGTCACCATTGGCGTCGTGATTGCCATTGTGGCGTGGCGACTGGCGTGGCTGCCCCTGCCCACGACCAAGTAGCCACCGACGGGGTTGTTGCGATAAACCAGAGAGATGAGTTCTGCCGTCCGTGAGCCGTCGGTCTGGGAATCCCGCACCGTCCGTGCGCCGGCCGCCGAGTTGTTCGCTCTCCTCACCACTACGGCCACGCACGTGGCCATTGACGGGACGGGCATGCTCCAAGAGGCCCTCCCGAGTGTGCAGCTCTCGGGCGTCGGCGATGTCTTCTATATGGGGATGCGTCACTGGGACCTCGGGGGCTACGTCAAGACGAACGTTGTGGTGGCGTACGAGCCTGACCGGCTCGTGGCGTGGGCGCCGGTGGGCGACACGGCCGATGTCCCCGATGCCGACGCCGTCGTCGGCGATCCGACGTACGTCTGGGGCTGGCGCTTCGAACCGATCGATGCGACCACCACCAAGGTCACCGTCTTCTTCGAGTGCAGCGAGGCCGACCCGGGTCTGCGCGCCTATATCCAGGACGGACAGTTCTGGCGATTCCCCATGATCCAGAGTCTCTTCAATTTGAAGAGACTCGTCAACGACGTCGCGGACTAAGACACGGCTCCTTGTGGCGTGCGCCTAGCGGTCGTGCGTGGCGTTCCACCACTCGCTCGCAATGACCTGGAGCGCCGCGGCGATAGGTATAGCGAGGAGCACACCGACGAGGCCACCAAAGGTCCCAGCCACCCACGCACCGAGCTCGGCCCCGACAAGGATTGCCGTGAAGACCAGCAAGGGATTGAGATTCACGGCCCGACTCATCACGATGGGGTTCAGCACGTGGTTTTGTAGGAGTGAGTAGACAACGAACACGATGAGTGTGATGATGCCCGCCGACTGCGAGTGGCCGAAGGCGAAGAGCACCGTGGGCACGCCAGCGACGAGGCCACCAATCTGGGGGAGGAAGTTCACCAAAAACACCCAGAGGGCGAAGAGCAGGGCGAAGGGTACGTGCAGGAGCCAGAGCGTGATCAGCACCACGAGACCGGCCGCGAAAGACATGATCAAATTGCCCACGACGTAGCCAACGGCGGCCTTGGTGATGCGCGCGCCAATGATGCTCAGTCGTTCCGCGCGGGCGGGTGCCATTGACTGCAGCAGGAAGGCTTTGATTTTGGGGGCCTCGAGTAGCAGCAGAATCACGAACGCGAAGAGCGTCACCATGGCGAGCAGCATGGAGAGGGCACCCTTGCCAATGGCGAGGGCCGGCTTCGACAGGCCATTAGCGAGGCTAACCAGCTTGGCCGCATTGTTGTGGACCCAGACGGCAACGTGATAGCGCACGAAGAGGTGGCCCATCCAGCCGTGCCCGTGCACGGCGTTGTCGACATAGGCGGGCAACGTATTGGCGAGGTGGGTGAGTGCGTTGATGAGCGGGTAGCCAAAGACGAAGGCCATCAGGCTGAAGAAGGCGAGGGCGCCAATCGCCACCACGGTGACGGCCAGCCCACGCCGCTTAATCCGGCGATGGAGCGTGTTGACCAAGGGGTTCAAGACCAGCGCCAGGAATCCACCGACCAGGAGCAGCACGGCCAGTGAACGCAGTCGATAGAGGACGAGGCCAGTGAAGTAGACGATGACGACAGAGAAAATTGTCGCCAGAATGGTCTTGATGGGTACGTTGTTACGATCGGCAGAGTCGAGCAGGCGCCCACGTCGCGTATCGGCGCTGGGCTGGCGGTGTTCTGGCGTTGGTGCGTCCACGCCAGTGACGATAGTTCGTGTCGGCTGCCCCCGGCGGCTATCGGGGCGAGCCACTACGATTTGAACGTGTCTGAGATCACCAACGAAACCGTGAACACCATTGAGGCGACCTTGCGAGACGTCGAGCGCGCCCTCGAGCGCCTCCGCAGCGGGAACTACCGCACCTGTCAGGTGTGCAATACGCCAATCGACGAGGCGGACCTCATTGCCAATCCCACGCTCGCGAACTGTGACGCGCACCCCGAACTGGCCTAGCCACCATTCTTAAACAACACTGCCCGGTGGCCTTGGCCACCGGGCAGTGTTGTTTCCAACGAGAACTTACTTCTTGGTTGCCCAGAAGATCTCAGCGATCTGGTCGATCTCGGCCAACAGGCGGTCAGCCACGGCGACGTCGTTGGTCTTCTTCGCTTCGCCGGCCGACTTCGTGGCCTGCCAGAACAGGTCGTGGAGGTTCGGGTGCGCGGCGAGGTGCTCGGGCTTGAAGTAGTCGGTCCACAGAACCCACAGGTGATGCTTTACGGCCTCGCAGCGCTCTTCCTTGATGATGAGCGAGCGAGTCTTGAAGTCCTGGTCGTTCGAGGCGGCGTACTTCTCCATGCAGGCCTTCACCGACTGGGCATCAATCTTGGCCTGGGCGGGGTCGTAGACACCACAGGGGAGGTCGCAGTGTGCGGCCACGGTAAGGGCGGGGGACGAAGCCACCACCGAGGTAATGAATGAACGAAGCGTCATGGGCTTCACCTTTCGATTGAGGTCACGTGACCATTTCCTGTAGTCACATTACCCACCACCATCGCCTACCATTCACGCCATGCGCAAGGTGCTTGGGTGGTTCGTGCGTCGGGTCGACGTCACTGGTCCCTCGATGCTGCCCACCCTGGTGCCGGGTGCGTCCACGCTCGCCGTCCGTAAATGGCGACGGGTACGCGTCGGTGACCTCGTGGTCGTGGCCGATCCTCGCGACGCCGAACGACTCTTGGTGAAGCGGTGCGTGGCGCGCCGTTGGGGGCAACTGGACGTGCGAGGGGATAACCCCGAGTTTTCAACGGATTCTCGAGATTTTGGGCTGATTCGCGCCCGTGACGTGCACTGGCTCATTGTCCCTGACCGCCACGCGAAGAAAAGTTGACCTTCCTTATCGGGTTTCGCCTATAGGGTGGCGTTGTGGCCCGTCTTGCGGAAATTCTCTTTCACACTGACCCGCAGTCACAGGCCGGCACCTCGTCCGCCGGCGGCGCCAACGTCTACACGCGAGAGCTTGCCACTGCCGCGGCGCGCGCCGGGCACGACGTCCACGCCTTTACCCGTCGCGACAATCCCTTCGTGGCGGACCACGTCGCCGTGGAGCCGGGCTACACCGTGCACTACGTCACGGCCGGCCCCCTTCGCCCTCTAGAACGATTCGAACAGTTGGCCTTCGTTGAGGACTTCACCCGCGGGGTCGCGGCAATTTTCGACGAGATTGGCAATCCCGACGTCATCCACGCCAACTACTGGCTGAGCGCGATGGCCGGACACCAGTTGAAGCACGAACGTACTATTCCGCTGGTCGTGACGTTTCACACCCTCGAGTTGGTTAAGGCCGACCACTTTGAGGGTGAGTCCGAACAGCGCGCCGTCGAGGAGCGCACCATCTTCTCGTGTGCCGACGCGGTGCTGGCCAGTTGTGACGTGGAGGCCGCGCAATTTGTGGAGTTCTACGGCGCCGACCCGGCGCGTATTCACGTGGTGCCGCTGGGCGTGGAGCGCGCCTTCTTCTCGCCCGGTGACCGCACCGCGGCGCGTCAGGCCCTCGGTCTGGACACCGACAACACCTTGCTCCTGTACGTCGGTCGCTTGCAGCCGCTCAAGGGTGTTGAGCTGGCGCTCGAAACCCTCATCACGATGCGATCCCGCGGTGCCGACGTGACGTTGGCAATTATTGGTGGTCCTTCGGGCCCCGACGGTCCATCAACGCTGGCCGATCTTCACCGTCGCGTACGTGAGGCTGGCGTGATTGACCGCGTTCGTTTTGTGGCGCCCCAGTCCCACGTGACACTGTCCACGTGGATGCGTGCGGCGTCCGTCACGCTCGTACCGTCGCGGTCCGAGAGCTTCGGCCTGGTGGCACTCGAGTCGTCATCGTGCGGCACCCCCGTGGTGGCCAGCGCGGTGGGCGGTCTCCTCGACGTGGTGCGCCCCGGCATCAATGGCGACCTGGTGGCGACCCGTTCACCCGAAGTCTGGGCTGACACGGTCAGCAACGTGCTGGCGGCCAACGCCACCAACGAACTCTCCGAAAGCGCCGCCTTGGTGGCCCGTTCCTACACCTGGACGGCCGCCGCGCACGCTTTGGTGGATCTGGTCGCCGCACTACACGCCGAACAGCTGCTCCACTGCTAAAACACGGCCAGACCGGCCGAAACGTTCGTCAACTAGCCTTTAACTATGACGTTTCGTTTGATCATTATTGGTGGCGGTCGCATGGGCGCGGCATTGGCCGCCGGGCTGCTGCGGGTGTCGTGGTGTGCCCCCGAGGAACTGCTCATTGTGCAGCGAGGCGCCGAGAAGGCCGAGGCGCTGCGGACCCGGTTCCCTGGTGTCACGGTCGCCGAGACGCTCGAGGCCGAACACGTCTCGCCGACGACGGGTGTCGTGCTGTGCGTGAAGCCCGACTACGCCGAAGGTGTTGCTCGACTGTGCAGCGCCGTGGGAGTCACGCGCCTGTTGTCCGTGGTCGCGGGCCTTTCGACCGAACGCCTGCAGGCGTGCTTCACCGGTCCCGTGGCGGTGGTGCGCTCAATGCCCAATACGCCCGTCCTCGTGGCGAAGGGTGTCTCCGCCATCACTGGTGGCGCCCACTGCACCAGTGACGACCTTGACTGGGCGGAATCAATTCTCGGCTCGGTCGGTGTCGTGGTGCGCGTCACGGAACGGCAGATTGACGCCGTATCCGGCCTGTCAGGTCCGATGCCGGCCTACCTCTACCTCGTGGTCGAAGCGCTCATTGAAGCCGGTGTCCACCAGGGCCTCTCACGAGAGGTTTCAACCAAGCTTGTCGTCGCCTCGTTCGAGGGATCGGCCGCTCTCCTGGCCGAATCCGGTGAACGCCCCGAAGAGTTGCGTTACCAAGTGACGAGCCCCGGTGGCGTGACCGCCGCGGGACTGCGCATGCTCGAAGGCCGCGCCGTTCGCGCCGCGTTCCTCGAAGCGGTGGCGTCAGCCGCCGAGCGTTCGCGGAATATGGCCCGCTAGGCGGACAGAGCGACACATGGCGACTCCTCGACTGCGCATTCGCAAACTGTCCGAGCCGACGATTAGTCGTCTGCCGGTCTATCAGCGCATCGTTGAGAGCTTTCGCCGCCGCGGCATCACGCGCATTGAATCCAGCCAGATTGCCCAACTCACCGGCGTGACCGCGACGACGGTTCGTCGCGACCTGTCGGGCCTGGGGCCACTGGGCACGCGGGGCGCCGGCTACGACGTCGACGTGCTGGACCAGAAAATTGGTGAGGCCCTCGGACACGACCGCACCTACTCCGTGGTGGTTGTCGGCATGGGCAACCTCGGCCAGGCGCTGGTCAACTCGTCCAACTTTCTAATTCGTGGCGCATCATTGTCAGCTCTCTACGACGCCGACCCCGCGGTCGTGGGTCGCGAGATTGCCGGCCACGTCGTGCGGGACATCAACGATCCGATGATTGAGGCCACGGTGGGGGTCATTTGCACGCCCCCGTCGGCGGCGCAGGAAGTCGCAGACAAGTTGGTGGCGGCCAACGTTCACGCCATCTTGAACTTTGCCCCCACGGTCGTGAACGTGCCCATCGGGGTGGCGGTTCACTACGTGGACTTCTCTATCGAACTTCAGATCTTGGTCTTTCACTTGCTCAACACCATGAATTTTGCCGGTGGCATCCTCCATTCCGTTGGTGTGACGGCGCAGGGGCAACCCGACGCGCGAGCCGTAGACTGAGCGCAATGATTCGAGGGCGCCAATGGCTGTAATTTCTGTCAGTCTCGACGACGAACACGCCTCGTTGGACCTTCGTGAACGGACGGCCCTCGACGATGGCCTTGTCCCCAAGGTTCTCCGGTCCCTTATTAGCCACCGCAATATCTCCTCCGCGGTGGTGACCTCCACCTGCTTGCGGACCCTCGTCGTGGTGGAGAGCGAGCGCTTTCACGGTGCCATCGACGAGATCACCGCGACGCTCTGCGAAGCCACCGGTGTGGCGCCGGAAGAGCTGCGCGACTCGCTGACGATTCACTTTGATCGCGGCGTGGCCACGCACCTCTTCACCGTGGCGGCCGGCCTCAAATCCGTGGTGCCTGGCGAATACGAAATTCTGGGACAGCTCCGCCGTGCGCTCGACGTGGCCCTGGACGAGCACGTGGCGTCCCCCGCACTGACCGACTTGTTCCAGCGGGCCATCGCCAGCGGGCGTCGTGTTCGTAACGAGACGACGATCGCACGCGGCACCACGAGCTTCGCGCACGCCGCCGTCGAAACGGCACTCGAGCACCAGGCGAATGATGCGCACCGCGCCGTCGTTGTGGGCGCGGGCCAATTGGCCACCGGCATCGTTCGGTCGCTCATCGCGTCGGGCTCGGTGGGCGAGGTGGTTGTGGTGAATCGCACCCTCGCACGGGCGCAGGAACTTGCCGCCTCAGTAACTGATGGCGTGGTATCAACGGCCAACCTTGATGAACTGGCCGCCCACGTGGACCAAGCATCACTGGTCTTCGTTGCGGCCACCGTGAGCGAACCCATTATTGAGCGACACCATGTTGAGAATCGCGCCACTCCTGTCGTCCTGATTGATCTCGCGTTGCCGCACGGTGTGGCCCGCGACGTTGCCACGAATCCCGTGGTGCAGCGTCTCGATATCGAGACGCTCAAGAACCGTATCGACCACGCCCTCGAAGAACGTCGTGATGCCGTGAGCGCCGCCCACGACATCGTGCGCAGTGATGTGGAGAAGTTCCTCGACGACCAACGCGCTCGCGGTGCCGCCGCCTTGGTGACCCAACTGCGCGAGCACTTCGACGATGTTGTGTCCACCGAGTTCGACCGACGAGCGAATGAGTTGTCGTCGCTGAACGACGAGCAGTCCGAACTCGTGAAGTCGATTGTGCGTTCGGTGGTGGCCAAGATTGCCCACCGCCCAACGACCGTTCTCAAAGAGTCGGCCGGCACTGATCAGGGCACGCGACTGAGCGACGCCACGCGGACGATGTTCGACCTCTCATGACCCTCCGGCTGGCGACACGCCGTTCGCCTCTCGCGATGATCCAGGCCCACTACGTGGCCGACTCGCTGGCTCGTCACGGGATCGAGACGACCATTGTGCCGCTCGAAACTGCTGGTGACCATTCAACGGCGGCACTGTCGAGTCTGGGCGGTCAGGGCATATTCGCCGTCGAAATCCAGCGAGCAGTGCTCGACGGTCGCGCCGATGTCGCAGTGCACTCGGCCAAAGACCTCCCCAGCCTGACGCCCGACGGACTCGTCATTGCGGCGGTCCCCGAACGCCGAGACGCCCGCGACGTTCTCGTCGGTGCTCGCCTCGATGAACTGGCACACGGTGCCACCGTGGCGACGGGGTCGCCTCGCCGTCGCGCCTTCTTGCTCGAGCGACGCCCCGACCTTCACATCGTTGAGTTGCGAGGCAACATGGCCACGCGATTGGCTGCCGCGGGACGCGACGGTGTTCGCGCAGTCGTGGCCGCCGCCGCGGCATTAGAGCGGTTAGGCGAGCTCGCGTTGGGGACCGAGTACTTGGACCCCACGTGGTTTGTTCCCCAGGTGGGGCAAGGCGCCCTCGCCCTCGAAATTCGGTCCGACGATGAGCACGCCGCTGCGGCCCTTCGCTTGCTGAACGATCCCGTGGCCGAACAGACACTCTTCGCCGAACGGGCCTTCTTGCGCGAACTAGGAGCGGGCTGTTCGTTGCCCGTCGCGGCCCATGCGACACTCAGCCACGAGGGCCTTTCCTTGCGGGGTGTGATGGCCGCGGCCGACGGCAGTCGCAGCGTGCGCGCCACGCACCTCGGTAGTGATCCGGAGATCCTCGGAGCGGGCTTGGCGGCCTACCTTCGCGACGAATGCGGCGGCGCCGCGCTGGTGGGGTAGGCATCGTGTCGGCTCGCACGGTCGTGCTCACGCGTGAAGCGGGGTACAACGACGAGCTGCGCCAGTGGATCCCAGCCGGGTACGACGTCACGGAAGTCCCACTGACCACGACGCACTACGAGTCACTCGAGACAGTGCGTGAACGTCTCGAGGACGCCACAAACGTCCCGTTTGAAACGCTGGTTGTCACGAGTGTTCGCACTCAGCGCTACCTCGACCTCGTCCGACCATTCGTGGCGCCCGACGTTGTGGTGGCCACCGTTGGTGCGGCAACCGCCGGTGTGCTGGCCGAGGCCGGTTTCCCCGTGTCGTTGCAGAGTGACATCGCCGCCGCAGCGCTGGCCCCCGACATCACGCGTGGTCCCGTCTTGCTGCTGGGTGCTGAAGAGAGTCACCCGGCCCTGCCCGACAGCCTGCTGCGACAGGGACTTGCGGTGGCGCCAGTCGCTTGTTATCAAACGTTGCCCGCTGAGCTCGACGAACAGGCCCACACCGCGCTGGCCACCGCCGATGTTGTGATTATTGCGGCCCCGTCGGCGTGGCGCGTCGCGCAGCCATTCGTGCGACCCTCCACGCTGGTTGTCGTGCCGGGTGCCACGACGCAGGCGGCCGTCGCCGCCAGCCACCCCCGGGTGGCCGTGGCGTGGGGTGAGGCAGTGACCAGGCTCCTGGTCACGCGCGACGTTGGCTCGCTCGGGTAAGGGACGTAGGCTGGGGGCGTGTTTCCCTCTGAACGACCACGACGCCTTCGTCGAACAGCGGCCCTGCGCCAGCTCGTCGCCGAAACCACCCTTTCTCGCTCACAGCTGATTGCGCCGCTGTTCGTTGCTGAAGGGGCGACCGCTCCTCGAGAAATCACCTCGCTGCCCGGACAGCAACAGCACACGCTCGACTCACTCGTTCGAGAAGTCCACGCCCTGGCCGAAGTCGGGGTGGGTGGCATCATCCTTTTTGGACTACCTCAGCACAAGGACGCCGTCGGGTCCCAAGCCTGGGCGCCCGAGGGCATAATCCAAGTGGCACTCGAGACACTTCGACGTGAATTTGGCGACGACGTCGTGCTGATGGCCGACACCTGCCTCGATGAGTTCACCGATCACGGCCACTGCGGCATTGTTCGAGCGGACGGGACCGTCGATAATGACGCCACGGTGGGCCTCTACGCCAACATGGCCGTCGCCCAAGCCACCGCCGGTGCCGCCGTGGTGGCTCCGAGCGGCATGATGGACGGCCAGGTCGGCGCGATTCGTGAAGCACTCGACGACGCCGGCTTCACTGAGACCGTGATCATGGCCTACAGCGCCAAGTACGCCAGCGCCCTCTACGGTCCCTTCCGTGAAGCGGTGGACGTGCAGATTGCCAACGGCGGCAACCGTCGTGGCTACCAACAGGACTACCGAAACCGCCGCGAGTCACTTCGCGAAGCCCGTCTCGATGTGGCCGAAGGTGCCGACATCGTGATGGTCAAGCCCGCGATGACCTACCTCGACGTGGTGAGTGACCTGCGTGCCGAACTCGACGTTCCTGTTGCGGCGTACCACGTGTCGGGGGAGTACGCGATGATCAAGGCCGCCGCCGCCCAGGGCTGGATCGATGGTCCGGCCGTCGCGCTGGAACAACTGACGGCAATTCGTCGGGCCGGTGCTGACATGATTTTGACCTATTTTGCTCGCGAGATCGCTGAGGTGCTGCCATGAGTAATCAGAGCTGGTTCGAACGGGCGAGTGCCGTCATCCCCGGGGGCGTCGACTCTCCGGTGCGTTCGTTTAACTCGGTCGGTGGCACGCCCTACACCGTGGTCCGTGGCCGCGGTGCGTACGTCGAAGACGTTGAGGGCACGAAGTACCTCGACTTCGTACAGTCCTACGGTGCGTCCCTGCTCGGACACGCCCACCCCGACGTGGTGGCCGCGATTCGCGCCGCCGCCGATGAGGGCACAACCTTCGGCGCGCCGACCCCGGGCGAAGTGTTGCTGGCCGAACTGATGACCGAACGCGTGCCCGGTCTCGAGCAGGTACGTCTGGTGTCATCGGGCACCGAAGCGGTGATGAGTGCCGTTCGTGTTGCTCGTGGGTACACCGGTCGCGACAAGATTTTGAAGTTCGACGGCTGCTATCACGGTCACTCCGACGGCCTGTTAGTCGCCGGTGGTTCGGGTGTGGCGCAACTGGGCTTGCCCGGTTCGGCCGGTGTGACTGCCGGTGCGGTGGGCGACACGATGGTGGCCCCCTACAACGTCGTGCCAACGCTGGACGAGACCATTGCCGCGGTCCTGGTCGAACCCGTTGCCGCCAACATGAACATCGTGGCGCCTTCGCCCGACTTCTTGATCGGCCTGCGTGCCGAGTGCGACCGTGTAGGCGCCCTCTTGATTTTTGACGAGGTCATCACCGGCTTCCGTCTGGACTTCGCCGGAGCCGAGACCTTCTTTGGCGTTACCCCGGACCTCTACTGTTTCGGCAAGGTGATCGGTGGGGGCCTGCCCGTTGGTGCCTTTGGCGGATCGCGTGAGGTCCTCTCGGTGCTGGCGCCGAAGGGGCCTGTCTACCAGGCCGGCACATTGTCGGGGAATCCGCTGGCCACGGCCGCCGGTGCCGTCGTGCTGCGCCACGTGACGCCGGCCGACTACGCGGCGCTCGACGCGCGCGTGGCCACCTTTGCCCGAAATTTGGAAGATGCGATTGCCGCGGCCGATCTCCACGTAGAAGTGCCGGTGCAGGGAACATTGTGCGGTCTCTACCTGTCACGTGAGGCATTCACCACGCCCACGAACATTCTCGAGGCCCGACAGCTCTGTGACAACGGACTCTACGCACCGTTCTTCCACGCGATGCTCGCTCAGGGGGTGGCGCTGGCGCCCGGTGCCTACGAAATCATGTTCGTTTCGATGGCGCACACGGACGCGGACTTGGACCGCTGCGTGAAGGCCGCCCACGAGGCGGCTCTCCAGGTCGCTCGGAGCGTGGCGTGACCGCAGTGCGTTCCGTCGGTTGGCGCGTCCAACCCAGTTTCACCCCGAACGGGCCCACCAACCCGGTCACGCTGCTGCTCGACGAGCACACCTTGACGCAGCTGGCGGGCACTGACGAAGTCGCGTGGCAGACCCCCTGGTCGGCCTTTCGCTCGCTTCGGTTGGTGCGCGGCATTGGCGTCACTGCCCTGCGTGCCGACATTGATGGACGCACGTTCGTTTGGCGCACGCGTCAACGGGGCGCCTTCACGTCGCTGGCCCCCTTCATCAGGGCTGCCGGTGGTGACGTTCGCCGCGATCGCAGTCAACTGACGGCGCTCGTCGTCGTGGCCCTCGTGGGACTCGCCTCCTACGCCGGTGTCCTTGGCGCCCGTTTGTCGTCGCCGTCGCTGCCGGCCGCGGAGAAAGCCGTTACCGCGGTCAATGTGACCTTCGCTGACCTCCCTGGCCAGTGGACAGACAAGGACTCCTCACCTCTGTCGGCCCTCACGGGTGTGCCTGGTGAGGTCTACAAGGCCACGATCACTTCCACCACGGTGCCGGCCTCGTCACCATTTGCGATGGCGGCGTCGGCATTCGAATCCTGCATGCACGACACGTCAGCAACGGACCGTATGTTCGGTGCCGCCGGACAGCAACCGGCCTACCAGGTCTCGTCGCCCGTGTACTCCTCGACCATCGACGGTGGCGTGCAGGTGGCCTCGAGCGCCCAGTATTACGCCACCACCGCAATGGTGGCTGCTGACACCCAGCAGATGGCTCGTCATGACTTTGGTGCCTGCTACGTAGACGCCAACGCCGACCTGGTCTTATCGTCGGTGCTGGCGAGCCCGCGGGTGACCGCCGGAAAGAACTTGTTGGTCACGACCTTCGCCAAGGGCTTCCGCGTCGCTGGTCAAGTCGCCCTTGACGGGGTGACCTCGGCGTCGGGAACAACCGAACAACTGGTGCTGGTCGTCATGACGAGTGGTCACTACGAGGTGACGTTGATGGTGCTGGCACCGAGCTACCGCGCAGTGACGCCCCTCGTGGCGAGCCTGGCGAGCACCTTGCTGGCGCGCATTGGCCCGACTTCGGGCACCGCGATCTAGTTCTTGTCGCCGACGTTGGCGAGCAGCGCGTCAAAGGCCTGCTCCGGCACGGCGTTGGCCAGTCGCACCAGGGCTTTGTAGCCGACTTCGGCCGGACCCCGGTGGCTGTTGTCCATCAGGTTGGCCATAATCGCCAGGAGCTCGGTCATCAGTGGCTTAATACGCAGACCGGCACCGACGCAGACACTGAGAATCTTCGGCTCCGAGATGAGGCGAACGAAGGCTCGGGCGACCTTGTAGTAGTCGCCGTAGTTGGCTTCCATGCGCTCGTCGTAGAGGGCGAGGGCGCGCTCGTCATTGGTGGCGAGGGCTTCGCCCAGAACACCGGCGGCCAGTCGACCGGATTCGTAGCCGTAGGCGATGCCTTCACCATTGAAGGGATTGACGGTGCCGGTGGCGTCACCGACCGCGAGGGTGTTGCGACCCACGCGTGGTCCAATGGCGAGGCCCATCGGGAGGCGACCACCAGTGGCCGGTCCGAGACACGTTTCGTCGTTGAGACCCCAGGCCTCGGCGGTCTGGGCTACGAAGTACTCCTGGAGCTTGGTGGTGTTTACACCCTTCCAGGCGCCGCCGGTGGAGAGTAGGCCCACGCCCACGTTCACGCGACCGTCGCCAAGGGGGAAGATCCAGCCGTAGCCGGGCACGACGTCGCCGTTGGGGTCGCGGATGTCGAGGTGCGAGTCAATCCACGGCTCGTCGTGGCGGTCGCTGGTGTAGTAACCGCGCAGGGCCATGCCCATGGGCCAGTCGCGATTGCGGTTGGTGCCGAGCTGGCGACCGATGCGAGAGTTCTGACCGTCGGCGACGACGATAAAACGACCACGAATTTCGGCGACGTCGCCTGATTCCTTGTCCTTCACGACAACGCCCGAGACGCTCGCCAGACCGTCGGTCAGTGACGGCATGAGATCCAGGACGTCAACGACCTCGCAGCCACTCAGCAGGGTGGCGCCGTGCGCGACGGCGTGCTGGGCGACCAGACCGTCCAGGTTGAACCGAGTAATGGTGTAGCCGTAGTTGGGGAAGACGGGGTGTTCGGGCCACTGGAGTTCCAGTGAGGCCCCGAAACCGAAGGAACGCAGCCCCTGGTACTTGTGGCCGTGGGCCGCCACCTCGGACTCCAGGCCCATTTCGATGAGCTGGTGAACGCTGCGGGGGGTGAGACCATCGCCACAGGTCTTTTCGCGCGGGAACGTTTTTTTCTCGATCAGGCACACGCGCCAGCCGGCCTCGGCCAACCAGTAGGCGCAGGCCGAACCACTCGGGCCACCTCCGACGATGACAACATCAAACGGCGGGGTGGCGGCGGTGGTGGCGAGCAACGACATGGGAACAGAATACGTGGAATCTCTCGTTGCTCCAGCGGTGAAATCGACGCGCCGTCTTATAGGCTGAAGACCGTGAGTCAGTACCTCCCCCTTTTAGGACTCTTGATTGTCGGCGCACTTTTTGCGGCCGGCTCATTCTTCGCATCCGCCCTGCTGGCACCGAAAAAGCGTCCGACTGACGCCAAGCTCGCACCCTACGAATGTGGCATTGTTCCCGAGTTTGAGCCACCCGCTCGCTTCCCAGTCCGCTTCTTCCTCGTGGCGATGATCTTCGTGATTTTCGACATCGAAGTGGTGTTCTTGTACCCCTTCGCCGTGATGTTCCGCTCCATTGGCCTCTTTGGTCTGGTGGAGATTGCCGTCTTCTCGCTGACGGTATTTGGCGCACTGCTGTTTTTGGTGAGTGAGGGTGCCCTCTCGTGGGGTCCGAGCGTTCGCCTGGTCCGCGCCATGCCCACGCGCACCTCATCATCAACCGTGGTCCGCATCGCCGCTGACCAGGAGAAGGTGGCCTAGTGGCACTCGAAGACCTCCAGCACAACTTTCTGACGGGTCGCGTCGAGGATCTCGTTCGCTGGGCCCGCCGCGCCTCGGTGTGGCCAGTCTCGTTCGGCCTCGCCTGCTGCGCCATTGAAATGATGGCCGCCGGTGGTGCCGACTTCGACATTGCCCGTTACGGCATGGAAGTCTTCCGAAACTCGCCACGCCAGGCCGACTTGATGATCGTCGCCGGCCGCGTGAGCCAGAAGATGGCGCCGGTTCTGCGCCAGGTCTACGACCAGATGGCCGAGCCAAAATACGTTATTTCTATGGGCGTATGCGCCTCGTCGGGTGGTCTGTTCAACAACTACGCCCTGGTCCAGGGTGTCGACCAGATCGTGCCCGTGGACGTCTACGCCCCGGGCTGCCCGCCCTCGCCGGAGACACTGATGCACGCCATTTTGACGTTGCACGAGCAGATTCGCACTGGTGAGATCCTGAAGCGCCGCGCGTCGGGCACACCGACGCACATTGCTGAGGCGAACGAGTGGACGCCCTCGGTACCGGTCGCCGTTCGCCTGGGGACGCCGAAGTGATGACCACGCCCGACGGTATGCCCGCCAGCACGATTGCCACCGACGGTATCGGCGGCACGACGGTCTATTTTGCCCACCCCGACGACTACGTCGCAACGATTCAGGCACTGAAGGACGACGGCTTTGAAATGTGTGTCGACGTCTGCGGTGTGGACTACCTCGAGCACCCCGACCGCTTCGTTGCTGAAGGCGTTGTTGCCACGCGCTTCGAAGTTGTCGTCAACCTGCTCAGCCTCTCGAAGCACCAGCGCGTTCGCGTTCGCGTGCAGGCTGGCAACGACGAGCCCCGCGTGGCCTCGCTCTTCTCGCTGTATCCCGGCACCGAAGCCCCCGAACGCGAAGTTTTCGACATGTTCGGCATTCTCTTTGACGGCCACCCCGACTTGACGCGCATCCTGATGCCCGAAGAGTGGGAGGGCCACCCGCTCCGCAAGGACTACGGCGTGGGCCGCGTGCCGGTGCAGTTCAAGGAAGGGCCGGGCCCGCGATGACCGATCAGATTCGCAACGTTGACCGCCTCGACATTCTCGCGGCCGAAACACACGAGGGTGCGCAGGAGCTGCGTCCCCGCTCGGAAACGGCCGCAGACGACCTTGGCAAGGAAATGGGCGCCGTCTTGCGCCTGCAGGGCCTGAACCTGGACCCTGCCTCAATCGACGTTGAGGGCCCCGAAGACGAGCGCATGATCATCAACATGGGCCCGTCGCACCCGAGTACGCACGGCGTGCTGCGACTCATGCTCGAACTCGACGGCGAGTACGTACTGCGCACGAAGCCGGTGATTGGCTACCTCCACACCGGCATGGAAAAGACGGCCGAAACGCTGAGCTACGTGCAGGGCGGCACCAACGTGACCCGCATGGACTACTTGAGTCCGATCGGTAATGAGACGGTCTTCGCCCTGGCCGTCGAATCGCTGCTGGGCATTTCGGTGCCCGAGCGTGCGACGTGGATTCGCATGATGATGAACGAGCTCAACCGCATCTCGTCGCACCTCGTGTGGATGGCGACGAACGGCATGGACCTTGGTTCGTCATCGATGATGATCTACGGTCTGCGTGAGCGCGAGTTGATTCTGGCCTTCTACGAGAAGACCGCCGGTCTGCGCATGAACCTGAACTACGTGCGTCCCGGTGGCGTTGCGGCCGACCTGCCCGACGGCTGGGAAGACGACATCGCGGCGTTGTGTGACACGATTCACCAGCGCACCTACGAGTACGACGAACTGCTGACGGGCCAGCCCATCTTCCGCCAGCGCATGATTGGTGTTGCTCCCATCACGGCCGAAGAGGCCCTGGCGCTGGGGCTCACCGGCCCACTGCTGCGTTCGACGGGCGTAGCGTGGGACCTGCGCCGTTCGATGCCATATCTGGCCTACGATCAGGTGGAATTCGACGTCATCGTCGGTACCTACGGCGACAACTTTGACCGTTACGCCATTCGTCTCAACGAAATTCGCGAGTCGGTACGCATCATTCGCCAGTGCCTCGAAAAGATGCCGTCGGGTGACTACCGCACCCAGGACGCCAAGGTCACGCCACCACCACGCGCCCGCATCGGCGAGTCCATGGAAGCGTTGATTCACCACTTCAAGTTGTTCACTGAAGGCTTCCACGTTCCCGCTGGCGAAACCTACGTGGGCATCGAATCACCGCGCGGTGAGATTGGTTGCTACCTCGTGTCCGACGGTGGCCCCAAGCCTTACCGCATGCACACGCGTGCGCCGAGTTTTACCAACTTGCAGGCGATTCCGCTGCTGATGCGTGGCGGCACCATGTCCGACACCGTCACCGTTATTTCCACTGTCGACCCCGTTATGGGAGAAGTAGACCGATGAGCCACCTACGCCCAGAGCTGCGCCGCCGCGCCGAAGAACTCGTGACGCTGTACCCACGCAAGCGTTCGGCGATGCTGCCCTTGCTGCACCTCGCGCAAGAGCAGGACGGCTACCTCACCGAGCCGGCCATCGTCGAAATCGCCGAGCTCACCGGCACCAGCCCCGCTGACGTGCGCGGCACGGCCGCCTTCTACGACATGATCCACCTCGAACCGGTGGGCAAATACGTCGTTGGTGTCTGCACCAACATTGCCTGCCTGCTCAATGGGGCTCAGGAAATGCTCGAGCACGCCACGACGACCTTGGGCTGCCCCGTGGGCGGCACCTCGGCCGATGGGCTGTTCACCCTCGAAGAGACCGAGTGCTTGGCCGACTGCAACCTTGCGCCCTGCGTGCAGGTGAATCACCGCTACGTGCGCACCACGACGCCGGAGGCCTTCGACGCACTCGTCGCGGACCTGCGTGACGACAAGCTGAGCAACGACATTCCGAGTCACGGCACCTTGGTGCGCGTTCGCCGGTCCAGCGGTCTACGTGTGCCACGTGAAGAGATCGCCGCCCAGCGGGCTGCTGCTGCCGCCGCTCGCGCCGAGCGAGACGCCATTGCCAAGGCCGCCGCGGAAGCTGCCGCTGCCGCTGAATCGCTGAAGGGGGAGACCAAGTAATGGCCTCGCTTCGCGCCCCCAAGATTGTTTCGTCGCGTGGTCACTACAGTGACTCGCACACCATTACCCGCTTCCTTGAAACGGGTGGTTACGACGGTCTGAAGAAGGCCCTCACGATGTTTCCCGAGCAGGTGGCGGCGGAAGTTGACGCCGCGTCGCTGCTGGGTCGTGGTGGTGCGGGGTTCCCCGCCGGCCGCAAGTGGTCCATGCTGCGCAAGTCGCCAATCTCCTACCTCGTCGTCAATGGTGACGAGTCGGAGCCCGCGACCTTCAAGGACCACTTTCTCGTGGAGCGCGACCCGAACCAGCTGGTCGAGGGCGTGATCATTGCCGCCTACGCCCTCCAGGTCTCCCAGGCCTTCATCTTCCTTCGTGGCGAATTCGCCCTCGGTCTCGAGCGCGTGCAGCAGGCCGTCAATGACGCCTACGCCCAAGGCGCGCTGGGCCAGCGCATCTTTGGTCACGACTTCTCGCTCGACATCGTGGTTCACACCGGTGCCGGTGCCTACGTCTGCGGTGAAGAGACCGCACTGATTGAAGCACTCGAGGGCAAGCGCGGCTTCCCGCGCATCAAGCCCCCGTTCTTCCCCGCGGTGACCGGCCTCTACGGTGAGCCCACCGTCGTGAACAACGTTGAGACCATGTCGAATCTGCCGTGGATCATCCTTAACGGTGGCGCTGCATTCGCCGAACTGGGTGCTGGTCGCTCGACCGGTACGCGCCTCTTCGCCCTCGCCGGACGGGTCAACAATCCCGGTGTCTACGAAATCGAAATGGTGAAGAACACTTTCCGCGACTTGATTTTCGATCCGGCGCTCGGTGGCGGCATCCCCAACGGCAAGGCCCTCAAGGCAATCATTCCTGGTGGCGTGTCGTCGCCCTGGTTTGGTCCCGAGCTGCTCGACACGCCGCTTGGTCAGGACGAAGTCGGTGCCCTCGGCTCGATGCTGGGCTCCGGCTCCGTGGTCGTGCTGGACGAGGACAGCTGTGTCGTGCGCGCCGTGTGGCGCATCACCAAGTTCTTCTCCAACGAGTCGTGTGGTCAGTGCACGCCGTGCCGTGAAGGCTCGGGCTGGATTGAGCGCATTATGTACCGACTCGAACACGGTGGCGGTCGCCTCGAGGACGTCGATCTCCTTCTCGACCTCTGCGACAACATTGCCCCCGGACTCTCGTGGCCTCCGCAGCAGACGACCATTTGCGTGCTCGGCCCCTCAATTCCCTCGTCGGTCACGTCCGCGATCAAGATGTTCCGCGACGACTTTGTGGCCCACGTCAACCACGGAGGATGCCCCCATGACTGAGGCGACGCGCACCAGTGTCACGGTGACCGTCAACGGCCGCGCCGTCGAGGCGCAGCCCGGCGAACTGCTGATTGAAGTGGCCGAGCGGGCCGGATCGTTTATCCCTCGCTTCTGTTACCACCCCCGCATGGAGCCCGTCGGCGTCTGCCGCATGTGCCTCGTTGAAGTGGACGGCCCTCGCGGCCCGTCGCTCCAGCCGGCATGCTTCCTGCGCGTGAATGACGGCATGACCGTTAACACCGAGTCGGAAAAGACGAAGAAGGCCCAGGACGGGGTCCTGGAGTTCCTGCTCGCGAACCACCCGCTGGACTGCCCCGTCTGCGACAAGGGTGGCGAGTGCCCCCTTCAGGACCAGACCCTGGCCCACGGTTCCGGTGAGACCCGTTTCATCGAAGAAAAGCGTCACTTCGTCAAGCCCATCTCCATCGGTGCCAACGTCACGTTGGACCGCGAGCGTTGCATCCAGTGCTCGCGCTGCACCCGCTTCGCCGCGGACGTCGCTGGTGATGCGCAGATCGCCTTCGCCGGACGTGGTGACTCGATCGAGGTCGCCCCGTCGCCGAGCGAGCCATTCGATTCAGTTTTCTCCGGCAACACGGTGCAGATCTGCCCCGTGGGCGCGCTGACCGCCAAGCCGTACCGCTTCACCGCTCGTCCGTGGGACCTCGAGCAGGTCGAGAGCACCTGCACCACCTGCGCTGTGGGCTGCCGCGTTGCCGTCCAGTCATCGGGTGACCGTTTGACGCGCGTGTTGGGTGTCGACAGCGAACCCGTCAACCACGGCTGGCTCTGCGACAAGGGCCGTTTCAGCCTCGACAGCATCGACGGCCACGGTGAGGACACCGACCTCACGCTGGTCAGCACCCGCATCACCCAGCCGCTCGTTCGCGACAATGGCGTGCTGCGTGAAGCGTCGTGGGACGAGGCACTGACCGCCGCTGCGAACCTCCTCCTCGATGGTGGCGATGGTGACGCCGTGGGCGTCATCGGTGGCGCCGCCTTGACCAACGAAGGCGCCTTCGCCTGGGAGCGTTTCGCCCGCGGCGTTCTGCACACGGACAACGTCGACGCGCAGTTCGGTGACGGACTCGACTCGATCTTGATTCAGGCGCTGCCCGCCGCCACGATTGACGAAGCCGCTTCGGCGCGTGTTGTCGTCACCCTGACCGGTGACCTTCGCGAAGAGCTGCCGGTGCTGTTCCTGCGACTGCGTGAAAACGTGGTCCGCCGCAAGAACGCCCTGATTGAACTGGCCTCAGCGCCCAGTGCACTGCACGCACTTGCTACCGTGTCCCTGCCCACCCGCCCCGGTGAAGCGGGCCTGGTGGCGAAGGCCCTCGCGACCGGTTCGTTCCC
>DAIQPT010000022.1:17843-19460 GCA_036787185.1 Acidimicrobiales bacterium | reverse complement strand
CGTTGATCCAGTCTTACCGGTTGCGCCTGTCTTTCCGGTTGCACCAGTCGCGCCGCGGCCTGTAGCACCGCGTGCACCCTGGATACCGCGTGCACCGGTTGCACCGGTGGCACCCTTCACACCCTGTGGACCGCGAAGACCGGTTGCACCTCGAGCACCCTGGGCGCCAGTGGCACCACGGAGACCACGCGCTCCGGTGGCACCGGTAGCACCCTTGGCGCCAGTCGCACCGCGAGCACCTGTCGCACCGCGTGCACCTGTCGCACCCTTCAGACCACGCACACCGGTGGCACCCTGGGCACCGGTCGCACCGCGAAGTCCTCGAGCACCAGTGGCACCACGAAGGCCTTGGGAACCAGTCGCACCCTTGGCTCCAGTCGCACCGCGACCACCAGTAGCACCGCGGGCACCAGTGGCACCGCGAGATCCGGTCGCACCCTTGGCACCGGTCGCACCCTTGGCACCAGTTGCTCCGCGGAGACCGGTTGCACCGCGAGCACCCTGGATACCGCGTGCACCGGTGGCACCAGTAGCACCGCGAGCACCAACAGCACCGGTAGCACCGGTAGCACCGCGAGATCCCTTAGCACCGGTGGCGCCAGTCGCACCGCGTGATCCTTGAGCACCCTTCGCACCAGTGGCACCGCGGGCACCAGTGGCACCACGCTGACCAGTGGCACCACGGAGACCCTGTGCACCAGTCGCACCGCGCGCGCCCTGAAGACCACGAGCACCAGTGGCACCACGAGCACCAGTGGCACCAGTGGCACCGTTCAAACCTGCGGGTCCTCGAGCACCAGTGGCACCCACTGCACCACGAGCACCAGTGGCACCACGAGCACCAGTGGCACCGCGCTGACCCGTCGCACCGCGCGCACCCGTATTACCCTTCGCGCCCGTTGTGCCGCGACCAGTGGCACCGCGCGCACCTGTCGCACCACGGGCGCCAGTGGAACCCTTCAGACCTCGAGAACCAGTTGCACCAGTTGCGCCACGCTGACCAGTGGCACCACGGCCAGTAGCACCGCGCGCACCCGTCGCACCGCGTGCACCGGTGGCACCCTTGGGACCAGCTACACCCGTGGCACCGCGAGCACCAGTAGCACCCGTCGCACCGCGAGGACCACGGGCACCGGTCGCACCCTTGGCGCCAGTAGCACCGCGCGCACCCGTCGCGCCACGAAGACCCTGCGAACCGGTCGCACCCTTGGCACCAGTGGCACCCTTAGCACCAGTCGCACCGCGAGGACCGGTCGCACCACGCGCACCAGTCGCACCGCGAGGACCTACGGCACCAGTGGCACCGCGTGCACCTGAGGCACCCTTAGCACCAGTGGCACCACGCTGACCAGTGGCACCTCGTGCACCTGACGATCCCTTTGCACCGGTGGCACCTGTCGCACCGCGAGGACCAGCGGGACCCTGCAAACCGCGAGCACCAGTGGCACCAGTCGCACCACGCACACCATTCGTTCCGTTGGCACCACGCGCACCAGTGGCACCACGCACACCGGTGGCACCCGTCGCGCCACGAAGACCACGGGGACCGGTGGCACCACGCGCACCGGTGGCACCCGTCGCGCCACGAAGACCACGGGGACCGGTGGCACCACGCGC
>DAIQPT010000022.1:0-17743 GCA_036787185.1 Acidimicrobiales bacterium | reverse complement strand
CACGAAGACCACGGGGACCGGTGGCACCACGCGCACCGGTGGCACCCGTCGCGCCCTGGGCGCCGCGAGCTCCCTGCGGTCCTCGAGGACCGGTCGGGCCCGCCGCGGCGGAGGCCGGTGTTGCACCAAGCACGCCGTGATTAACGGGAATCAAGAAGAAGGAAGCAAACAACACGAAGGCAACAAGAACCTTCGTCAGATATTTAGTGGTGCTCGTCATCGAAGTCATCATAACTATGTCGCCGCAGGTCAACAAACGGTTTCTCCCACGACGATTATGGGACTGGATGGAACGTCATTACTGATACGTCACAAAGATTTAACCCCACTCTGCGAGAGTTGTAAGGTGAGTTTTCGCCCCGCCACCAGCCCTACTGAGGATCGTTTCGTGCTTACTGCAATCCGTGCCCGACTAACCAGTCTTCTCAACCGAATTCCCCTCGGAGAGATGACGCCGCTCAGCGAAAGTGACTTTTTCCAAAGTAAGAAGAAGGGTCGGGCGCTCAGCTCATACGTTGCTGATAGCGGACAGTTTCTTCGGTGGACGAGCACTCTGCTTGTCACGTTCCCCATTCTCTTCAGCCTCTGGGTTCTTCGGGCCGAGCGCTACCCGGTCTCGTACCCCAACGACAGCGGAATGCACTTGCAGATGAGTTCGTTTGCCTCATCACTAATTTCGATGGGAATTTCTCCCCTCGACCACTGGTACCCCTACCTTTCATTGGGCTCACCCTTCTTTGTTGACTACCAGAGCTCGTCGGCGATCTTCACCGGATTAATCGGTCACTTCGTTGGCATGGCGCAGGTGTACGCCTGGTCCCTGTATCTGCTCCTCGCCTTCTGGCCTCTGTGTGTCTACTGGTCGGGCCGCCTCATGGGTTGGTCGCGTCTGACGTCGGGCTTCGCGGCATTTCTCGCACCCCTGCTGATTAGCGCTCACGGACACGGCTTCGAATACAAGAGCTATCTCTGGATTGGCAACGGGCTGTGGTCACAACTCTGGGCCATGTGGTCGCTCCCACTCGCGTGGGGCTTCAGTTGGCGCTACATCAACAATCGTCGCAACTATTTCTGGGCACTGCTCTTCATCTCACTCACTATTGCCCTGCACTTCCTCACGGCCTACATGGCCTTCGTGGCGGTAGCGGTGTGGGTGCTTATTCGCCCATCGCGCATTGTCGAACGGGGCGCGCGCGCAGCGGTGCTCGGACTCGGCGTGGGTCTCGCCACGCTGTGGGTGACGTTGCCCCTGCTGCTTCAGGGAAAGTGGCTGGCGGTCAACACCTTCCAAGTAGGAACAACGATTAACAACTCGTACGGAGGTGGCCAGGTCTTTTCGTGGCTCTTCCACGGTGACATGTACGACACCAAGAGGTGGCCGGAGATCACGGTGCTCGTGTTCATTGGTCTGGCGATCTGCATCAGCAAGGCGCGCCGTGATCTTCGTGCACGAGGGCTTCTGGCTATCTGGGCCGTGAGCATGATTTTCTTCTCGGGGCGACCAACCTTTTCGTTCATTCTTGATCTCATCCCCGGCAACGCGGGCATCCTCTTCCAGCGCTACATCGCTGAGGTGGAGCTCAGCGGACTCTTCCTCGCCGGCATTGGACTCGTCGGCGTCACTCGATTCCTGTTGGCGCTCTTCCACGAGGGTCTGCACCTCAACCAAACAAAGTACGCCCGCATTCCGGCCATCACCGCAGCGGTATTGGTGTTGATCGCCACCATTGGCATCTCGGCGATGTCACTACGGGAAATGAACCACTACGCCACGCGAGACGCCCGATGGATTTCTATTCAGCGACGGGCCGATGCCCATCAGGGTGCCGAGGCCCTCGCCCTGATTCGTATCGCTGAGCACCGCGGCGGCGGTCGCATCTACGCCGGGATGCCCAGTAACTGGGGGCAGAACTTCACCGTAGGCGCCGTGCCAGTCTTCATCTATTTGGAACAAGCCCAGTTGGCATTGGGTCTTCCCGGCATTGATGCCGTCGGCTTCACCCTGCGCACCTCGGGCACCCTCACTGACCCCGAGTGCTACTTCGATCAGTACAACGCCGGCGACTACAACGCCTTCGGCATCCGGTGGTTGCTGCTCCCCAGCAGCATGCACCCACCAGTTCGTGCGGGCTTCGTGGCGCGCCGAGGCAAGTTCACCCTGTGGAGGGCACCGAACTACGGCGTGATTCACGTCGTGCAGACCTCCGGGGTTTTGTCCGTCAATGCGTCGACAATTGGCACCGTCACGGGCGCCTTCCTGGCCTCGACCGAAATCGACAACAAGGTCTACCCGTTGCTCTCCTACGACGGCCTCGCCACCGCCACGCCCACCCTGGCTGCGGGCGCACCGAAGCCCAAGGACAACGGTGGGTACGTCGCCGAACAGTACGACAACCTCACCATGGGACGGGCCACCGCGACCGTTGACCTGACCCACACCAGCGTGGTGCTGCTCTCGGCCGCCTACGAGCCTGGGTGGCACGTGACCGTCGACGGGCACAGTGCCCCACTTGAGATCGTGGCACCGTCACTGGTGGGCGTGAAGGTGGGACCCGGCGTCCACCGCATCGTCTTTGCGTGGTCGGGCTTCGCCTACTACGACGTCTTGGACGTCATCGCCCTGCTGACTCTTGGTGGCGCGGGTGCGGTGGCGTGGCGCCGCCGCAAGCGGTAGGGAAGAAGAGAACGGTGCGACGGGCAACAGCCCGTCGGATCAACCGAATCGACCGGCGATGTAGTCGACGGTACGGGGATCCTTCGGGTTGTTGAAGATCTTGTCCGTCTCGTTGTACTCAATGAGCTGACCGGCCCGGTCGTCGTCCATCAACAAGAAGGCGCAGTTGTCCGAAATACGCATGGCCTGCTGCATGTTGTGGGTGACGATAACCACCGTCGTGAATTCACGCAGTGTCACCATCAGGTCTTCAATCTGCTTGGTGGAGATGGGGTCGAGTGACGCCGTTGGTTCGTCCATCAAGAGGACCTCGGGCTCAACGGCCAAGGCGCGAGCGACACATAGGCGCTGCTGCTCACCACCAGAGAGTGTTCCCGCGGCGGCCGAGAGGCGGTCCTTGACGGCGTCCCAAAGTGCCGCCTGCGTCAGGGCGCGTTCAACGGCCTCATCCAGGAACTTCTTGTCCTTGATACCGATGAAGCGAAGACCCGACACCACGTTCTCCGCCACGGTCATCGTGGGGAACGGGTTTGGGCGCTGGAAGACCATGCCGATGCGCGTACGCAACACCGTCAGGGGAATCTCGTTGCCGTAGATGTTTACGCCATCAAGCTCGATGCGGCCGGTCAACGTGGCGTGGCGCGTCAGTTCGTGCAGACGGTTGATCGAACGGAGCAGGGTCGTCTTCCCCGAACCTGAAGGACCAATAAGGGCGGTCACCTTGTTTGCTTCAATGTCGAACGACACGTTCTTGACCGCGGCACGGCCATTGAACAAGACCGTCGTGTCAACGAGGCGAAGCTTGGGATTGGTCGAAGTCATGGCGTCACTCATTGTCGTTCCTACTTCTTCTCGGCACGGGCCAGGAAGATACGACCCAGAATGTTGAAGAAGAACACGAAGAGGATCAGCACGAGGGCGATGCCCCAGCACTCGAGGGCGGCGTAGGGGGAACCCTGCTGCAGGTTGTTCCAAATAGCAGCCGGAAGGGTGGTGGCTCCCTTGTTCAAGTTCCAGCTCACGAGGGCACTGGAACCGGTCACGAACAAGACCGGCGCGGTTTCACCCACCGTGCGCGACAGGGCCAAGAAGATACCAGTCATGATGCGAGGAAGCGCAGTGGGGAAGATGACGCGGAACATCACGCGCGAAGGCTTTGAACCCAGGGCCAGTCCGGCCTCGTTCAACGTCGCGGGCACCGCTCGCAAGGCAGCAACCGAGTTCACGGTTGACACCGGCACCATGATGAAGCAGAGCGCGAGGGATCCGTAGTAGGCGAGGAAGTGCTTCGTGGTAACCACCAGGGCAATGAAGGCGAAGACACCGAAGACCACTGAAGGGAGACCGACAAAGACTTCAACAATGACGGCAACCGTCTTCATAATGCGGTTGTTGAATTCGTGAATTGCCATGGCCAGCAGAATGGCAACCGGCACCGAAATCAAAACGGCAAGGCCGACGATAATGAGCGAGCCCGAAATCGCGTTGGCGATGCCACCCACGTTGTGCGGGTCGTTGAACCCGGGGGTGTGCACGTTCTGGGTGAGGAAGCCCCACGACAAGAACTGGCCACCCTTGCCAACCAGGTCGCTGATGATCGACGTCAACGGGATGATGGCCACGACCAAGGCCAATGCAACGGTGGCGGTGTACAGGCGAGAGAGATTCTCACGACGCTTCACACTCGAGAGTGCCTTGGCGCGAATGATGTCGCGAGCTTCGGTGGCGTTCGTCATAGTCATTATTGGAACTTCTTCTGTGCGTTACGGACAATGACGCGTCCGGCGTAGGTGGCGCCACCAACGATGACCATCAAGATGAAAGCCAGTGAGAACAGAACCTTGCCGGGAGGGCCGGTAATGCCACCAATTTCAATGGCGATTTCGGCCGAAAGTGTTGAGCCGGTCGCGAACAAGCGGTCCGGCCACGGGCTCGTCGTGGTGATACCACCGAGCAGAGTTGCCAGAGCGATTGTCTCACCGAGAGCACGACCAGCCGCCAACGATGTGGCGCCGACAATACCGCTGCGGCACGAGGGCAACACAACCTTGCGGATGACCTGACTCCGTGTGGCGCCCAACGAGAGGGCACCCTCGGTCAGTTCCTTGGGCACCGCGGCAATCACGTCGCGGCTCACCGCGATGATGATCGGGAGCACCATAATTGCCAAGACGATGGCACCAAGGAAGATGCCCTGGCCCACGTAGGTGCCGTTGAAGGGCCATGCGCCGCCCGACCAGCTCACCAAGTGGGGGAAGAGCGTGGTGTTCAACCAAGGGTAAATCGTCAGCAAGCCCCAGATGCCGTACACAATCGAAGGCACCACGGCGAGGAGTTCGACAATCGACGTCACCACGAGGCGCAGGCGCTGAGGGATGAGGTAGGTGATGGCCAGCGCGGTACCGAGACCGACGGGCAATGCGAAGAGGAGGGCGAGGGTGGTCGTCACGAGGGTTCCCGCAACGAGGGGCAGTACGCCATACTGGCCCGCACCGAAATTCCAGGTGCCGCCGAAGATTCCCCAGCCGGCCAATTTGAAGCCGGGGATCGCTTGCTGTGCAAGCTTGAAGACAAAAACAACTACGACTGCTAAGACCAGGACAACGATTGTGGACAGCAGTCCACGGTACGCACCGTCGCCACCGGTCAGGGACTTGCGTCCCTGACCGGTGGCGTTGGTGGTGATCTCTGGGGAAGTGTTCGTACTCATGTGCGTTGCTTCCTCAGTCGACCGTACTAATTACCAGTTACTACTTACAGCGTGGTGCTGAGTGCCTGAGTGGCAACACCGTTACGGCTGTAGGTGATTTCCTTCAGCTTGGTCAGCGCCACGGCCTGCACTGCAGCGGGCAGTGGGGTGTAGTAGGCGTTGATGGCGTTGTTGCCCTGGCCGTTGTAGGCCAAGAACAGGAGGAACTTGGCAATGGTCTCAGCCGTTGCCTGGTCAGCCTGGTGCTTAGCAACGATGGCGTACGAGAAGCCGGCAATTGGGTAGCCCTTGCCCGAGTTGACGATGGTGAAGCACTGCGTGTTCACGTTCGCGGCAACGTAGGTCGTGGGCTGGTCGGTGCTGAACGAGTTGCAGGTCGAAGCGTTGATCAGCTTCAGGCCCTGCGTAGCGTCAGCAGCAACATTGCTCACCGTGTCAGCAACACCGCCGACGAGGGCCGACTTCAGGCCGTTCTGAATGCCGTAGCCCTGCTCAACGTAACCGAAGGCACCGGGCAGACCAGCAACAGCAGGAGCCATGGCGGCCGAGTTCGACTCGGTGGCAACAGCAGCGCTGAAGGCGTTCGAGGTCGGGTACGGGAAGTTGGCCGAGTCAACAGCGTTGAGGTAGTCCTGCAGGATGAACGTCGTACCGGAACCAGCAGTGCGGCTAAGCAGCTTGATGGTCTCGGACGAGCTCAAGGTCAGGCAGTTCGTCTTGGTCTTGCCAACGGTCACAACCAGCTTAGGGTTGGTCGCAGTGATCTGCGAGTCGCCCCATGACTTGATCGAGCCGTCGAAGATGTGACCAACGGTCACGCCCGACAGGTTCAGGCCGTACTGGTTCAGCAACGACTGGCAAGCAACGTGCTGGCTGTCGAAGGTGATGTTGTAGATGAGCGACACGCCACCGAGCGCGACAGGAATCTGTGCGTAGGCAGTGGTGTCAGCGGTGTCCTGGCCAGCGGCGTTCAATGGAACGTCCGAGAAGCCGATCTGGTAGGTGCCGTTCATCAGGTTGGCACGGCCGGTGCCCGATGAGTGCGACTGGTAAGCCGACAGCGACGCAGCGTTCTTCCCACTCTGATCCTGACCAGTCCAGATTGGGTAGTCAGCGTTCACCAGGTTGGCGTCGAATGACGAGCCACCCATGGCCAACTGCGAAGCAGGAACGGTCTTGACGTTGTCGTTTGCCAGGTACTGCGCAACCGTAGGCGTGCCAGCAAAAGCCTGGGCCGACGAGAACGCAACCATGGCCAAGGAAGCCGCGAGTGCGACTGCCGAGGAGCGGTAGCTCTTCTTCATAAACTTTCCTCCTAGAAAAGTGTTCGTTGGACGTCAGCTCCTCGAGGTGAACTTTTCACCTTTCGTTACTGAACGTTTCGAATGGTAGAGGGGCAAAGTAAAAAACAAGTGACGTGCAAAGGTGTCAAAAGCAAAACTTTCGCTTAACTCTTTTCCCTCTGGAATTCACTTTGGCCCACCAATTCCCGTCGTTTTCCCAGTAACTTCTAGTCATCCGTTCAGTTGTGACACAATGCCCCCCAACAACAACCCCATAGTCAAGGAAGTCATGAAGCGATCACTCCTCACTGGTGTTCTCATCGGTGCCCTCTGTCTCGGCCCCTCGCCAGCCGGTGCCGCTTCGTCACTGCAGGCGACGGCCCTCTCCCTGCCTTCGGGAACGTCTGGGGTGTTCGAGGGCTACTTCCCAGGACTTTCCTGCACCAGTGCAGTCAACTGTGTTGCCGTCGGCACGGTCAATCAGACGGCCTCGGGTCAACAGGGTGTGATCGTGACCGAGCGAGCAGGAACGTGGCTTCAGGGCCAAGCGATTGTGTCGCCATCGGGCACCCAAAACACGCAAGCACTCAATGTGAGTTGTGCCACGGCGCTCTCGTGCACCGTGGCGGGTACCTATGTAACTGCCGGCCAGAACCAGTCGGCCTTCGTTGACTCTGAAAACAATGGGGTCTGGGGCACGGCACAAACAATTGCCCTCCCCGCCAACGCGGCGCTGTCGAGTGAAAACGCCACCCCCCACGGCACCAGTTGCGCCGGTGTTGGCACGTGCGCCGTGGTGGGTACGTACACCACGCCCACGGGCGCGATTGAGGGCTTCACCGACACCGAAGTAAGTGGCCGCTGGGGTAGCGCCGTCGCGCTGACCTTGCCGGCGGACCACGCCCTCAATCCTCAAGTGACCTTCTCGCAAGTCAGCTGCTGGACGGCAGGATCCTGTTCGGCCGTTGGTAGTTACGTCACGACCAATGGCGTCATCAGTGCCTTTGTTGTGCCGAGTGCCAAAGGACACTGGGGAGAGGCGGCGCCACTCGTGCTCCCCTATAACGCTTCGGCGTACAGCGGGGCCACCCTCAGCGAGATCACCTGCTACGCCCCGGCGACCTGCACCGCGATTGGGACCTTCAACACCGTCACCGGTCAGAACGTTCCCATGGTCGCCACGATGACCAATGGCGTCTGGGGCCGCGCCACCGTCGTGGCCCTGCCCCACAACGCCAGTGCCAGTGCGGCAACCTTCCTGTGGGGCTACGCCGGTATCTCCTGCTCCGCGCTTGGCACCTGCGCCTTCGGTGGGAACTACGTCACTGCGGCTGGACAACACGAAGGCTTCTTGGCCACCGAACAAAGTGGCAAGTGGCGGTCGGCGACTGAACTAACGCTGCCGGCCGGAGCAGTGGATGCCGGCCCCAACGGTGGCGTCATTGCCGTGAGTTGCGTCAAGGGCAACACCTGCACGGCCGGCGCCGCCTACCGCAACGCCGGCCAGAACTACGAAGCCTTGCTCGTCACCGAGACGTCAGGGGCGTGGAACACACCCCAGCCAGTAACACCGCCGACCGGTGCCACCACCGTGGGTGTCGATGGTGGCATCTACGGCCTGTCCTGTTTTGTCGGAGCCCCCTGTGTGGTGACCGGCAGCTATCTCGCACCGACTGGTCACTACCAGGCCTTCGCCCTGCAGAAATAAATTGAGAAGGTTTAACTTCGAGGGAAGAAACTGCTCCCCTTCCGTTCACCTTTTGATAACCCCATTTTTCTAAGGTGACGACTGTGGCGCTTTCGCAGACTCTTCCCCCCGAGAACCTGAAGGACAGCGCCACCCTTCGCGAGGTACACCACGAGGGTCGCAGTCTGGTGCTCGTCGTTGAAGACGAAGAGAGCTACCAAGACGCGCTGACCGTGGGATTAACCGTCGAGGGCTTCAGCGTTGTTAGTGCACGGACACTGGCCGAAGCCCGCGACCAGATGCAGCGGGTTACTCCCGACGTAATCTTGCTTGACGTTATGTTGCCCGACGGCTCGGGCATTGACTTCTGTCGCGAAATTCACGACAAGTGGCACACCCCGGTGATCATCGTGTCCGCCCTGGACTCAGAGGTCAACGTCGTTCTCGGCCTCGAGATCGGGGCCTCGGACTACGTCACCAAGCCCTACCGACTCCGTGAGCTCGTGGCACGCATGCGGGCCGTCCTGCGTCGCCCCGTCGTGGTGGAGGATGAGCCCGACGTCGTTACCTTCGGTGATCTTCGCATGGACTTCGCGCGCCACACTGTGACGCGCAACGGTGCCGACATTGAGCTCAGCCGGAAAGAGTTTGAGCTGCTCTCGCTGTTCGCCTCACGCCTCGGCCAAGTCGTTACTCGCGAGGTCTGTCTCGACACACTCTGGTGGGGCCTGCAGTTGTCCGACACCCGTACACTCGACACTCACGTGAAGCGACTTCGCCAAAAGATTGAACTCGACCCCGCAAACCCCGTGCACCTCATCACCGTGCGAGGCGTGGGGTTCCGTCTCGACGTCTAACTCGCTAAGGTGCCGGTATGCGCACCGGCGACCTCGCTCCCGACTTCACCCTGCCCGATCACACCGGCACCTCCTTCACCCTGTCAACGGCGTTGCGAGATGGCCCCGTGGTTCTGTTCTTCTACCCCGCGGCCATGACCAAGGGGTGCACGGCCGAGTCCTGCCACTTCCGCGACGTGGGTGACGACTTTCGCGCCCTCGGGGCCCAGCGCATCGGTATTTCTATGGATGACGTCGCCACTCAGGGGACGTTCGCAACCCAGAACCAGTTGGACTACCCCCTGCTGAGTGACGCCGGCGGGGCCGTGGCCCGCGCCTACGGCGTCAAGCGGGCCTTCGATGTCCTCAAGGTCCGCCGCACCACCTTCGTGATTGGCACCGACCAACGCATCATCGAGATCATCAACTCGGAGTTGTCGATGAATGTGCACGCCGACCGCGCGTTGGCCGCACTCTCGCGAGTTTCTTAGACCGGCGGTTCCCGCAAATACGCGCCCACGTGAGCGAGTACCGCTGAGGCCAACGCCCCGTCAATCTGACGGTGGTCAAACGTCATCGAGATTTCAACGACCTGGCGCACGACCACGGCGTCATTGACCACCCACGGCGCCTTGGCGATCTGACCGACGCAGAGAATGGCGCCGGTTCCGGGCGGCAGAATCGGCACCGCCGCGTCCACACCAAACGGGCCAACGTTGGTAATCGTCAGGGTGGCGCCCATCATGTCCGAGGGCGTTAGGGTGCCCGCGCGAGCCGTCTCCACCAACGTCGTGAGTGCTTCGGCCATGCCGGTCAGCGACAGTTCGTCGGCGCCCTTAATTGAAGGCACCACGAGGCCACGAGGCGTGGCGGCGGCAATCCCGAGGTTGACGCGACGGCGCACCACCACTTCATTCGTCGTCTCGTCAATAAACGAATTGATGCCGGGGAAGTGGCGTGCGGCATCGGTGAAGGCCATGGCCACAAACGTCAGCGGTGACAGCCGGATGCCGGCGTAGGCGGGGTCCGCCTTGAGTTCAGCCAGGCGTTCCATAGTCTTAGTTGCATCCAGACGGAGCCATACGGCGGCCTGTGGTGACTGCCGCACACTGAGCGTCATGGCCTCGGCCATGGTCTTGAGCACACCCTTGATGGCAATGCGCTCTTCGGCCACCCCGTCGTTCCAGGAGTCCAGCGTTCGCCCGACAAAGGCCGAGGGGATATCGGGCCCCGACGTCACCTTCTTGGCGGTCCGGCGCTGGCCCTCAACGTCGGCGCGCGTAATAATGCCGTTGCGTCCCGTCCCACGAATTGTCGTGAGGTCCACGCCCAGCTGCTTGGCCAGCAGTCGCACGGGCGGCGAGGTCCGCACGGGTCCACTGGGGCGCGGCGCCGGTGGTGGTGTGGCAGCAGCGGGGGCGGTCGCGGCACGACGCGTGCGGCGCGAGGTGGGTGCCGACTCCTCGGCCACCCCAAAGCCAATCAGCACCGCTTCGCGTCGGGGGGCCTTGACAACCTCACCGGACGTGATCGTAATCAAGGGGGCGTCGACCGCCACGGTGTCACCCTCTGCACAGTGCAGGGCCGTGACCACGCCCTCGAAGGGGCTCGGTAGTTCGACAATGGCCTTGGCCGTCTCGACGTCGACGAGGGGCTGGTTCAACGTCACCATGTCACCCACCTGGACCTTCCACGTGACGATGTCGGCTTCGATCAAGCCTTCACCGACGTCAGGCAGGAGAAAGACCTGGTCGCTCATGCGTCGTAGGCGTAGGTGCGGTCCACGCCGTCGAGAATACGGTCGACCGAAGGGCGATACACGTCCTCGAGTCGACTAATCGGATAGGGAACGTGGTACCCACTCACAATGAGGGCGGGCGCCTGGAGCTCGTAGAAGCAGCGTCGGTGGATCTCGCTCACGATTTCCGAACCAACGGAGGCGAGGTGCGGGGTCTCCTGCACCACCACCAAACGACCGGTCTTCTTCACGCTGGCCTCGACGGTGGCGATGTCCAGCGGCGCAATGCTGCGCAGGTCGATCACTTCCAGTGAGCGACCCTCGCTCGCCGCGGCGTCGGCCGCACGCAGCATCGTCTTCACCGAGGAGCCGTAGCCCACAAGGGTGACGTCGGTGCCCTCGCGGCGAACGGCGGCATCACTCAGGCTCAGACCTGGTTCGTGGAGGTCGACCTCGCCCTTTTCCCAGTACCGCGACTTGGGCTCACAGAAGATGATGGGGTCGTTGCTCTTCGCGGCCTGCTGAATCATCCAGTAGGCGTCGTGGGGCGTGGCACACGACACCACGCGCAGTCCCGGGGTGTGGGCAAAGTACGTCTCGGGGCTTTCCGAGTGGTGCTCAATGGCGCCGATGCCACCCTGGAAGGGCAGCCGAATCACGATGCCCATGGTGTAGGCACCCTCGGAGCGCTTGCGCATCTTGGCCACCTGACTCACGATCTGGTCAAAGGCGGGGTAGACGAAGCCGTCGAATTGAATTTCACAGATGGTCCGGTACCCGCGGATGGCCAGGCCCACCGCGGTACCGATGATCGCCGACTCCGACAGGGGCGTGTCGACCACGCGGTCCTCGCCGAAGGCGGCCTGCAGCCCGTCAGTGATGCGGAAGACGCCACCCAGTTTGCCGATGTCTTCACCCATCATCATGACTTTGGGGTTCTCGGTCATGGCCTGACGCAACCCCTCGGTGAGCGCCTTGGCCATCGTCATTGTCTCGGTCATGCGCTCCCCCCACCGAGGCCCAGCTCAGTCACGTCCAGTCGGCCCTCGTCAATCAGCGGGTGGGGGTCGGCATAGACGTTGTCGAACATCGTTAATGCGTCGGGCGCGTGCATGGCGAGCACGTCGTCGCGGAGTTGGCGGGCCAACCGATCGGCTTCTTGCTCAACGGCCTCGACCGCGGGGCGGTGCATCGCGAACTCGTGGGTCAGCAACGCCTTCACCCGTTCAATCGGGTCCCGGTGCTTCCACAGTTCGACCTCGGCGTCGATCCGGTATCGCGTCGGGTCGTCCGAGGTGGTGTGGGCTCCCATGCGGTAGGTGTAGGCCTCAATCAAGGTAGGGCCACCGCCCGAACGAGCGCGCTCCAGGGCCTGCTTGGTCACTTCGTAGACGGCCAGGGGGTCATTGCCGTCGACGCGAATACCGGGGAATCCGAAGCCGTCCGCGCGACGGGCCAGCGGGACCCGGAACTGGGTGGAGGACGGGGTGGAGATGCCGAATTGGTTGTTCTGACAGAAGAAGACCACCGGCACGTTGAAGGACGAAGCCCAGACGAAGGATTCGAGAGCGTCGCCCTGGGAGGAGGCGCCGTCGCCGAAGAAGGTGATCACCGCGGCGTCCGCCTTGTCGCGCTGCATACCCATGCCGTAACCCACGGCGTGCAGCATCTGGTCGGCCAGCACAATCGTCGGCAGCGCGTAGTTATAGGCGTAGGGGTCCCAGCCGCCGTTGGACACGGCGCGGAAGAGGCGCAACTGGTCGGCCGGCGGCACACCACGGCACCAGGCCACGCCGTGCTCACGGTAACTGGGGAAGGCAAAGTCGTCGGGTCGCAACGCCCACCCGGCGCCAATCTGCGCACCCTCCTGCCCCTGGCTCGGGGCCCACAACGCGAGTTGCCCCTGGCGCTGGAGCGAGGTGGCCTCATCACAGAGACGCCGAACGATGACCATGTCGCGGAACATGCCGAAGATATCGTCGCCACTCAGTGAGGAAACGTAGTCGGGGTGATCAACCCGCTGGCCCTCGGGCGAAAGAAGCTGAACAAGCTGGTCGCTTTGCACCCCTCCAGTTTCACACAGTCGCCCCCATCACGCACACCTCTAGGCTGGTTCCATGTCGGGACTACTGGTTGATTGGCGGCCCCTGACCAGAAACCGTAATTTTCGGCTGATTGTGCTCGGCCAACTGGTCAATCTGATCGGGAGTCAGCTCACCCTGGTGGCGATTCCCTACCAGGTCTACCGCGATACCCACTCCAGTCTCTGGGTCGGCCTGGTCAGTCTGATCCAGCTCCCCTTCCTGATCGCTGGCTCACTCGTCGGTGGCGCCTACGGTGACCGCTTCGAAAAGCGGCGACTGCTCATTTGGGGCACCGTCGTCTGTGTGATCATCGACGCCGTCCTCGCCTTCCTGGCCAGTCTGCACGGCACCCACTTTGTGGGGCTGGTGATTTGCGCGGCCGCCCTGGCGGGTGTCACCGGCTTCACCGGTCCCATTCGATCGGCGGCGATTCCCAAAATCCTCGGCCCCGACGACCTCATCGCCGGCTATTCCATTAACCAAGTGGTCTTCAACACCGCCGTGGTGGTCGGCCCGACCCTGGCCGGCGTCCTGCTGGCCGCCTTCCCACTGGCCACGTGCTACTTCATCGACGCCATCACCTTTGGCTGGTTAGCTCTCATGACGGCCCTGCTTGATCCCCTGCCATCCGCCGAGGACATCGCCCCCGCGGCGCTCTTCGCCTCAATCACCAACGGCTTCCGCTACGTCCAGCAGCAACCGGTCGCCAGAGCCGTCTGGTACGCCGATCTCATCGCGATGGTCTTCGGTATGCCGCGGGCCCTCTTTCCCGCGATGGCGCTCACCGTCTACCACGGTGGGCCGCGCACCCTCGGCCTCCTCTACGCCGCCATCGGCGTCGGTGCCGTGCTCATGGGACTGCTGTCGGGGTGGGTCCAGAAGGTCCGCCACCGCGGTCGGGCTGTTGTCATCGCCATCATGATCTTTGGCGCCGCCGTCGCGCTCTTCGGTCTGGTCCCCGTCTTCTGGTTCGGCTTCGCGATGTTGGCGGTGGCTGGTGCGATGGATGTTGTCTCCACCATCTTGCGCAACACCATCTTGCAGCTAGCCATCTCCGACGAGTTCCGTGGACGACTCAGCGCCATTCAAATGGCCGTCGTCACCGGTGGTCCCCGCCTCGGTGACATTGAGTCGGGGTCGGTGGCCTCACTCACTTCAACGGAGTTCTCCGTTGTTTCTGGTGGCATCGCCTGCGTGGTGGGCGTGGCGCTCTTCGCTTGGCGCCACCGCTCCTTCTGGCGCGAGGTCGCGAACTAGCGGCTGCGCAACGTGACCGGGCGGCGCTTGCCGTTGGTCACGGCGGCCAACTGACCACAGGCCGCGTCAATCGAGCGGCCTCGAGTGTTACGCACCGTCACGTTGATGCCGAGCTCGACGAGCCCGTCGCGGAACTCCTGCACCCGCTCGGGGGTGGAGCCCATCACCAAATACCCTGGTGTCGGGTTCAGCGGAATGAGATTGACGTGCGCGTTAAGGCCGCTGGCGTAGCCGGCGAGTTCATCAATGGCCTCGTCGGTATCGTTGACGCCATCAATCAAGGCCCACTCAAAGCTCAGACGGCGAGCGGTGGCGTCAATCCACTTCTCGCACGCTTCGTAGAGACGCTCGAGTGGGTAGCGCTTGTTGAGTGGCACGAGTTCGTCACGGGTCGTGTTGTTGGCGGCGTGCAGACTGACCGCCAGCGTTAGCGGCAGGCCTTCCTCGGCCAGGCGCTCAATGGCCGGCGCCACGCCCACCGTCGAGACCGTGAGGTGTCGGGCCGACATACCCTTGTGCTCGTGGAGTCGCTTCACGACCGCCACCGTCGTGTCGTAGTTGGCCAGTGGTTCACCCATGCCCATGAAGACCACGTTGCTCAGGCGACGTGGCGCGGCGGCTCGGGTGGCGAACATGACCTGCTCGATGACCTCACCGGGCGTGAGCTGACGGGTATACCCGGCCTGACCGGTGGCGCAGAAGGTACAACCCATGGCGCAGCCGGCCTGCGACGACACGCAGACCGTGACACGATCGGCGTAGCGCATCAAGACCGTTTCAATCGTGGCCCCATCGTGCAGGCCAAAGACCCACTTGCGAGTGGCGCCGTTGTCGGATTCGACATCGTTGAGCACCGTCAGCGACGACGGGAACTCCTCGGTCAGTCGCGCCCGCAGCGCCTTGGAAATCGTCGTGATGTCCTCGAGCACGAGGCCGTCGCGCCACAGTCCTTGCCAGATCTGGTCGACGCGATAGCGGGGTTCGCCCTGCAGTATCTCGGCGAGCTCTGACTGTTCGTATTCGTAGACCGACGGCACCCCAACAGGCTACGGCACCCGGGGCCTAGAAGTTGCTGGTGTCGGCCACGCTGTCAAAGCGGGCAAACTCGCCACGCCACGTGAGGTAGGCCGTCTTGGTCGGACCGTTACGGTTCTTGCCGACGATGACTTCGGCTTCGGCCTTCTGCTCATTGGGCACGTCTTGGGCGTACTGCTCGGGGCGGAACAAGAACAGGACGACGTCGGCGTCCTGCTCCAGCGAGCCCGACTCACGAAGGTCACTCATCATGGGACGCTTGTCGGCGCGCGCTTCGAGGGCGCGCGACAGCTGCGACAAGGCGATAACTGGGCAACTCAACTCGCGAGCGAGGATCTTCAGCGAACGACTCATCTCAGAGACTTCAACCTGGCGGTTCTCGGCCTTCGAGCGGTTGGTCATCAGCTGGAGGTAGTCAATGATGATGACACCAAGGTCGCCGTTCTGCTGCTTGATGCGACGGGCGCGGGCGCGGATGTCCATCACGGTCAACGTCGGGTTGTCGTCAATGAAGATCTTGGCGGACTGGAGATAGCCGAAGGCCTCCTGGGCACGGTTCCAGTCGGCCTCGGAAAGGTCACCGGTGCGCAGCTTGGCTGAGTCAATGCGCGCCGTCGAGGCGAGAATACGCTCGGCCAGTTCCTGGTTGCTCATTTCGAGCGAGAAGAAGAGGGCCGGGCGCTGCACCACCGCACCGACGTGGGTCAAGATGCCCAGAGCGAAGGCCGTCTTACCCATCGACGGGCGGGCACCCACGATGGTGAAAGAGTGGGGCTGAAGCCCCTGCAGCACGAGGTCGAGGGAGCGGTACCCGGTTTCGAGACCGTTGAACTGACCACGAGTTTCGCCGCGCTGCTCGAGGATGTTGGCCTCTTCGTAGAGGAGGCGCTGGAGTGGGGCCACCGAGTCAACGCGGCTCTCGTCACCAATCTGGTTGATCTTGCGCTCGGCGTCATCGATCAGTCCCACCACGTCATCGGTGGGGACGTAGGAGTCGTCGACGATCTCGGTCGCGACGGAGATGAGACGGCGCTGCTGAGCCTTCTCGTGCACTACCTGGGCGTAGTGGCGCGCATTGGCCACCGACGGGGTGTTGACCGACAGTGAGGACAGGACGCTGAGCTCAATGGCCGGCACCCCCTGCTCCTGCAGTTTGGTCTGCACCGTCACCAAGTCCACCGGCTCGGCGGCGTTGTTGAGCGCCAGAATCGCCGTGAAGATCTGCGCGTGCAGCGGGCGGTAGAAGTCCTCGGCGGCCGTGACTTCATAAGCTTCGGACACCGCTTCCGGCGACAGCAACATGGCCCCGATGAGCGACTCCTCGGCCTCGAGGGAGTGCGGGGGAATGCGTGGTGCCGAGACCGGCGCCGGACGGGAGGATTCAAAGTTCGTCATAAGACCTCAACGGTTGTCGATAGAGCCTGTGTGTCGCAAGAGCAACAACGTGTGGAAAAAGCTGTGTGGAACCCTAGGTCTAGTTCGCCACTGTGACATGAAAAAACCGGGGCTCGAAAGCCCCGGTTCTTTCGGCGTTTCTCGGGGTGGCTACTTGGCCACCACCTCCACGTTGAACGTGGCGACAACGTCGTGGAACAGCACCGCCTGAACGGAGGCAACGCCCACGTCCTTCAAGTGCTCGTCGAGCTTGATCGCGTGGCGGTCCAACGAAACGTTGGTGGCCGTGCGAATGGCGTTGACGATGTCCGCTTCGGTCACCGAACCGAACAGGCGACCGTTGGCACCGGCGCGAGCCGCGACAACAATGGTGGCCTTTTCGATGGCGTCACGCTGGGTCTCGGCGGCGCTGCGGTCGGCAGCGTCACGGAGGTCACGGGCCTTGCGCATCGACGCGGCCTGCTCGGCCATGGCGTCGTTGGCTTCGAGGGCCACACCGTTGGGCAGCAAGAAGTTACGGAAGTAACCCTTACGGACATCAACGATGTCGCCGCGACGGCCAACACCCTTTACATCGCTACGGAGTAGAACCTTCATTCGCCAGCCTCCTCGGTCAGTGCTTCCTCGAATACTTCCTCAGCAACGCTGGCGTCCTCGAGCAGCTCTTCGCTCTCCGGGGCCACCTGGTCACGGTCGGGGCGTGGGCCACGGCCGCGGTCGTCGCGGTTGCCACGACCCTTGCGCTCGGTAACGGTGCGCTGGGTGTAGGGCAACAGGGCCAGTTCGCGAGCCGTCTTGATCGAGTCGGTAACGTCACGCTGGTGCTGCTGGCAGTTGCCGGACACCTTGCGGCCACGGATCTTGCCGCGGTCCGAGATGTACTTGCGCAGCTGCGCGAGGTCCTTGTAGTCAACCGAACCGACGCCGTGCTGACAGAAGGAACAGGCCTTCTTCTTCAGACCGCGGCGGTTCTCAATCTTCGGTGCCCGCTTGGGCAGGGTGGGCATATTCTTACGGGGCATTAGAAGGGCTCCTCGTCGTAGG
>DAIQPT010000063.1:0-4364 GCA_036787185.1 Acidimicrobiales bacterium | reverse complement strand
AGCACTCCCAACGGGATTCGAACCCGTGCTGCCGCCTTGAAAGGGCGGTGTCCTAGGCCGCTAGACGATGGGAGCCTAAGTGATACTTCTGTACTGCGGTACTGCACCCGGTGAGAACTTCATTCGGTGGTCGGGCTGCCGGGATTTGAACCCGGGACCTCTTCGTCCCGAACGAAGCGCGCTACCAAGCTGCGCTACAGCCCGTTGCGAGCGAACTCGCAGCCTGACAATCCTAGTCGGCGAACCGCGATGGGGGCAAAGTTCTAGTCGTCGCTGTCGTCCGGGGCCACCGGCTCGTGGTGCTCGACCACGATCTCGCTGATGCGCTGCTTGACGACGGACTGCACCCGGAAGCTCCAGTCGCCGCGGGTGTAGGTCTTGCCGGCGGGCGGGATCTCGTCGGCCACCGAGAGCAGGAAGCCCGCCAGGGTGACGTAGTCGCCCTCAGGGATATCAACGCCGAGGGTTTCGCGGACCTTGTCGATGTGGGTTTGGCCGTCGATGAGCCAACGGCCCGGGCGAATCTTGACGATCGTCACCGCGTCTTCTTCGTCAAACTCATCGTTGAGGTCGCCGACCAGCTGCTCGAGGATGTCGCGAATGGAGAGCACGCCAGCGACCCCACCGTGCTCGTCGAGCACAATGGCGAAGGTGCGCCGCTGCTCGCGCATTTCCTTGAGGCCCTCGAGGAGATCGAGCGTCTCGGGCAGCATCATCGGGGTGCGAATCTTGCGGGCGATTTCCTTGTCGTCCGGTAGCGACACGCCAATAGCGCGCTTGGCGGTGGTGGAGCGGAAGAGGTCGTTGACGAACAGCACACCCTGGACCTCATCGAGGTCGTCGTCGATGACGACGGGGAAGCACGAGTGACCGGTGTCGCGAACGGCCTCGGCGATGGCCTCGGGCGTTACCGGCATGGTGAGGTAGGCGACGTCAACGCGCGGGGTCATGACGTCACGAAGTTCGAGTTCGCTGAGCTGCTCCACTCGGTCGTGGATGGCCTGCGCCTCGGGGTTCAGGATCGCGTGTTCCGTCTTGCCGGCGACGCGTGAGCGTAGGCGGGCAAAACCGGTGGCGGGCGGCGTCGTCTCTTTCATGCAGAGGTGCCGACGCGGACGGTGGCCGGGGTCAGGGCCGTGTCCTCGAAGGCATCGCCGCGCAGCAGGGCGCGCACGGCGGCACGAACCGTCAACGGTTCGAGTGGTTTCAGGACGAATCCCTCGGCACCGCAGCGGCGGGCCATGAAGACGTCCGCGCGTCGGTCGAGCAACATCAAGACCGAGACGGGTTCGGCGAAGCCGTAGGACTCGTCGTGACGAAGTTCCATGGTGATTGCCATCGCACCCATCGAGCCCATCTGCAAGTCGCAGATCACGAGATCGATGCCACCGGCGCGCGTCAGGGCCAGCACCTCGGGGCCGGTCGATGCTTCGACCAACGTGTGCTCAGGGGAAGCCAACATCGTGCGCAGCTCTTTGCGAAGAGCGGCGAGGTCGCTGGCGAGGAGGATGGTTGCCACGTCTCTAGCGTAGCGGGCATTTTTGCTTTGGCGCGTCGACCCACTGGCTCGCTATGGTTTCAGAAGTAGTTCGATCGAGGGAGCGAAATGGCGTTAGTTCTACCCACGTGGTCCGACGAAGCAGCGTGCCGCGGTGCTGAAGGTTTGCTTTTTTTCTCGCCCGACACCTTCGAAAGCAAAGAGCAGCGCATTCGTCGCGAACGCCACGCAAAGGAACTCTGCAAGAAGTGCCCGGTGCGTGAAGCCTGCCTCGAAACGGCCCTCGCGACGCGCGAGTCCTACGGTATTTGGGGCGGCCTGACCGAGCAGGAGCGCCGCGCGCTACTCCGTCGCTGAGCGGGTCCACCCGAGCTGGGTGGGGCTGACGCGCGTTAGCACAATCATCAAGATAAACGTGATGATGTGCACGCCCGTGCAGTAGAGGCAAAGGTGGCCAATGATGACGATTTCGGCCGTGATCAGCCACAGGACAAACGCCATTGATCCCAGGCTGAAGACAAAGCGCACCACGTGCAGCCAGTAGTTCGTTGACCGCCAGGCCCAGGGCGTGTTAATCGCCGTCATGAAGACGTAGGACACGAGACCTAACACGGCCACCGGTATCCCGAGGAAGTAGGACTGCGCCGATGTCGTCACGGCCTGGCAGTTGAACAAGGAGTTCTCAGGGCAGCCGGCGAAGGCCGACGAGCTGAAGTGCTCCTTGGTGAGATAGATCGACACGGCGAGCCCCAGCACGCTGAGGATGAGCGTGGTTACCTGCGCCCATCGCGCTACGGGCTGGAGCTCGCGTGTCATCTGGTTAGAGCGTCTTGTTCGCCGTCGCGACGGCCGACGAGCTGCACACTGCCGCGGGCTGGTTGTGCGTCAACTTACACACGGCTGCGGTCAGGTAGTTGGCCGAGGCGATGATGGCCGCGGTGATGGGGCTCGACGCGGTCGACAGACCCGAGGCGATGTTGTCGCGGCTCAGGTTGTTGAGCAGTGCGGGGGTGTACTGCGCACCGGCGATGAGGTACTGGTTGCCCATCGTCATGAAGGGGTACGAGTAGTCGTCAGCGGCCGGCATGTGCTTGATGAAGTTCGAGGTGTCGTAGTGCGCGAACAGACCAGCAATCGAGTAGCCGTCGTAGGCGGTGGTGGTGTCGATACCCGACGTCGGGATCGAGGCGGGCACGTCGTTGCCGAACAGCGCCGACTTGAGAGCCGGCAGCTTGTCGAGAACGTAGTAGTAGTTCGTCGCGGGGTTGAGCTGGTTGGTGTACTGCTCGAAGCCCTTGAAGGCGATGTAGGGCGACGAGTAGGAGGCGTTGGCGAACGAGAAGCTCTTCGTGCCGCCGTAGACGTCACCGGTGTAGGACTCGGTGTTGCGCAATCCACTCCAGGTGCCGAAACGGCTCAGCGCCACGATGACGGACCAGCGCTCGGCGGCGCAGTAGGGGCAGAACTCGCCACCGACGTAGACGATGCCGGGGACCTTCTTGCCGGTCACGGCCGAGGGGAACATCAGTTCGGGCTGAGCCTTAGTGACCGTGGGGGCGGTGACGGGTGCGGCCGGTGAGGTCGTGCCCACCGTGTCGAACACGGAGGCCGGGACACCGGTCAGCTCCGAAACCATGGCGGCGCTGGTGGCGGAGTCGCCAGTGGTCTTGGCGGTCGTCTGGGTGACCTTGACAACGACGAGGACGGCGATCACGACGACCACGAGGCCGATGGCGATCCAAGTGAAGAGACCGGCGGGACGGCCGTTGGACGGCTTGGTGGTGGGGGCGTTCGAGGCCACAATGCTCCTTTAGTAAGTCTGCTGTCTCAAACTTAGTAGGTAGTTGGCCTCTCTTTACGAGCCTCTTACCTAGTTTGCGGGCCTTGCGTCAGTCGACGTCGATCCCCGCAACGCTCTGGTCGAGGGCGTCGAGGAGCCGCGCGGTGCAGCCCGCGGGCACCAGGTGCGCACCAAGGGCGGCCACCCGCTCGGCGAGTGGTCGGAAGGGGCTCGCCGCATCAGTCCCGGCTATCGGCGTACCGGCATCCCCACCGACCGAAACATGGGCATTCAAGGGAAGTGAGGCCAGGAGCTCGGTGCCGAGACGGCCCGCGAGGGCCGCGCCGCCACCCTCACCAAAGAAGGCGTGTCGCTGACCGCACGAACAGGTCACCGGCGCCATATTTTCAATCACGCCGAGCAGTCGAAGATTTGATTTCCCCGCGAAATCGGCCGCGCGGGCGGCGACCTGCTGGGCGGCCAACGCCGGCGTGGTGACCACGATGACGCCGAGGTGGGGCAGGAGGCGAGAGAGGGTCATAGCGATGTCGCCGGTCCCCGGAGGCGTGTCAATCAACAAGACGTCGATGCCGGACCAGTCGGCGTCCTCGATGAACTGCGCCACCGCCTTTTGGACCATCAAGCCTCGCCAGAGCAGGGCCTGGTCCTCATCGGCCAAGTGGCCCATGGACAACAGCGCGATTGAACCGGTACCTTCCATCCGCGACAAGGGCACCATTTTCCCGTTTTTGACCGTGATATCACCGTGGATATTGAGCAGGTGCGCCAAGGAAAAGCCCCAAATATCGGCATCGAGGACACCGACGCGACTCCCCCGTTGGGCGAGGGCGACCGCGAGATTGGCGGTCACCGAGGACTTGCCGACGCCGCCCTTGCCCGAAGCAATCATGAAGACCGGAGCCTGGCGGGGGACAGACGTCTGGGGCGCCCGTGACTGGGCTAGTTGGCGCGCGGTGCGCAACAGTTCGGCCTTGGCGGTGGGGTCGAGGGTGCCCATCACCACCGAGATCGACGAAATGCCGTCGATCTCGAGTCCGGCGGCAGTGACGTCGCGCTCAATGTCGC
>DAIQPT010000021.1:0-20372 GCA_036787185.1 Acidimicrobiales bacterium | reverse complement strand
CTGCCGTCACCGTTGCTGCTCACCCTGGGCGAACTACACGACCAACGAGACGTCGCCGACCACTGGCCCACAATTACCGTCGTGGACCGCCGCAATCGTGACCCCCACGAGGGCATATTGGCGCCTGAGACCATGGCGGCCTGCCAGCGGGCGTTGGCGAGCACCGAAGAGGTCGCCGTCGTCGTGGTGTTGCAGCGGTTGGGGAGTGGACGACTCTTTGCGTGCCGTCGCTGTGGCGAGTTAGCTCGCTGCGCCACGTGCTCACAGCCCGAGCAGGAGGTTGACGGTGCCTTCCAGTGCTCTGACGCACACGAACGCCGAGAGAACTTCTGCCGAAGCTGTGGGGCCACCAATTTGAAGCGTGTGCAGTCGGGCGTGACGACGTTGGCGCGCGATGTTGGCGCACAGTTGCATCACGCCGTCACCGAGTTGACGGCGGCCACCCCGGTGGGTGCACCACTCGAGCGTGTCGTGGTCGGCACAGAGGCAACATTGCAACGCGTGCGACGCTGTGGTGTGGTCGTCTTCGTGGACTTCGACCAGTATTTGCTCGCCCCGCGGGCCTCGGCCCGTCGCCAGGCGTTGAGTGCGGTGGCGCGGGCGGGGCGACTGGTGGGGGCTCGGTCAGAAGCACGAGGTTCGGTCGTGTTGCAGACGCGACGCGATGATGATGTCTTAGCGGCGTTACGCACGAGTGACGTTCGCGCGATTCGCGACGAAGAGCGCGAGTCGGCCGAAGTGCTGGGTCTGCCACCGTACGGTGCGTTGGCTGAGATTTCGGGCGAAGGCGCAGCCTCGTTCGTGGCGTCACTCGATGCCACCCGCGTGCGCGTGGTTGAACGCGATGGCGAGTACTCGATTCGCGCCACCGACAGCGCCACCTTGTGCGACGTCCTCGGTGCGGGAGTGCGTGGCGGCGGACGACTTCGACTCGCGGTGCAGTGACCGCATCGGCGAAAGCCGTGGTGGTGGGCACTAACGTTGGTCTGTGAGCATTCTTCCTATTCGCACCTACGGTGACCCCGTTTTGGCGTTACCGACCCAAGAAATTGAAAACATCGACGGCAAGATTCACGCCCTCGCAATGACCATGATCGAGACGATGTACCGGGCCCCTGGCGTGGGCCTCGCGGCGAATCAGGTCGGTATCTCCAAGCGCATGTTCGTCTACGACTCGGGAGACGGACTTGGTCCCCGCACCGTGATCAACCCGCGCATCATTGAAACCTCCGGTGAGTGGACCTACGAAGAGGGCTGTCTGTCGGTGCCTGGTCTTAGTTGGGACATTGTTCGCTTCAACCGCGTGCACCTTGTGGGGCTGGACCTTAACGGCAACCCCATTGACATGGACGTCGACGAGTACCACGCCCGTATTTTCCAGCACGAGACCGACCACTTGGACGGCAAGTTGCTGCTGCACTGCTTGACGCCCGAGCAAGAGGCCGCCTCGAAGAAGGAACTGCGCAAGATCAAGATGAAGTCGGCGTCGGGCACTGGCCTCAACCTGTTTGGCCGCTAAATGAAACTGGTCTTCCTTGGGACACCGGCCGCTGCCGTGCCCTCGTTGGAGGCCCTGGTTATGGCCGGTCATGACGTCGTGACGGTGGTGACCCGCCCCGATCGTCGACGTGGCCGCGGCAGCGAACTGCTTCCGAGCCCGGTCAAGGAGGCGGCCCTACGGCTCCACCTACCCGTGGTTCATCGGGTGAGCGAACTGGATGATCTTGAGGCCGACTACGGCATTGTTGTGGCCTATGGCGCGATGATTCCGCAACGGGTGCTCGACCGAATTCCCATGCTGAACGTGCACTTCTCGCTGCTGCCGCGTTGGCGCGGCGCTGCTCCCGTTGAACGGGCCGTGTTGGCCGGAGACGCGGAGACGGGTGTCGGCATCATGGGGCTCGAAGCAACGCTCGACACCGGTCCGATTTTCGCGGAACGCCGCGTTCCCGTTGCGGAAAAGACCTCGTTGGCCCTGACCGAAGAGCTGGCATCGGTCGGCGCCGCATTGCTGGTCGAAGTTCTGGCGTCACCCGAAGCGTTGGCGAACCCCCGGCCACAGGTGGGGGAGGCAACCTACGCCGAGAAGCTCACCCCGGAGACGTTCCGTCTCGACCCCGGCATGATGGCCGAGCAGGCCGCTCGCATCGTTCGACTGGGCCGCGCGTGGTGCGAAATCGGTGGACGGCGATTCCGGGTGCACGAGGCTGGGGCGGGGCCAGAGCAGTATGACGCCGGACGCATCGTGGATGACGGCGTCCAGACGGGACTGGCAATGGCGACGGGAACTTTGTGGCTCCGCACGGTGCAACCCGAGGGCTCAAAGGTCATGCCCTCCAGTGCCTGGCGGCTCGGTGCGCGCCTGCCCGAACCCGCGGTGTGGTCCTAGCGCTGGTCTCGTGCGACCTAAGGTTGAGGCGTGACCAACATCGATCAAGGCCCCATTGGTTCGCTGCGCATTGCGCCCTCGATTCTGGCCGCTGACTTTGGGGTGCTCGCCGCCCAAGTGCAGTCGGTGGACGACGAAACGGACTGGCTCCACGTGGACGTGATGGACGGCCATTTCGTGCCCAACATCTCTCTGGGGCCGCCCGTGATCAAGGCCCTGCGGCCCTATACGAACAAGTTTTTCGACTGCCACCTGATGATGAGCGACCCTGGTCGCTACCTTGAAGCGTTCGCCGCCTCGGGCGCCGATGGTGTCTCGGTGCACATTGAAGTGGGTGGCACCGCCGGACTCATTGCCGACGCCCGGGCCCTCGGGCTCAAGGTCGGCCTCGTTATCAACCCCGAAACACCCTACGAACCAGCCGTGGCGTTCCTGCCCGACCTGGACTACCTCATGATTATGAGCGTGCACCCCGGCTTTGGTGGTCAGTCGTTCATCGAAGACGTTATGGAAAAGGTACGCAAGGCCCGACGCGACATTGACGCCGGTGGGTTCGCGTGCGACCTCGAAATCGACGGCGGCATCGACCTCCACACGGCGCCAATTGCTGCCGCGGCCGGTGCGAATGTTCTGGTCGCCGGTTCCGCCATCTTCTCGAAGCCGGCGCCGCTCGAGGCCGCCGCCGCCATTCGAGCTGCCGCGGTCGCCGCACGCGCATGACCGACTTCACCTCGTGGATGCGTGAGGCCATCGACGAGGGCAACAAGGCGCGGTTTCACGCTCCTCCGAACCCCTGGGTTGGTGCGGTGATCGTCAAGGACGGCGTCGTTCGCGGCGTTGGTCACACGCAAGTGCCGGGTGAGGCTCACGCCGAAGTGCAAGCGCTGGCTGCCGCGGGTGAGGACGCCGTCGACGCAACGCTCGTTGTCACCCTCGAACCGTGCTGCCACGTTGGCCGGACGGGTCCGTGTGTCACTGCCATCATTGAAGCCGGCATCACTCACGTGGTCGTCGGCACCCTTGACCCCGACCCCCGCGTGGCGGGCGGTGGCGTTGCCCAACTTCGCGCCGCGGGCGTCACCGTGACCACCGGCGTGGCCATCGAAGAGGTCCGCGCCCAATTAGCGCCCTACCTCTGGAATCGGATTACCGGGCGCCCCTACGTGGTGGCCAAGGTGGCGAGCACCCTTGACGGGGTCGTCGCGATGGCTGACGGCACCTCACAGTGGATTACCGGGCCAGAGGCGCGACTCGACGGTCACGTGCTTCGCGCCCAAAGTCAGGCCATCATCGTTGGTGCCGGCACGGTGCGGAGCGACAACCCCGCACTCACGGCGCGACTTGGTGACGTCGTGCTCGAGCCGCTTCGGGTTGTTCTGGGGAAGGTGCCGGCCGCCGCCGCCGTCCATCCCTGCCTTGAACGCAGTGGCGACCTTCGCGCCGTTCTGGACGAATTGGCTGACCGCGACGTGCTGCAAGTGCTGATCGAGGGCGGCCCGCAAACGGTGTCAAACTTCCTCGAAGCGGGACTGGTCAATCACGTCGTCTGGTACCAGGCCCCGGCCTTTGCGGGCTCGCAGGGCACCGTGGGGGCGCTGCGAGGGCTGACAACCGGTACGCTGGCGCAGTTACGTCGAGCGCGCTTCACGGGAGTGACGCGGCTGGGCGACGATATTCGAGTGGATGTGGAGATCTAGTGGCGTTGTCAACGATTGAAGAAGCTATCGAGCAGTTGCGCAACGGTGGCATGGTGGTGGTCGTTGACGACGAGGACCGTGAGAACGAGGGTGACCTCATCATGGCGGCTGAAGACGTCACCGCCGAGTCGATGGCGTTCTTCCTCGAACACACTTCGGGAGTCTTCTGCAGTCCGTTGGAGGCCGCTCGTGCTGACGAGCTCGACCTGCCCCTGATGGTGGTGGCGAACACCGAAGCGCAACGCACTGCCTTCACGGTGACTGTCGACTACCGACACGGGACGACGACTGGCATCTCGGCCGCCGACCGCGCGGCCACCATTCGTGCGCTCATTGACCCAGCGACCAAGCCCACCGACCTCAATCGCCCAGGGCACATCTTCCCGCTGCGCTATCGCGCCGGCGGCGTGCTGAAGCGCGCAGGACACACCGAAGCCACCGTCGACCTGTGCCGCCTGGCGGGGAAGTACCCGTCAGGAGTGCTCTGCGAGATTGTCACCAAGGACAAGTCCGACATGGCCCGCCTGCCGGAGCTTGAGGCCTTCGCCGTCGAGCACAACCTGCCCCTCGTCAGCATCGCTGACCTCATTCGTTACCGTCGCCAGCACGAAAAGTTGGTGCGTCGCGTGGCCGAAGCGGCGCTGCCCACTATTCACGGCGAGTTCCAGGCCGTGGTCTACGAAAACGTTCTCGACGGTGAGCAGCACATGGCCATGGTCTACGGCGACGTCACCACCACCGAACCCGTCCTGGTTCGTGTCCACTCCGAGTGCCTCACGGGCGACGCCTTTGGGTCACTGCGTTGCGACTGCGGCCCCCAGCTGCAGGCCGCCCTCGCCAAAATCGCCGCTGAAGGTGCCGGTGTCGTTGTCTACCTCCGAGGCCACGAAGGTCGCGGTATTGGACTCGGTCACAAGATCCGCGCCTACGCCCTGCAGGAAAACGGTGCCGACACGGTCGAGGCGAACGTCGAGTTGGGGCTTCCCATTGACTCACGCGAGTACGGCATTGGCGCCCAGATTCTGGTGGATCTCGGGGTCACCTCGATGCGATTGCTGACCAACAATCCCGCGAAGTACGGCGGTCTCGAGGGCTTTGGCCTGAATATCGTCGAGCGTGTGTCGCTCGAGAGTCAGCCAACCGCCCACAACATCGACTACTTGCGCACCAAGCGTGAGAAAATGGGACACCTACTGGAGGGCCTCGATGACATCAACTAAAGAAACCGCCTTTGACCCCACCACGACGGTGCTGCTCGCCGAGCGCGTCGGCACCTACCTGGCGCCATCCGAAGAGGGCAAGGGTATTCGCGTGGGCATCGCCTGCGGTCGTTTCAACGGGGGCGTTACTACCCGACTGCTGGATGCTGCACTCGAGGCGCTCTTAGAGCGCGGCGTTGACCGTAAGGACATCACGCTCGGATGGGCTCCTGGTGCCTTCGAGATTCCACTTCTTGCCAAGGCCATGATTGACTCTGGCCGTGTGGACGTCGTCCTGACTCTGGGTGCCGTCATTCGCGGCGACACCGGTCACTACGACGTGGTGGCCGGCGAGTGCGCGCGCGGCGTGCAGGACGTTCAGCTCTCAACGGGGACCCCCGTCATCTTTGGTGTACTCACGGTCAACACCGTCGACCAGGCGCTCGAGCGCTCGATGCCCGATCACACCAACAAGGGTCGCGAAACGGCATTGACGGCCCTCGAAATGGCCAACATCATCAAGCGCGGCCCTCTCGGCGCCTGATGCAGGGTGTTATCGCGTCGTTTGACGCCGCCCGCGGCGACGGCTGGTTTCTCGCCGATTCGGGGGAGCGCTTCTACTTTCACTGCGTGACCATTGCCGACGGCACCCGTCTTATCAACGAAGGCGTGCGGGCGGTCGCGGAGCGATCGGTTGGTCGCTTGGGCCGCGATGAAGTGACGGCGGTCGCCGCGCTCTAGTTGGCGTCGGCGTTTGCCGCAACGGTGCGGGCGTAGGCCTGTTGGACCTCGGCGAGCGCCGTGCGATACAACGATGTGTGTTCGCCCAGGCGGTCGCCACCGGCGTCCAGCATGGCCTGGAGCGTGTCAATCACTAATCGTGCCGACTCGAAGTTTGGTGGTGTAGCGGCCAGGTGCACCGCGACCAACTGGAGCAACACGAAAATGTGGTTGCCGAGAATCTGCTCGACCGGCGTGGAGCGCAGGTACTCAATTTCCTCTGGAAATTCGGGGGTGCTCATCCCACTTACGCTAGTGGGAATCGAGGTAGCCGGCTCTGAGTTTGGGGCCGTCGACACGGCCAAGGCCCGTCTGCTAGCCTTGAAAAGCAGTTCACAGCAAGTGAGGTCGCTCGCGACTTCCACCTGCGCACAGATAGGTGCCGCGGGTTTACAGGTTTTTGCGCCTCTCTTGCCGTGGCGACGTCAGTGTGACGTCGCGTAGAGCCAAGGAGTTTGATTATCGCAACAGTGCCTGGAGACCACCGCGTCAATGAGCGCATTCGGGTCGAGACCGTCCGTCTGATTGACAATGAAGGCAATCAGCGGGGCGTCGTGAGTAGCCGTGAGGCTCTCGCGCTCGCACGCAGCCTCGACCTCGATCTCGTGGAGATTGCACCGACTGCCCAGCCGCCAGTGTGCCGAATCATGGACTACGGAAAGTTCAAGTTCGACGAAGCACAGAAGGCCAAGGAGTCGCGCCGCAAGACCCAGCACGTCGGCGTCAAGGAAATGAAGTACCGTCCGAAAATCGGACCCGGTGACTTTGATACCAAGACCCGCAGTGTGGAGAAGTTCTTGAACGAGGGTCACAAGGTGAAGATCACCATCATGTTCCGGGGACGCGAAAGCGCCCACCCGGAGCTCGGTAAGAAGATCCTTGACCGCATTGTCGAGAAGTTGGTCGATATTGCCAAGGTGGAGTCGGCGCCGAAGTTGGATGGTCGCAACATGATCATGGTGCTGGGCCCAGACAAGAAGCCGAAGCCCAAAGCCGAAGTTTCAAAGCAAAAAGAAGTACCGCAGGAAGCACAGCCGGCAGAGTCGGTTGTGGCGTCGCCAGAGGAGGGCTGATATGCCAAAGATGAAGACAGACAGTGGTGCCAAGAAGCGCATCAAGATCACCGGTTCAGGCCGTCTGCGCCGCCGCAAGGCGTTCCGCGGTCACCTGATGGAGACCAAGAGCTCGGTGCGCACCCGTCGCCTGGGCCGCGAGTCGGACATCTCACCCGGAATTGAAAAGAACATCAAGCGTTTGATGGGTCTCTAGGAACGATTAGGAAAGAGGAAGAACCATGGCACGTGTAAAGCGCGGCGTAAACGCCAAGAAGCACCACAAGGCAGTACTCGAACAGGCCAAGGGCTACTACGGTGACCGTAGTCGTACCTTCCGCGCCGCTAACCAGGCCGTCCAGCACGCTGGCGTGTACGCATTCCGCGACCGCCGCGCACGCAAGGGCGACATGCGTCGTCTCTGGATCCAGCGCATCAACGCCGGTACCCGTCTGCACGGCATGAGCTACAGCCGCTTCATCGCGGGGCTCAACGCCGCCGGGATTGAAGTCGACCGTCGCATGCTGGCTGAGCTGGCCGTCAACGACGCCAACGCCTTCGGCGCCGTGGTAGCGCAGGCCGCTGCCGCGCTCGCCGCGAAGTAGGCAGTATCACTTTCGATTCGTTGGGGCCGACGCACGACCGCGTGCGTCGGCTTCGACGTCTCACCATGAAGCGATCCGATCGCTGGACCGAGGGCGCCTGCGTCCTTGAAGGTCCCGACCTGATTGACGCCGCTCTCGAGAGCGGCATTGAGGTGGAAGCCCTCTATATCGAAGACCGAGCGCTGACCTCGGCGGCCTGCTCTGCTTCGATTGCGCGTGCGCAGGAACACGGCGTGGCTATTTTCTCTCTCCCCGAAGGCACGCTGTTCAAGGTGGCCGACACCAAATCGCCCCAGCCCGTTTTGGCGACCGCCAAGATGCGCGTCGCTGGTCTCGCCGATATTCCAACCGACCGAGCGATTTTGGTGCTCGACAACATTCGTGACCCGGGAAACGCTGGCACCATGGTGCGCAGTGCCGACGCCGCAGGCGTTGGTGGGGTGCTCTTCACTGGCGACTGCGTTGACCCGTTCAACCCCAAAACACTTCGTTCGTCAGCGGGATCCGTCTTTCACCTCCCCATCGTGGTGGGACTCGAACTCAGCGATGCGGTGAGTGCGCTGCGCCAGCGCGGCATCGCCTCCTACGCCACCGTTGTGCGCGACGCCCAGGACTTCCGCGCCGTCGACCTGAGCGGCGGCTGCGCCATTGTCATCGGCAATGAGTCGTCGGGGCTCTCGCCGGAAGCAGTCGCGCTCTGTGATGGCGCGATCACTATCACGATGGCGGGCAAGGCCGAATCACTCAACGCCGGCGTAGCCGCATCGCTCATTCTCTTTGAAGCGCTGCACCAGCGCACCATTTCGGACTGAGAACCTAATAGCCTTAGGTTGGTATGACACCCTCGCCACTCGATCAACTGCCCGCCTCCATTGACGAACTTCTGGCGACGATTGCCGGATTCGCCACATTGGACGAATTGGTAGACGGTGAGCCGTTTGTCACCGGAAAGCGCTCGATTCTCTCCGCACTGCAAAAGTCCTTGGGGCAACTCGAGCCCGAGGACCGCAAAGCTGCCGGCGCCACCCTGCAAGACGCTCGTCGTCGCGTTGAGGAGGCGCTCGAAGCACGTCGCTCCGTGTTGGCGCAGGAAGCCCGCGTGGCAGCGCTCGAGGCCGACCGCCTCGACCTTGGCGATGTGGTGGTGTCTGCGGTGCGTACCCCCTACAGCGCGGGCAGTCCGGGCATCGTCGCCAAGACTCAGCGTGAGCTTGAGGACGTCTTTGTTGGTATGGGATTCCGCGTTGCGGATGGGCCCGAAGTTGAGACCGACTGGTTCAATTTTGAGGCACTCAACATTCCACCGGCCCACCCCTCGCGAGGCATGTGGGACACCTTTTACGTTGAGCTCGGTGAACCCGAAACGGTCGTGTTGCGCACGCACACCTCACCGACGCAGATTCACCTGATGGAAGAAGCGGTCGCGGCAGGCACCCTGCCCATTCACGCGGTGATGCCGGGTCGGTGCTTCCGTCGCGACACGCCCGACGCGCGACACCTCGCGGCCTTTCACCAGATTGAAGGACTCGTGGTCGATCGCGGCATTACGTTCGCAGACCTGGCTGGTGTCATCGACACCTTTACCCGCGCCTACTTCGGCGACGACATTCAGTCGCGTCTGCGCCCCGCGTTCTTTCCCTTCACGGAACCGTCGGCCGAATTTGAAATTACGTGCACGATCTGCCGTGGCGATGGCTGTCGCACCTGTTCGCAAACGGGGTGGATTGAACTCGGTGGGTGCGGCATGCTCGACCCCGCCGTCCTGGCCGCCGTCGGTATTGACGGCGACGAATGGAGCGGCTTCGCGTTCGGCTTCGGTATTGACCGTTGCGCCCAGATGCGTCACCAGATCGCTGACATGCGCGCCTTGATTGAAAATGACGTTCGCTTCCTAAGGCAGTTCTCATGAAGATCCCACTTTCCTGGCTCGCTGAAGTCGTTGCCCTGCCCGCCAGCCTCGACGAGCTCGTCGCGGCCATGGATGACCTCGGTCTCGTGGTCGAGGGCATTGAGCACGTGGGGGAGGGCCTCGGTGACGTCATCGTCGCCCGTGTTGACCAAATTGACGCCATTGAGGGTGCCGACCGCGTCCGACTGGTGACGGTTGAGGCCGGTAACGGTCCACTGCAAATTGTGTGTGGCGCCATGAACTTTGTCGTGGGAAACCACGTCCCGTTGGCCCCTGTGGGTGCGGTCCTGCCTGGTGGCTTTGAAATCGCGCTGCGCAAGATGCGCGGGGTGACGTCGAACGGCATGCTCTGCTCCGCCCGCGAACTGAAGCTGAGCGAGGACCACGAAGGATTGATGATCCTCGACGAGATGATCACGCCGGTGGTCGGACAGAAACTGACTGAGGCGCTGAACATCACCACCGACGTGGTGCTGGATATTTCGATTGAAGGCAATCGCCCTGACGCGTGGAGCATTGCCGGTGTGGCCCGCGACCTCGCGCTGCGCTTCGGCAGCGAACGCTGCCGCCCGGCACTAGCCACCCCAGACGCCACCGCACCGACGGACACCAAGGCCTCGGCCGCAATTGACGCCCCCGACGCGTGCGGCCGTCTCACAGTGTCCGTGTTGACGAACGTCACGGTGGGGCCGTCGCCCGCACACCTGGCCCAGCGTCTCACGATGGCCGGCATGCGTCCCATCTCGAACGTGGTTGACGCCTCGAACCTGGTGATGCTGGAATTGGGCCAGCCCACGCACCCCTACGACTTCGACAAGGTTGCCGGTGGTCACCTTGGTGTCCGCGTGGCCCGCCCGGGGGAAACGCTCGTCACTCTCGATGGTGTGACCCGCCCGTTGGCACAACCCGGCCGTGGGCTTGGTGACGCTGGCGACGACTGCGTCATTGTCGATGGAAACGACACCGTCATCGGACTGGCCGGCATTATGGGTGGCGAAAGTTCCGAAATCTCCGACACCACGACGACGGTCCTGCTCGAAGCGGCATTCTTCGATCCAATGACGATTGCCCGCTCGTCGAAGCGTCACGGTCTGCGCTCCGAGGCCTCGAACCGATTTGAGCGGGGCGTTGACCCCGAACTGGCGCTCCTCGCTGTCGCCCGATTTGTTGCGCTGCTTCGCGAGAGTTCGCCAGACCTCGTCTGGATGAGTGCGCCCATCGACCTTCGTGGCACGGTGCCGGCCTTGCCGTCGGTGCAACTGCGCGAAGGCGACATCGAGCGTGCGTTGGGTGTGGCGATTGACCCCGACGACGTCCACCGAATTCTCGAAGGCCTTGACTTCACGGTGGAGGGTTCGAACAACCTGACGGTGACGCCACCATCGCGCCGGCTCGACATTCGCTCGGGTGCCGCGGGCCGCGCGGACGTGATCGAAGAGATCGCTCGCTTGTACAGCTACGCTCGCCTGCCGCGTCGCACGCCGACGTGGCCGCAGCCCGGTGGGCTGTCTGCTCGCCAGAAGGCGCGCCGACGCTTGCGCGACGCCATGGTTGACCTCGGTGTTAATGAAGTGTGGACCGCGACGCTCGGTAGTGACGAGGCCTTTGATGCCTTGCACCCCGGCGCGGCGCGCGTGCGCATTACAAACCCACTGGCCTCCGAGGAGTCGGTCCTCCGACAGTCCATGATTGCCGGCATCGTGCAGGCCTGGGGTCGCAATGAAGAACGCGGACTCGGCGACGTCGTGCTCGGCGAAATCGGCACGGTGTTTACGCACCCCGACGCCGCCAGTGCCCCACGCGTGTCGCGCGGTGGCAATGGGGGAGTCGTCGAACTGCTCCTGCCGCAGGAGAACGAACGCGCCACGATTGTGCTGGGACGCGTCGAGGACAGCGCCGTTACCGCGGTAGCACTGTGGCACGCGCTGGCGCACCGCCTGGGCCTTGAAGGCACGCTCATTCGGTCGACCGCGTCGACAATTGCTGGGTTACACCCCACTCGTTCGGGTTTCATTCACAGCGCCACTGGCGCAGTGCTTGGCACCGTCGGTGAGGTTGACGAGCTCGTGACGGCGGGGTTGACCAATGTGGCCCCACGTCGTCTTGGCGTGATTGACCTCGATCTTGACGCGCTTTTTGGGGCAGTTGCCGACGCGTCGCTGGATCAGTTTGTTTCGGTACCCAGTCGTTTTCCGTCGGCGTCAATTGACCTGGCCTTCGTGGTTCCGGACGACGTGCACGCGGGCGACCTCGCCACGGTGTTGCGTGGCGCGAGCGAGCTGGTGCAAGACGTTTCGCTGTTCGACGTCTACCGCGGTGAGCATGTCAGCGCCGGCACACGGTCGCTGGCGTACGCCGTGAGGTTGGGAGCGTCCGATCGCACCCTCGGAGAAAAGGAAGTCGCGGAGGCGCGCGGCGCTCTCGTCGCGGCTGCCGCCGCACAGGGAGCGACCCTTCGTGGCTGACGCAATGGTGGAGTTTGTCCCACCATCGGCGGCAGGTCGGCGCTTTGAACTAGGCACACGTGTGCGCTTGGGCGACACTGGTCCCAGCGGACTGCTCCGTCTCGACGGTGTTGCGCGCATCTTGCAGGATGTGGCGACCGATGACTGGGAAGACAACGGCATCAAGGCCGATGTCCTGTGGGTGGCGCGTCGGACCGCGCTCCGCTGTGTTGGGTCGTCATGGCCGCGCTACCTTGACTGGGTCACCAGTGTGACCTGGTGTGCCGGCATCGGGGCCGCGTGGGCCGAGCGACGCACCAATATCTACGTCGGCGACGAGCTCGTAATAGAGGCGGCGTCGTTGTGGGTCCCTATTGACCACCGCGGATTTCCCCAACGCATCCCCGCGTCATTCCTTGACGTGTACGGCGAAGCGATGGCCGGCCGCAAGGTGTCGGGCCGTGTGCGCAGCGCCGATGTGCCGGCCGAGGCACTGCGTCGTCCGTTCCCCATCCGCGATGCCGATTTGGACGTCATCGGGCACGTTAACAACGCCGCCCTGTGGCAGGCCTTCGCCGAGTTCAGCCCCTTGCCCGTGTCGTACGCCGAGATCGTGCACCACGCACCGGTCGAGCGCTACCACGACGTGCAACTTGTCACGACGGAACACGAGATGTGGCTGGAGACCGACGGCGCCGTTGCCGTGAGCGGGTACGTCGTTCCCTAGCGCTGTGACGTGCCCAGGTACGAGCCCAGGGCAATCAGTGGGAATCCGAAGACGATGCCCAGCGTGAGTGGCTCACGAAGGAACAAGATGCCCAACAGAACGGCAATTGCCGTGTTGGAGTAAATCACGATAAGGGAGCGACTCGACCCGGCTTCTTTGATCAGTTCGAAGAACGTCAAGAACGCCCCGGCCGTGCACGCGATCGAGAGCGTTGCCACGCTCCACCAGGTCTCGGCGTAGATGTGAGTGGGGAGGTGGGTGAGGGCGAACGGCAGCCAGCACAGGGCCACGAGTCCGGTGGCGCCACACACCACGGCCGGTCCGGGGACGTGCATGAGCTTGGTCGACAGAATCAGTGGCCCGGCGGCGTAGCCAACACACACGATTGCCATGAGGCCCAACCACGGGGCTGATCCGTGGCCCAGGTCCAATCCCACCAGCAAGACCACGCCGACGATGCCGCACAGAATGCCAAACAAGCGACGGGGGTTGTGGTCTTCACGAGCCGAGGTGAATCGGGCAACCACCAAAGAAATCAGCGGCACGGCACAGATGATCAAACTGGTGAGCGAACTCGTGATGTGCTTTTCGGCCGTTGACATGCAAAACCACGGGATGCCGAACTCAACCACGCCGAAGGCGAAAATCCAGCCGACATTGCGAACAATGGCGCGGAAGTGGCCCTGACGCAGGACGAAGGGGAGGAGGAGCAATGACGCGGGGGCGGTTCGTCCGAACACGAGAACGCCAGCGTCGATGTTTCGGACCGCCACCCGAATAAGGAGATAGGGGATGCCCCAGAGCACCGCCATCATTGCGAACAGGAACCAACCCTTTTTTGTCACTGGATAATTCTAGTGGTACGCCTATTGCACTTTTGGTTTAACTTATGCATAAAATAACAAGTATGAAAGTGGCGATTGTCGGGGCAACGGGATACGCGGGACTCGAATTACTTCGGCTCCTCGGCGGGCACTCTAACGCGGACATCGTGCTGGTGACGGGCGACTCCAATGCAGGAAAATCCGTCGCAACTCACGCGCCTGCTCTGGCTGGTCTGTTTCCGTCGCTGGTCTATCAGCCCACCGCTTCGGTGCTCGACGCGGACATCGACGTCGCGTTTCTGGCATTGCCACACGGTCACAGTCAGGACTATGTCGTCTCGCTGCGCGCCCGCGGCGTTCAGGTGGTGGACCTCGGTGCTGACTTCCGCCTTCGTCACGCCGATGACTACGTGGAGTGGTACGGCGAGGCGCATCACCACCCCCAGCATCTGGGCGACGCCGTCTACGCACTCGTGGAACGTCACCGTGCCGAGATTGTTGGGGCACCCCTTTTGGCGATTCCCGGGTGCTATCCCACTGCAACCTCGTTGGCGCTCGGACCCTTTGTTGATCGCGGCATCATCGACAACGCGGGCATCATCGTCAACGCCCTCAGTGGCGTCTCCGGTGCGGGTCGCAGTCCGTCGGAGCGCCTGCACTTCCCACGTTTGGCAGGGAATGCGGAGGCTTACGGTCTCACTCATCACCGCCACACCATTGAGATGCAGCGGGAGCTTGACGCGTCGGTGCTCTTTACGCCTCACTTGATTCCCGTGAGTCGGGGCATGCTGGTCACGGCCTACGGACAGTTGACGATGCCATTCTCAACGGGTGCCGCACTGCAGGTGCTGCGCGACACTTACGCACACGACCCCTTCGTCGTCGTAACCGACGAGCCGCCGGCACTGAAGGACGCGGTGGGCTCGAACCTTTGCTTCGTCAGTGCCCGCGTTGACGAACGCACGAACACCCTGGTCGCGCTGAGCGCACTGGACAATCTGATCAAGGGAGCCGCCGGTCAAGCCATTCAGGCCTGGAACATCTCTCACGGCTTCCCCGAGACAACGGCCCTGCCATTGACGGGCGTTACGCCGTGAGCACCTACGTGGTCAAAATGGGTGGTCACGCCCTCGATGAACTTCAGCCGACAGCGCCCGCCCTCGTGGCCTTGGCTGCCGATATCGAGACCCTGCAACGCAACGGCGACCAGGTCGTTGTCGTCCACGGCGGCGGCCCCCAGATCAATGAACTTCTGAACGCCGTGTCCATTGACAGCCGCTTTGTCGACGGCCTTCGGGTGACCGACGAACGTACGATGCACTACGTCGATCTGGCACTGGCTGGCGTCAATCGCGCTTTGGTCGCGGCGCTCCACGTTGCTGGTGCGAACGCGGTAGGACTATCGGGCTTCGATGGGGGGCTGTTGCGCGCTCGTTCTATTGGTGAGCCCTGGGGTCACGTTGCCGCAACGCCACAGGTCGACGGCAGTGTCCTGACAACTCTGCTGGCCGCCGGCTTCGTCCCAGTGGTGTCGCCCGTGGCGAGTGACGATGAGGGCAGCGCGCTCAACTGCAACGCTGACACCGCGGCTGGTGCTATCGCCGGCGCCCTCGATGCGACGGGATTGGTCCTCCTTAGCGACATCGATCAACTTCGCGCGGACCCTGACGACGCCTCCTCGGGGCTGACCAATGTGTCAATTGCCGAGGTCGAGGCCATGATTGCCAGCGGGGCCGCCCGAGAGGGGATGCGACCCAAGCTCGCCGCCGCGGCCCAGGCCTTGGAGGCCGGCGCCCAACGGGTGTGGCTCGCCAACGGCACTCGCCCCCACGCCCTGCGCGACGTCTTGCAGGGAAATCTCGCAACCACGGAGGTCTCACGATGAGCCGTCACTTTGTCACTATTGAAGCAACGAGCGACGCCGACTTGGCAACGATCTATCGCCTCGCCACGAGTCCCATCGATGACACCACCCTGCAGGGGCAGGGCGTGGCATTGGTCTTTGAACGCCCGAGTCTGCGCACCCGAGCCTCCAGTGCGACCGCCGTCCACGAACTCGGCGGCTTCGCCACCTTTTTCTCGGACGACGAGATTGGCCTTGAACGTCGCGAATCGGCGGAAGACGTCGCCCGCACGTTGCGCGAGATGTTCGCGATTGCCGCCTTGCGCCTGCGTGATCACCGCGTGTTCGCTCGAATGAACGCGGCCACTGACAACACCATGTCGCTGATCAACTTGTTGAGTGACAAAGCCCACCCCACGCAGGCGGTGGCTGATGTCTTGACCTTGGCGGAGTACTTCACCGGAGGCGACGTCACACAGCTGCGTGGTCGCACCGTGGCCTACGTCGGCGACGCCACCAATGTCACCCGCTCACTCGCGGTAGCGCTATTGCGCTTGGGCGTCAATGTCAATGTCGGTGCGCCCGACGGGTACCAACTGGTGCCTGGTGATGTTGAAGACCCCTCGGCGATTATCGGGGGCGGGCGCTTACAGCTCTTCGATAACGCCCGCGACGCGGTCGCCGGCGTCGACGCGATCTACACCGACGCCTGGGTCTCGATGGGTTTTGAAGAAGAGACGGCGCGCCGCCGCGTCGACCTCGGAGCGTTTCAGGTAAACGACGACCTTCTGGCCCACGCGGCTCACGGGGCAGTTGTGCTGCACTGCTTGCCCGCGCACCGCGGCGACGAAATTACCGATGATGTTCTGGACTCGCCCGCCTCCTTGGTGTGGCGCCAGGTGTACCACCGTCGCTCAGCCATGCTGGGCGTTCTGCAATGGATAAAGGAAGAAGCATGACCAAAACACAACGACAGCATCGCATCAGCGATCTTCTCGAGCGAGAAGTGATTTCAACGGCGGCCCAACTCGTGGCCCGGCTCCAGTCTGAGGGTATTACCGCCACGCAGGCCACGATTACCCGTGACCTCCAGGAACTCGGGACCGTCAAGGTTCGTGACCTGCACGGTTCGCGCCGTATCGTGATTGCCTCGACGCCTGCGGTTTCCGCGGCACCCGTCGACCACCTCCGTCGCATGATGGGGGAGTGGGTCGGCTCGGTCGACGCTTCACTCAACCAAGTCGTCATTCGCACACCGCCGGGTTGCGCCCATGTCGTGGCCTCGGCCCTCGACCGCAGCGCCCTTAAGGGTGTGCTCGGCTCCATCGCTGGCGATGACACCATCTTGGTGATCGCCGACGAAAAGGTCGGGGGAGCAGCGCTCGCGAAAGAGCTGCGCAGCCTCGCCGGCCTCGAAGATCTGTCAAAGCCTGTACGGAAGGGAAAGAAGTAAATGAAGAAGCGTGTTGTTCTGGCCTACAGCGGAGGTCTCGACACCTCCGTTGCCGTTCGATGGATGATCGAAGAGTGGGACGTGGAAGTCGTCTGCGTCCTCGTCGACGTGGGTCAGGATGCTGACACCTCGGAGAGCCTTGATGACATACGCGCTCGCGCCATTGGCGCCGGCGCCATTGAGTGCGTCTTGATTGACGCCCGCAAGGAGATGGCCGAAGAGTTCTGCGCCAATGCCATCAAAGCCAATGCGCGGTACGAAGGTAAGTATCCGCTCGTATCGGCACTGTCGCGTCCCGTCATCGTTCGCCATTTGGTGGACCAGGCCCGGAAGTTCAACGCTCAGGCCGTTGCGCACGGTTGCACCGGCAAGGGCAACGACCAGGTGCGCTTCGAAGTGGGCACCCACGCACTCGCACCGGACCTCGAAGTCTTGGCTCCGGCCCGTAACTGGGGCATGAGCCGCGGTGACTCGGTCGACTTCGCGATGAAGTGGGATATTCCCATCAAGGCCACGCGCGACAAGATCTACTCAATTGACGAGAACCTCTGGGGTCGCGCCGTTGAGTGCGGTGAGATGGAAGACCCATGGAACGAACCACCAGAAGAGCCGATGACCCTCACCAAGGTGCGTACCTTTGAGCCAGTCGAAGTGACAATCTCGTTCGTCGAAGGTCGCCCCGTCGCTCTCGACGGCGTCGCGATGCCGATGGCCGAGCTCATCAAGGAATTGAACGACCGCGCCGGTGCCACCGGCTACGGCCGTATCGACATGGTCGAAAACCGCCGCGTTGGTATTAAGAGCCGTGAGGTCTACGAGTGCCCCGCCGCGCTCGCGCTGGTGACCGCGCACGCCGACCTCGAAGACCTGGTGTTGGAGCGCGAAGTCGCGCACGAGAAGCAGCGCCTGGAAATTCGTTGGGCCGAACTCGTCTACGACGGCATGTGGTTCTCGCCACTCAAGGAAGCGCTCGACGCCTTCATCGAGGAGACGCAGAAGCACGTGACGGGTGACGTCCGGATGCGCTTCACCGCACCGGGGGCGATGCGCATCATTGGTCGCCGTTCGCCCGCAGCGCTGTACGACTACGGCCTCGCCACCTACGACGAAGAAGACACGTTCAAGCACGCCGACTCGGAGGGCTACGTCAAGATCTATGGTCTTGGCGTCAAGACGTGGGCCTCACGGCAGGGCGCCAAGAACGCCACGCCACCACGGTCATGACCCTCTGGGCGGGGCGCTTTAGCGCGAGCATGGACCAGGCGCTCTGGGATCTGTCCGAGAGCTTCTCGTTCGACCACGTCTTGTATCCCTTCGACATTGAAGGGTCCAAGGCCCACGTTCAAGGTCTCGGTCTGTCGGGTCTCTTGACCGAGGAAGAGGTCGCGACACTGATCACCACTCTCGACGAAGTGCGAAGCGAGTTTGATGAAGGACGCTTTGAGCGTCGCGCCAGTGACGAAGATATCCACATGGCGATCGAGCGACGCGCAACGGAACTCGCGGGACCAGTGGGCGCGAAGATCCACACCGCTCGATCCCGAAACGACCAGGTGGCCACGACCCTTCGTTTGTTTACTCGCGCGGCGTTGACCGAAGTTGCCAATGCCACGCTGGCCTTGATCGACGCCCTGCTCGAAGTGGCGGACGCCAACCCCGACGCGTACTTGCCCGGCTACACCCACCTCCAGCGGGCCCAGCCGGTGCTCCTGTCGCACCACGTGGCCGCGCACGCGGTGACGCTGTCCCGTGACGTGGAACGACTGATTGACGCCTACCGTCGAACGAATCGCTCACCACTGGGCGCCGGTGCGGTGGCGGGGACATCACTCCCGATTCAACCGGCCGTCACGGCCGAGCTCTTGGGCTTCGACGACCACTTCATCAACTCCATGGACGCCGTCTCCGATCGTGACTTTGTTGCCGAGACGCTGTTCGACATTGCGCTGTTGGGTGTCCACTTGTCGCGGATGGGTGAAGAACTCGTCTTGTGGACGAGTGCCGAATTTCACTTCGCCACATTGGGCGACGAGTTCACTACCGGCTCGTCGATGCTGCCGCAGAAGAAGAACTCCGACGTGGCGGAATTGGCGCGCGGAAAGAGTGGGCGCTTGGTGGGCAACCTCACGGGACTGCTGGTGATGCTCAAGGGATTGCCTTTGTCCTACAACCGTGACTTGCAAGAAGACAAGGAGCCACTGTTCGACTCGGTGCGTCAGGTGCTGCTCGTGCTGGCGGCTCTAAAGGGCGCCTACGGGTCACTGGTCTTCAACGCAGACACCGCTGCGGCCGCAGCCGACGACGAGCTCCTCGTTGCTATTGATATCGCCGAGGTATTGGTGGGCGAGGGAGTGCCCTTTCGACAGGCCCACGAAGTCGCGGGATCGTTCGTTGGGCAAGCCGTACGCGAGTCGCGTTCACTTCGTGACGTAGTCGCTGCTTCGGAAAACGGCGAACGCTTTCTGTTCCTCTTCGAACCTGGTGCGGCACTTGCTCGACGTCAGTCACCGGGTGCATCAGGACCGATCACGAACAGTGAGCAGCGCGAGCGTTTGACCGCAGTAGTGAACAACTTGCGTGGCGTCGTTGCTACCCAAGCCCAGTAATCATCACGATTTGGCATTGATTTCCTAAGCGCAACAAATTTGTGAAAATAAGTGTCGAAAATGTCACTTTGGCAATTTCGCGCCTGCTAGTCTGGTTATCCGCCCGAAACGGTGTCGGCGCCAAAAAGTGCGATTTGCACTGATGGTGAAGACGCTGATAAGGTTGGACTCCCTGGAGTTCTGGAAACAGAAACCCAGGAGACGAAGGAGTAATCCTGAGTCGGTGTACTTCACACCTCCGAGCTTGCTCGTGTGTGATGTCGCTCCTTGAAAACGGAAGAACGAGAGCTAAAAGCCAGTACGGGCGACGATGGCTAGATCTAACTAGTCGCGTCGTTCGTCAAAAGTAATATGCAGTAGGCCAGGAGAACACCCCGTGTTCTTTTGGTTGTCAGGCGAGTATTAGAGTCACTCGTCTGGCTCTCTGATTCGGAAGGAACTTCGGTTCCGGAAAGATCTTGATGGAGAGTTTGATTCTGGCTCAGAATGAACGCTGGCGGCGTGCTTAACACATGCAAGTCGAACGGACTTGTGGGGCTTGCTCCACAAGTTAGTGGCGAACGGGTGAGTAACACGTGAGCAACCTGCCCCGAAGATTGGGATAACACCGGGAAACCGGTGCTAATACCGAATACCCCTCTCGCACCGCATGGTGTGGGAAGGAAATGTTTTTTCGCTTCGGGAGGGGCTCGCGGTCCATCAGCTTGTTGGCGGGGTAACGGCCCACCAAGGCTACGACGGATAGCTGGTCTGAGAGGACGATCAGCCACACTGGAACTGAGACACGGTCCAGACTCCTACGGGAGGCAGCAGTGGGGAATCTTGCGCAATGGACGAAAGTCTG
>DAIQPT010000020.1:0-20839 GCA_036787185.1 Acidimicrobiales bacterium | reverse complement strand
TGGAGGGAATTGAACCCCCGACCTGACGATTACAAATCGCCTGCTCTGCCCCTGAGCTACACCGGCAATAGCCATACAGGTTAGTGAAGATTGAGCAGCGGGTAATAGGCTGGGAGTTATGAGCACCTCGCCGGAACGCCAGTCGCCCACCAGTGGTTCCCACTACCAGCCTCGACTTCCCGTCGTTGTGGTGATCCTCGTGCTGTTCGTCATTGCCGCATTCACGTTCGTCCACGCAACGACTTCGTCGTCGACCACGTCGTCGGCCGCGCCCTCCACGAGTGCTCCGCACCACACGGCAACGACGACGACTGTTCCACCAATTCACGTGCCGCTGTCGTCGGTCTCGGTGCAGGTGGCCAACGGATCAGGTATCCACGGTCTCGCGCGCACCTTGACCGAGCGTCTTCAGACGCTCGGGTGGGACACACTGGCTCCCATCAATGGTCCGCACGTTGGTGCCACCGTCATCTACTGGAAGTCTGGCTACACCTGGGCCGGCCAGCAGATTGCCACCGTGCTGAAGGTGCCCGCCACGTCGCTGGCCCCGATGCCCGCGTCCAACATCGTGCCCGGTGCACTGGGCGACGACATTGTCGTCATCCTCGGCCCGAACGCCGGCCTCTAGTCCGACGGGAGCGTCACCCCGTAGCGGGTGAGAGCCAGTCGCAGAATCTCGGTCGCCATCGGGCGCAGTTCCTCGAGCGGGCGGTTGCGGTGGCGACGCGTGCCGAGGTCCACTTGAGCAATGCCCGCGCCACCGTATCGTGCGGCGACGTCCAGCAAGAGGGCAATCTCGACGCTGTAGCCATCGGCAATACCGACGGCGTCAAGAACGTCTCGACGGAGTGCCGTCTCTCCGGCCAGGGGCTGACGAACTTCGCCGAGTCCGGGGTAGAGCAGCGACAAAATGGGGCGAGCGGCGAGCTCGTTGACGCGACCGCCACCCGAGGGCATGTCGTGAAGGGGGCGTACGTAATACCCCTTCACCATCGCCACGTTGTCCCGTACGGCGAAGGGGGCGAGGAGCCGCGGCAGATACGACGACGTGAGATTCAAGACGTCCGCGTCAAGAAAGACGACGTAGGGGCTCGAAGTGGCCGCCACGCCGGCCCGTAACGCCTGGCCCTTGCCGGTCTCTGCGGTCAGGGTGATCACGCGAGCCCCGTGACGTTGCGCGACCACCGCGGTGTCGTCTTCGGAGTGATCGTTGACCACGACCACTTCGCCCACGAGCTCGCCAGCGGCAATCACGGCGTCGAGAACGGCGCCAATGGTGGTGGCCTCGTTCTTGGCGGGAATGATGACGTCGGCGCGCAACGAGGCGGCCCGCACGGCCTCGAGCGAGGACTCAATCTCGCTCGGCGAGAGCGTCCAGGGGGCGTGCGAAGTCACGCGCCCACCCTAGAACGCGTACCGGCATTTGACACCCCCCACTAAAGTGGGCACAATAGAAGTGTCATCAAGAGCGACTGAGGGGCGGGCCCTATGAAGTCGCGACAACCAGTGTGAGCCCCAGGATTTCCTGTCACACCAGGTGCCAAAGCCCGAACGATGAAAGGGATTTTAAGACTATGAGTTTCGCTATTGGGCTTTTGTGTCGCGAATGTGGCGCAACCTATCCGACTGAAGCACGGTATTCGTGCGAGTTTTGCTTTGGCCCCCTCGAGGTCGACTACGACCTGACGGCCGCCAAGGGTGTCGTCACACGCGAGAGCATCGAGGCCGGCCCCAACTCCATCTGGCGCTACGGCGCCCTTCTGCCCGACCCGGGCGAGGCCCCCGTCGACCTCGGTGCGGGGTGGACGCCGCTACGTCGCGCCACCCGCTTGGCCGCAGTGCTGGGCGTCAAGGAACTGTGGTTGAAGGACGACACCCGGAACCCCACGGGTTCATTCAAGGACCGCGTGGTGTCCTGCGCGCTGTCGAGTGCCCGTCGACTGGGATTCACGACGGCGGCCTGTGCTTCGACCGGCAACCTCGCGACCTCGGTCGCCGCCCACGCCGCCTTCATCGGCTGGCCCAGCGTCACGATTATTCCCTCGGACCTCGAGAAGTCGAAGATCGCCATGACCGCCATTTTCGGTGGCACAGTGTTGGGGGTTGAGGGCAGCTACGACGACGTCAACCGCCTCTGTGTGGAGCTCGTGGCCGAGCACCCGGACTGGGCGTTCGCCAACGTCAACCTGCGCCCCTACTACGCCGAGGGCTCCAAGACGCTGGCTTTCGAAATCTGTGAGCAGCTCAACTGGTCAATGCCCGACCAGGTCGTGGTGCCACTGGCGTCGGGGAGTCAGTTCACCAAGATCGCCAAGGGTTTCCGCCAGTTCATCGAGTTGGGGCTCGTCAGCGGCGCCGAACCGGTGCTCTTTGGTGCCCAGGCCACCGGCTGCTCGCCCATCGCGACCGCCTTCGCCACCGGCGCCGAGGTCGTGACGCCACAGAAGCCCAACACGATTGCTCGGTCGCTGGCGATCGGTAACCCCGCCGACGGCCCCTACGTGCTCGACGAAGTGCGGGCCCACGGTGGCGACATTGGATCGGTGAGCGACGAAGAAATTCTTGAGTGCATTGGACTGCTGGCCGAAACCGAAGGCGTCTTCGCCGAAACGGCCGGTGGTGTGACCATCGCGTCGCTGCGCCAGATGGTGCGTCGCGGCACGATTGACCCGAACAAGTCCATCGTCGCCATTATCTCGGGTCACGGACTCAAGACCCTGGACGCGGTGTCGGAAACGGCCACCGTGACTGCAACAATTTCACCCGCCCTCGCAGACGCTGAGGCAGCGCTGCGCCGTCATGAGTTAGTGAGTGCCCAATGAGCGTCATCGTTCGTCTCCCCAGCCAGTTGCGTGTCCTCGTCGGCGGTGCCGGCGAAGTACCGGTCGAAGCGACAACCGTGCGTGAAGCCATCGCTGCCGTGGACGCGGCGCACCCCGGGATTGCCTTCCGCGTGCTCGACGACAAGGGCGCCCTGCGTCGTTTCGTCAACGTGTTCGTCGCCGACGAGGACGTTCGTTTCCTCGACGGACTCGACACGGTGCTCGCCCCGGGGACCACGGTGTCGCTGGTGCCGGCGGTGGCCGGCGGCTGCTAGCCGTTAGCACTCTCTCCTCTAGACTGCTAATATTGGATGTGCACCAAAACGGTGCCAATTCGCACGAGGAGGATTCGCTATGGCGAAACTAATCACATTTGACGAAGAAGCTCGTCGCGCCCTAGAGCGCGGCATGAACAAGTTGGCCGACGCCGTCCGCGTCACCCTTGGACCAAAGGGCCGCAACGTTGTCCTCGACAAGAAGTGGGGCGCCCCCACGATTACGAACGACGGTGTGTCGATCGCCAAGGACATTGACCTCGAGGACCCGTTCGAAAAGATCGGTGCCGAGTTGGTCAAGGAAGTCGCCAAGAAGACCGACGATGTCGCCGGTGACGGCACCACCACCGCCACGGTGTTGGCCTGGGCCATGGTCCGCGAGGGCCTGAAGAACGTCGCCGCTGGCGCGAACCCCATGTCGCTGAAGAAGGGCATCGAGGCCGCCGTTGAGGCCGCCCTCGCGTCGCTCGAGCAGCTAGCTAAGCCGGCCGACACCAAGGAGAAGATCGCCCAGGTGGCGAGCATCTCCGCCGCCGACACCGAGATCGGTCAGCTCATTGCTGACGCCATCGAGAAGGTCGGCAAGGACGGCGTTATCACCGTTGAGGAGAGCCAGTCCTTCGGTATGGACATGGACCTCGTTGAAGGTATGCGCTTTGACAAGGGCTACATTGCTCCCTACTTCGCGACCGACGCCGAGCGTCAGGAAGCGGTGCTGGAGAACGCCTACGTGCTGTTGATGGCCGGCAAGATCACCGCCATCCGCGACGTGCTCCCCGTCCTCGAGAAGGTCATGCAGTCGGGTCGTCCGTTGCTGATCATCGCCGAAGACGTCGAGGGCGAAGCCCTGGCCACCCTCGTGGTCAACAAGATTCGCGGTACCTTCAAGTCCGTCGCCGTCAAGGCCCCCGGCTTCGGTGAGCGCCGCAAGGCCATGCTCCAGGACATCGCCGTCCTCACCGGCGGTACCGTTATCGCCGAAGAGATTGGCCTCAAGCTCGAGACCGCCGGTCTCGAGATGCTGGGTCAGGCGCGCAAGATCGTCGTGACCAAGGACGAGACCACGATTGTCGAGGGTGCCGGTTCGGCTACCGACGTCGCCGGCCGCGTCGCCCAGATCAAGGCCGAGATTGAGAACACCGACTCCGACTACGACCGCGAGAAGCTCCAGGAGCGCCTCGCCAAGTTGTCCGGTGGTGTAGCCGTCTTGAAGGTCGGCGCCGCCACGGAAGTCGAGCTCAAGGAAAAGAAGCACCGCATCGAAGACGCCGTGTCGACGACCAAGGCTGCCATTGAGATGGGCGTCGTCCCCGGTGGTGGCGTGGCCCTGCTGCGCAGCCAGGCTGCCATCTTGGCTGTTGCCGAGACCCTGACGGGTGACGAGGCTACCGGTGCTCGTTTGGTCGCCAAGGCCGTCGAGGCCCCGCTGAACCAGATCGCCGTCAACGCCGGTCTCGAAGGTGGCGTCATCGTCGACAAGGTGCGCAACCTCGAGAACCCCTCGGCCGGTCTCAACGCCGCGACCAACGAGTACGAGGACCTCATTGAGGCCGGTGTCATTGACGCCGCCAAGGTGACTCGCTCGGCCCTGCAGAATGCTGCCTCGATTGCGGCTTTGTTCTTGACCACGGAGTGCGTCATCGTGGACAAGCCCGAAGAGAAGCTGCCCGCTATGCCCAACGGAGGCATGGAGGACTTCTAGTCGGACTGCCATCAGCACGAGAGCGGGGCTTCGGCCCCGCTCTCGTGCTTTAACGCTCGATTTGCCCCGCAGTCCGAACTCCTAACATGGAGGCATGACCACCACGCCGATGACGCCGTCCAAGGGATTGAACGTCCTGCACCTGTTTTGCCACGTGACCGGTGAAGTGCAGCGATCGGTCTTGCACCAGGCGCTCAGCGAGGCCCACGAGGCCAAACTGCAGGTCGTGACTGCCGCCATCATGGGCGCCAAGGCCGACCTCTGCTTTATGGTGCTGGGTGAAGACCTGTGGGATCTACGCCGCTTTCAGTCCAAGATTCAGGCCGCCGGTCTGACGATCTCGGAGTCCTACGTCTCGGTGACCGAAGTCTCCGAGTACGCCGCGGGCATGCCCGAGGCGATGCTGAACGCCCGTCTCTATCCCGTCTTGCCACCGTCGGACATGAAGGCGTTTTGCTTCTACCCGATGAGCAAGAAGCGCGGTGAAGAGAAGAACTGGTTCGCCCTGCCCTACGAGGAGCGCGACGCACTGATGCGCGAGCACGGCAAGTCCGGCCGCGACTTCAAGGGTCGCGTTATCCAGGTCGTCACCGGCTCCACTGGCCTCGACGACTGGGAGTGGGGTGTCACCCTCTTCGGCGTGCGTCCCGACGACCTCAAGGACTGCGTCTACACGATGCGCTTTGACGAGGCCTCCACGCTCTACGGCGAGTTCGGGGCCTTCTACACCGGCCTGGTGGGTGACCTCGACGAAGTACTCGACGCCACGCTGGCGTAAGGGTCGTGGCCGGCGCCAACGAAGCGGATCTTCGCCGATGGGCGGAGTCGCTGGCCGCGCTGGCGCAGACCGGTCTCGCCTTCACTGAGAGCGGGTACGAGCGCGAGCGCTACGAAGAGATTCTGAGCGTGGCCGCAGATATTGCCGCCGCCGCGGACGGCGAGACGGCGCTCGACGCTCCGCGCTACATCGAACGGTGGGGCGAGGGCGCCCAGCCCGGCCCCGCGGGCTACGTCACCCCAAAGGTGGCGGTTGGGGCCATCGTGGCCAATGGCGAGGGAGAAATTCTCCTCATTCAGCGGTCGGACTCCGGCGCGTGGCTCTATCCCACCGGCTGGGCCGACGTTGGGTATTCGGCTCCCGAGGTCGTGATTAAGGAAGTGCGGGAAGAGACCGGCATCGAGGTCGAGGTGGTGCGCCTGATTGGCGTGCTGGACGGCATGCGCTTGGGCCTGTCGCGGATCCCGCTCTACTCACTGCTCTTCCTCTGTCGTCCCGTGGGCGGCGAATTACGGCCGCACCCGCTGGAGACACTCGACGCCGGCTGGTTTCGACGGGACGCCCTGCCGGCCGACACCATCGGGGCACCACGGTGGGTGCCAGACATTTTTTCTGCCATTGAGAATCCCACACACCCCGTCTTCTACGATGATGTGCGACGTCCCGTCTGGCGAGGTGAGTAATGAAAATTTCCCGAGTAACGCACGCTGACGAGGCGCTCCTTGTCGCCATGAACGCGCTCATCCCTCAGCTCTCATCGAGCTCGGGGCCGCTCACGCTGGACCAGCTCGAGACCATTGTGTCGGCCGAGAGCAACGTCTTTTTCATTGCGACAATTGATGACACGATTGTTGGAACGCTGACCCTGGCGACCTTTCCGATTCTGACGGGACTGCGGGCCTGGATCGAGGACGTCATCGTGGACGAAGCCGTTCGTGGTCAGGGCGTTGGTGTTGCGCTCACCGAAGCGGCACTGGCGCACGCCGCTTCGATTGGCGCCAAGACGGTGGATCTGACCTCGCGGCCTTCACGAGTCGCCGCCAACGCGCTGTATCGCAAGGTGGGGTTCGAGCAACGCGAAACCAACGTATTCAGGCTAAATCTCCGCTGAAACGCATATCACGCTTTGTCATGCGCCCGGTGAAGGCTTTCAATAAGCCGTGTGGCATTGGCCGGTGAGCGCAACAGCCAAGCGGTCTCAGTAAGCGCGTCGTAGTCGGCGCACGACATCAGCACGGCATCCCCTCGACACGAGGTGATTTCAATGGGCTGACGATCATCATTGACCCGTTTAATCAGAGAGAACAGATTCCTTCTCGCTTCACTCGCCGTTATCGTCACGGCGGTTCCTTGTTTGCACCACTCATTTCATCATTATGGACGACCAGCGCCAAACGCCCCAACGGTCGCGTCCACCACTCAATGTCAGCGGATAACACTGGGTTGTCCTCCGGTGCCCACGCCCTCGCTTCACGAGATTGCAAGACGGCCTTCCGGTTGTCCCACTACGAAATTGGTGGAAGGTTGGCGCCGCACTCACTCTTACGAACTGATTAGAGACTGCACGGCAGCGCTCTTATCTTGACGCTGCAGGATGATGACCGTTGATCACCGTGGTCAACAAGTTAGGAGTTCCAATGAAGCGTTCCCTCAACAAAGTGGCCATGATGGTCGCCGTCAGCGCGGCATCAATTGGCGTTGGCGTTGGTGCCTTGTCAATCGCCGGTGCCGCCACGACACCGTCGCACTCGGCAACCAGCACGCCCGCACCAACGCCACCGGCCGGTCAGCCCAACCCCGCCACCATGACGCACGGTCCCGGCGAAACCCTCGTCACCGGTACCGACCTGGCCACCGCCACGTCCGCGGTCAACGCCGTGTTGCCCTCCGGTGCGAGCATCGTTCGTATCGAGTCCAACGCGCAGGGTGGGTACCCCTACGAGGCCCACATTGCCCTCGCTGATGGCAGCTACGAGACGGTGGAGCTCAATAGCTCCTTCCAGGTCATCACGACGATCAGCGGCTTCGGCGCTGGTCCCGTCGGTGGGCCTGCCGGTGGCGCACCTGGTGGTGCTCCCGCCAACGGCGCAAGCTTCAACTAGTCACCGCTGACGTCCCCCGCGAGTCCGTTCCCCCCTTCGGACTCGCGGGGGATTTTGTTTTTCGGCGATGGCACGCTCGTGTCAGGCCTCGAGGTGGATGCTTGACTAGCCCATGTTCGCCGGTACGCTGAGGGCACCTCCTCAACGAAATCGGGATTCCTCATGTCTTCATCCACGAAAGAGCGGCTCGAACCGGCCGTCATCGCTGCCGCCGTTGTTGTTGTCCTCGGCACCATCATGGCGATCCTCGACACCACCATCGTGGCCGTCGCTCTTCGCACCCTCAGCATTGACTTCCACGCTCCGGTGAGCACTGTCCAGTGGGTCACCACCGGGTACCTGCTGTCACTCGCCGTCGTCATTCCCGTCTCGGGCTGGGCGATCCACCGCATCGGTGCCAAGACTGTCTACATGACGTCGCTGGCCCTCTTCGTCATCGGCTCGGCCCTGTGCGCCTGCGCGTGGTCGGCCGACAGCTTGATTATTTTCCGTGTCCTCCAGGGCTTCGGTGGCGGCATGATTATGCCCGTTGGTCAGGCGATCATGGCCCGCACCGCCGGACCGCAGAAGATTGGTCGCGTCATGGGCGTAATCGGCATCCCGCAGATGCTCGGACCAATCCTCGGCCCCGTCCTTGGCGGCTTGATCGTTTCCAACACCTCGTGGCGCTGGATCTTCATCGTCAATGTGCCTATTGGCCTGATCGCCCTTTGGTACTCACGCACCAACCTGGCCCCGTCGGAGCAAGACCGCGACCACCGATTCGACGGTATTGGCTTTGCGTTGCTGAGCCCGGGCCTCGCCCTGATTGTCTACGGCCTCAGCGAAGTCGGTGTGACCGGCGGTTTCCACGGCCGCTCTGTTTGGTACTCGCTCATCTCGGGAACGATGCTGACGGCGTTGTTCGCGTGGCGGTCACTGCGTGCGCCCGAACCCCTGATGGACCTGCGTCTCTTCAAGGACCGCACGTTCTCCGTTTCGTCGGTTGGCATTTTCCTTATCGGGGCAACCCTCTACGGCACCATGTTCTTGCTCCCGCTCTACTACCAGATTGACCGCGGCGAGGCCGCCTGGAAGGCCGGTCTGTTAATGGCCCCCCAGGGCATCGGTGCCGCACTGGTGATGCGCTCGGCGGGCGCGCTGGCCGACAAGTACGGACCCCGCTGGGTGGCCGTCTTTGGTATGAGTCTGATGGCGCTGGGCACTTTGCTCTACACCACGGTGAGCGCGACGACGAGCTACACCTTCCTGGCGCTGGCCTTGTTGCTGCGCGGTATTGGTCTGGGCTTCGGCATGATGCCCATCTTCTCGGCCTCCTACCGCAACCTCACCCACGCCGCGATTCCACGAGCCTCCTCGGCGACCAACATCATTCGTCAGATTGGTGGTTCCCTTGGTGTGGCCATCTTCGCCGTGGTGCTCGAAGGTCAGATCACGACACGACTGGGTCACCAGGCTGGCGCCATGGTGCAGGCCGGCGTGGGCCGTCCCACGTTGACGGAACTGCAGTCGTTGGCCAAGGCCTTCGGCACATCGTTCTGGTGGTCGTTTGGCTCAATTGTTCTGGCCATTGTGCCGGCGCTGTTCTTGCCGACCGGACCGGTGGCCCGACCGGCCGCCGCACCCGCTCCGGTGGCCGCGAGCGCCGAGTAGGTCGCTGGGTGGTCAGGCCACCCGTGATTGTTAACATGAGCAGCGTGACGCTGAGCAACGACTCCAACTACGTCTTTGTCGGCGACAACCAGACAATTTTGTCGACGCTGCCCGACTCGTTCTTTCAGATGATCTACATCGACCCTCCCTTCAATACGGGTCGCAAGCAGGTGCGCACGACGCTACGCACACGTCGGTCAGAAACCGGGAACCGCCTCGGCTTCAAGGGGCAGCGCTACGAGAGTGTCAAGACGCTCGTCACCTCTTACGACGACGCCTTCGCCGACTATTGGGCCTTTCTCGAACCCCGTCTCGAAGAGGCGTGGCGTCTACTCACCGACACCGGCACGCTCTACGTGCACCTCGACTACCGCGAGGCCCACTACGCCAAGGTGCTGCTCGACGCCCTCTTCGGTCGTGACTGCTTCCTCAACGAAATCATCTGGGCCTACGACTACGGCGCCCGGGCCACTAGTAAGTGGCCGACCAAGCACGACACGATTCTCGTCTACGTCAAGAACCCCGTCACCTACTACTTCAACTCGACCGAGGTGGACCGCGAGCCCTACATGGCTCCGGGACTGGTGACCCCAGAAAAGGTCGCGCGCGGCAAGCTCCCGACCGACGTCTGGTGGCACACGATCGTCTCGCCCATGGGCAAGGAAAAGACCGGGTACCCCACACAAAAGCCCGAAGGGGTGCTGCGTCGCATGGTGCAGGCGAGCACCCAACCGGGCGACTGGGTGCTGGACTTCTTCGCGGGAAGTGGCACGCTCGGCGCGGTCGCGCTCAAGAGCGATCGCCCCTTCGTCCTGATTGATCAGAACCCCGAGGCCATCGCCATTATGCGCGAGCGTTTCGCTGCCATCGACGCGGCTCGACCAACGACCTTCGTCGAGTCCTAGTACGTCGCGAGGCGGTGTCGCTGCTCAACTCCCTGGGCGGCGTAGGTGGAGGCGATAATCACGATGCCACCAATCACCCCAACGAGGCCGATCACTTCGTGGCCGACCACCAGGGCCACGACCACGGCCCACAGTGGCTCGGTGCCGAGCAGCAGCGACACCCGCGAAGCGCTGGTGAGCCGCACTGACCAGAGCAGCACCACAAACCCCACGGCACTGCACACCACACCCAGGAAGCACCCCGCGAACCACTGTGACGGGTGAAGGTGGCCGGCCTGGTGCAGGGCGTTGGCGCCGCCCACCACACTAAAGAGGACGAAGCAGAGGGCGCACTGCACCATAGTGAGAAAGAGTGAGTCGTAGTCGTGGCCCTTGGTGAGCCGACCCATCCACGTGACGTGGACGCTGCGCACCACGGCGGCCGTCAGCATGAGGAGGTCGCCGAGCGACGGCCGGTGGAGTCCTTGGCTGGTCACCAAAAGCCCAATGCCGAGTAGCGCCGTAGCGGTAGCGACAAAGAAGGGGACAGGGAGCCACGACCGCTTTGCCAGACTCTCCACGATTGGCGTGAAGATGATTGTGATGGAAATGATGAGGCCGGCGTTGGCCGCACTGGTGCGGCTCACCCCCAGGGTCTCAACGGTGAAGACCACGGCCTGAATAAGCCCGAGTCCGAGCGCGATCTGCAGTTCGCGGCGCTGGACGGGCCGGCGGCGAGTGAGCCACAGCAGCACCAGGGCCAGTGTGGTGAGGGCGAAGCGGAATGACAGAAGTCCGGCCACACTGAAGACGCCGAGCAGGCTCTTAGCGGCGAGGTAGCTCGAGCCCCAGATCGCGGCGAGCACGATGAGCGTCAGGTCAATAGTGCGCCCCTTGGCGACGTCACGTGGCATCGTTGCAGTTTAGGACTGGCGCCCTGGCACACTCGGTGCGAGGGCCTGTCGTAGAATGAGGGTGTCTATCGTCTGCGCTCACCTCGAGCGCCAGGAAGGAACACGATGCGCCTCGCACTCGATCTCATTGGTGGCTTCTACGCGTTGATTGCGGTGGGTTCGGCCTCCGGCAAGCTCACCAAGAATCCGCAGGTTATTGCCAGCCTTACGCACGTCGGCGTCAAGGACTCCTTCGTGAAGATCTTGGCCTTCCTCGAAATCCTCGGTGGCGTCGGTCTTGCGGCCGGTATCGCCGCGAAGTGGTTGGGCCTGGCTGCCGCGATTGGCCTGACCTTGTACTTCCTCGGCGCCATCATCGCGCACCTTCGCGTCAAGGACGCTCCCAAGAACATCGTGCCCCCCCTCGTGCTCTTCGCACTGGGCGTAGTGGTCACGCTGCTCGAAGCACACCGCTAAAGCGTGTCGACCCTCGACGCGCCAACGAGGGTCCTCTTCGACCTCGATGGCACGTTGGTTGATTCGTCACCAGGCATCTTCCACTCCTTTCGCGCGACACTGAACGACCTCGGTCTAACGGCATCGCCCGAACAGCTGCGCAACCTCATTGGCCCGCCCCTGTGGCACTCGTTCGCCTTACTCGGTGTCGCCGACGACGCCCTGGATGACGCGGTTCAGCGCTATCGCGCGTACTACGAGCACGAGGGCGTCCTGGCCGCCACGTTGTATCCGGACATGGCAACGGTTCTGCACACGCTGCGCGAACGAGGCGTGCACCTCGCCGTGGCCACGGCCAAGCGGGTGGACTTCGCGGTGACCATGTTGACGCACCTCGGTGTTGCCGATCTCTTTGACCGCATTGCCGGTGCTGACGTGGGCCTGCGCCAGTCGGACAAGTACGAAATCATGACCGACGCGATGGCCGGGTGGCCGGCGATTGACCCCGCGACGTGTTGGATGGTCGGCGATCGCCGCTACGACGTCGAGGGTGCGCGACGTCACGGGGTGCAGGCCGTCGGCGTGACCTGGGGCTTCGGTGACACCGCCGAGTTGATTGACGCGGGAGCGACAGCGATTGTGGGCGAGCCCCGCGAATTGCTCGGTTCACCGACGATCATCGCGCACTAGGGCCAAACTACGCTGGTGCGTTGAGGGAGCGTTATGTCAACGGAAAAAGGTGAGAGCGAGCGCCTTCGGGTCCCGCAGCCATTAATCAAGTCCCGCATTGCGTCAGGCCGTGGCGCGATGGAGCAGCCCAACGTCACGGGTGACGGGGACGCCGCTCTGACTCCAGTCTTCTGGCTCGCCGTGCTCCTTACCGGTGTCATTACGGGCCTCATTGGTGACGGCCTCATGGGCATCTTGCAGATCGCTGAGCGCGTGGCCTTCCACTACCGTGGCGGGAGTTTCACCAACGCGGTGGCCGCGACGTCGGACGTGCGCCGTGTGGGTATGTTGCTCATCGCCGGATGCTTTGGTGCGGGCGCCTGGTACCTGATTCGTCGCTACTTCGGGCACGAGCACTCGGAAATTGACGAAGCGGTGTGGAACGGCACTGGCGAGCTCGGTATTCGCCGCAGCGCGTTGACCTCAGTTGTCTCGGAAATCGTTATTGGTTTCGGTGCTTCCATCGGTCGCGAGGCCGCCCCGAAATTGATGGGTGGGGCCGCGGGCTCGGTGCTCTCGCAGTGGTTCCGGCTGAGCGCCGCGCAGCGTCGTCTGCTGGTGGCCTGTGGTGGCGGCGCCGGATTGGCCTGCGTCTACAACGTGCCCCTGGGCGGGGCAATCTTCACCGCGGAAGTCTTGCTCGGCAGCTTCACTATCCCGACCGTGATGCCGGCATTGCTGTGCTCATTGGTCGCAACGGGCACGGCCTACCTGTCGCTGTCGGCGAGCCCCACCTACGCGCATCTACCGACCTACCAGAGCTCGGCGTCGCTGCTCACGTGGTCCGTCGTGGGAGGCGTGGCCATTGGCCTTCTCTCCGTGGGCTACATCCGTCTCATCGGGTGGGCGTCGGTACTTCGACCAAAGGGTCTCCACGTGTTGTGGGCGATGCCCGCGGCCTTCGGTGTTGTCGGTGTTCTGGGCATTTGGTGGCCCCAGCTCTTTGGTAACGGCAAGGACATGGCCCACGACGCCTTTTTCGGTCTTGGCGGCCTCGGCATTCTGGCCCTGCTCTGGATACTCAAGCCGTTGGTGACAATCTTGACCCTCGGCAGCGGTGCGGCCGGTGGTGTCTTTACCCCCTTTCTCGCTACCGGGGCCGTCTTTGGCGCACTGGCCGGCACGGCCTGGATCCACTTCTGGCCGGGGAGTCCCGTGGGTGCCTTCGCACTGATCGGGGCGGCCGCCATGATCGGCGCCGCGATGCAGGCGCCGCTGTCGGGACTGGTACTCGTGTTGGAACTGACCTTCAGCGGCTTCACGCTCGCCCTGCCGATGATGCTGGCGACGTTGATCGCCACCGCGGTGAGTCGCCAAGTTGACGGCTACTCCATTTACTCCGCCCGACTTCCCAAGCGTCGCGAGGCCACGTCGTGAGCGCCACTGTTCGCCACACGACCGCGACCGACGCGCTGGCGCTGCGCGCCATTCGCCTCGAGGCGTTGCTCGACGCGCCATTGTCGTTCGGATCGACGCACGAAGAAGTGGCGGCGTGGCCGGAGGAGAAGTGGGCTGAGATGGCCAGTGCCCCCGCCACCTTCATCGCCGAACGCGACGGTGTTGTCGTCGGCATGGCCCGCGGCGGCACCAATGACCACGACCCGGCCGACTCGCCCCAGCGTTGGCTGTGGGGCATGTACGTGACGCCCAGCGCGCGCGGTGACGGCACCGCGGCGGCACTCATTGACGCAGTTGCCGAATGGTCGCGCGGTGATGGCGGCGCCTCGCTGCACCTCTTCGTGTCGTCACAGGCACCACGGGCCCACGCCTTCTACGAAAAGGTTGGCTTTGTCGACAACGGCGAGCCCCAAACCCCCGACGAGCATCCCGATCTCGCCTTCCAGCCCATGGTGCGCCCACTGTGACGTTGTCGATTCGCACTGTCGCCCCCGAAGCCCTCTACGACTTGCGCCGACTCGTCCTGCGCGAGAACGACCCCGCCGTCGACGTGTCGGACCCTCGCGACCACGACGGGGACGCGCGACACTTCGCGGGCTTTCTCGACGACCAGCTCGTTGTGTGCGGTTCGATCTACGCCTCCGTGTCGCCACTGCACGAGACGGTGCCGGCGCACCAGCTGCGCTACCTGGCAACCCACTTCGATGTCCAGGGGCTGGGCTACGGCGCCGCCTTGCTGGACCGACTCGAACAGGCGGCCTGGCACGATGGCGCACGCGAGATCTGGGCGAACGGCCGTGATACCGCCCTGGCCTTCTACCGACGTCAAGGGTGGCAACTGGTGCCCGGCTCGGAACATCTGAGCCCGTACACCGGTCTGCCCCACACCGTTATCTGGAAGTCACTGAACACCACGACCTAGGCAGTGGGTAAGTTGGGGGTATGAAAACCTCTGCTCGTCGCGCCCTGTTCTTGAGTTCGGGACTCGTTACCGCCGCCCTGGGGCTCAGTGCCTGCGGCAGTCACTCGGCTCCGACCCCCACGACGTCACCCGTGCCGGTGGCCCCCCTGACCGGTCTGCCCGACCCCGGTGGGGCCGCTCTGCACCGTCCGGCTATGACCGTCAAGATTGAGAACGACCCCAACTCCCTGCCGCAGTGGGGCGTGAACGAGGCTGACGTCGTCTACGAAGAAATCGTCAACGGCGGCATCACCCGACTGGCGGCGATCTTCAATCAGAACGCCCCCGCCCGCATTGAGCCGGTCCGCTCGGTGCGCCCCACCGACACCCAGATCGTCTGGCCCCTCAAGGGCCTCTTCGTCTACTCGGGCGGCGCGCAGTACGCGGTGAATTCGATCTCGACCGCTCCGGTGCAGATCATCGACGAAAACGCGGCCGGCTCGGCCATGTGGCGTGACCCGAACAAGGTCCCCCCATATAACTTGGTCGGCATCGGACCTAAGTTGTTCGCGCTCGCCACGGACCACACCCCACCACCGCCACTGTTCCAGTACCGCGCCGACGGCGCCACCGCCACGGGAACGCCCGTCAAGCGCGTGGTCGTGCCCTTCCCGAGTATCTACCCCGTGACGTGGACCTACGTTCCGGCAACGAACTCGTGGAACCGCGGCATGAACGACTTCTCGCCCGCGGTGCCCGTGGACCGCACCGGTAACGGCGTCATCGAGTCACCGAAGAACGTCGTCGTGATGTCGGTGAACTACTACGGCGAACTCGGTGCGTCGAACTCCTACGCCATCATGCAGGGCAGCGGTACGGTCTGGGTCTTCACGGACGGCAAGGAAATCGTCGGTACCTGGAAGCGTGGCCCCTCGAAGTCTGACGTCATCCAGTACACCGACGCCAAGGGCCAGCCCATCTTGCTCACCCCAGGCCAGACCTGGGTCGAGATTCTCAATAGCGGCATGACGCCCACGGTCACCCCCGGCGCATGACCCGCATCGGCAACCTCTACGGCCCCGACGCGACGTTCCTCGGGATTCCCGCCGCCGACCCCGACGTCCCCTTCGAGTGGGAGTCGGCGGGGGCGGCCATTATCGGCGCTCCCTTTGACGGCGGCACGTCCCACCGATCGGGTTGCCGCTTTGGCCCGCAGGCCATTCGCACGACTGACTACTTGCCCCACGACGGCATGCGTCCCTCGATGGCGCTCGGTGTCGACCCCTTAGTGGATCTCGGCGTCGTGGACCTCGGCGACGTGGAGATGCCCTCGGGTGATACGGAGCGCTCGCTGGCGCTACTGGAAGACCGCGTCACGACCGTGGCCGCTGCGGGCGTCGTACCCATCATTCTCGGTGGTGACCACACCATTGCCCTGCCCGACGTGACCGGTATCGCTCGGCACGTGGGCTGGGGTCGCGTGTCGGTCATCCACTTCGACGCGCACGCCGACACCGGTGACACGCAGTTCGGTTCACTCCACGGCCACGGCACCCCCATGCGCCGACTCATTGAGTCGGGCGCCTGCCGCGGTGACCGCTTCTTGCAGATTGGTCTGCGCGGCTACTGGCCCGAGCCCGAAACGCTGCACTGGATGGCCGAGCAGGGCATGCGCTCGTTTGAGATGGGCGAGATCGTGGCCCGCGGCCTCGACGCCGTGCTCGACGAAGCACTCACCATTGCCATGACCGACTGTGACGCGGTCTTTTTGTCGGTTGACGTGGACGTCGTCGACCCGGGCGCCGCACCGGGCACGGGTACGCCCGAACCGGGCGGTCTCACGAGCCGTCAGCTGTTGGACGCGGTGCGCCGTATCGCCATGGAAGTGCCGCTGGCCGGCATGGACGTGGTCGAAGTGTCGCCCCCATACGACCACGCCGAAGTCACGGCCTACTTGGGCAACCGGGTGGTCCTGGAAGCCCTCTCGGGACTGGCCTGGCGTCGACAGGGGCTGCGCGGTGACGCCCAGCGCAACCCCGCCGACCCACTGCTCAAGGACCGCTAGGCGGTCATTGAGTCCAGGATCTGGTCAATCAGCTCGTAGCTGGTGTCCGGGTGCAGGAACGCGAGGCGGGCCACCGTCTCCCCCTCCCACTTCGTGGGGGTAACGAAGGCCAGCTGCTCGCGCAGCAACCGCTCGCTCCACGCGTTGTAGTCGGCGTCAGTCCAGCCGTGACGGCGGTAGAGGACGATACCGAGGCTCGAGGGGCGCACCATCTCTAGCTCCTCGCGCTGCTCAATCTGCTGCTGCGCGTAGAGAGCCTGCTCAATTGAGGCCTGCGTCGCCGATTCGTAGGCGGCGACACCATTGGTCACGAGCGAGAACCAGAAGGGGAGCCCGCGGGCGCGGCGTGAGAGGCCAATACCGAAGTCCGACGGGTTCCACTCCTCGGCGTCGTCCCCCGCGTGCAGCACGTCGAGGTAGCCGGCCTGCTGAGCGAGGTAGTGGCGGGCCTTGAGCGGCTCGCGGAAGATGAGCGCGCAGCAGTCGAGTGGACCGAAGAGCCACTTGTGGGGGTCGACGATGAAACTGTCAGCGTGGCGCAATCCGGCCACGGCCGCAACTTCACTGGCGGCGAAGATGGCCGCGCCACCGTAGGCGCCGTCGACGTGGAACCAGAGTTCGTGGTCCCGCGCGTACTGGCCCAGTCCCTCAAGGTCATCGATGATGCCCGCGTTGGTGGTGCCCAGGGTCGCCACGATGCCAATGACCGTCTCGGGGTGGGGATCGGCGGCCAGGGCCCGCTCGAGGCTGGCCAAGGTGAAGCGGTGGTCGTCGGGCTCCACGAGCAACGGTTCGATGCCGAGCACGTGGAGCGCCTTACCGATACTCGAGTGGGCGTCGGCGGAAATCGCGAAGCGGACCTCGTGACGGGGGATCTCGGGGTGGCGTGCTTGGCCGAGGTCTCGCCCGGCCACGAGGGCGGAGAGGTTGCCAATGGTGCCACCAGTCGCGAACATGCCGCCGCTGGTGTTGGGCATGCCGGCACGCTGGGCGAGGAAGGCGAGGGCCTGGTTCTCGGCGGCTACCGCACCGGCCGACTCGAGCCAGCTGGTGCCGTTGAGAGCGGAGGCGGCGACCACCATGTCAAAGAGCCGTGAGTTTTTGGTTGGGGCATTGGGGATGAACGCCAAGAAGGCGGGTGAGTCAATTGAGATCACGCGCTGGGCCAGTTCGTTGACGAAGAAGTTCAGGGTGGCCACGGCGTCACGACCCTCGGTGCCAATGAGTCCCTCAAGTGAGGGCATGGGCGCTGGGAAGTGGCTTCCGAAGTCGAGAGGGGCCTCTTCGCTCATCCGATTTCGGCAATACGAGAAAATTGCCTCGGTCAAAGCGGGGTCGAGTTCAAACATTGAGTGCGCCATTGCACTTCCTTTCGAGAGGTCGCTAGCCATCGTAGTTAAAGGCGGGCCCTCGACCGCGTTAGCATTTCCCTATGAGTTCACCCCGCATTGGGTTTTTAGGGCCGGAGGGCTCGTTCTCCCACGAGGCGGTGGCACTCCTGGGGTCGGCGACGCCGGTTGCTTGTGGATCCATTGGCGAGGTTCTGCGCCTGGTGGCGACGGGGGAGCTCGACCAAGGACTCGTCCCGTTAGAAAACGCCATTGAGGGCACCGTCTCAGCCACCATCGATGGACTGGTCTTCGACCACGACCTGGTGATTCTCGAAGAGGTCATTCTGCCGATTCGCATGCACTTGTTGGCCCGACCAGGTACCTCGCATGACGAGGTGACGACCGTCTCGAGTTACACCCACGCCCTGGCTCAAGTCCGTGGGTACTTGAGTCGGATGCCCCATCTGACGATCAGCGAGACCACCTCGACGTCACAGGCCGCGGCCGACGTTGCGGCGTCGGACGAGCCGTGGGCCGCGGTGGGATCATCACTCGCCGCCGAACTCTTCGGCCTCGAGATTCTGGCGGCCAACATTGCCGATCACCCCGAGAACGCCACGCGGTTCGTCCGGGTTGGTCGCGATACCGTGGCCGCACCGACTGGCACCGACCGGACACTGATTGTCTGCTTCCAAGACGCCGACCGCCCCGGTTCTCTGTACGGGATTCTCGGTCGATTCGCGGCTCGCGACATCAACCTGACCAAACTCGAGAGCCGCCCGACCAAGACCGGCCTCGGTGACTACTGCTTCGTTATCGAGTTCGATGGCCACGTGGCCGACGACCTCGTCGCTGACTGCCTCGCCGACGTTCAGGCCCACCTGGTGACCGTCAAGTTCCTCGGTTCCTACCCCGTCACTGGTGCGGGGGCCTCCACGCAGCGCCAGGAGGTCGGAGACGCCCGGCGATCGGCCGACGCGTGGATTACCGGCCTTCGCGCCCGCATCGCTCGCTAGGGCATCGTGGGGGGCTTTGAGTCACTGCACGCGGCCGGCGGCGGGCCGAGGTCACGTGGACTCGTCACGCTGCTCTTCATAGTCCTCGTCATTGTGCTCTTTGGCGGGATTGCTCTGGTGGCCTGGCTGCACCCATTGCACCACCCAGGGGCCAGCCTCTGTCTCGACGCCCCGCCAAGTGCGCCGCCCGCGCACCTGACCTGGTGGTGCACCGCGAACCACTGGGTACTCGTGCCATTGGCGAAATAGAAACGCCGCCATCGACTGAAGTGACAGTCGGTCGTTATTGTCAGTTTCTGAGACGAATCACACTCGATTGTGCATAATTGGATTACTTGTATTTGCATAAATAGAATAGTTTGTCTTGCAGAAATGGAATAGTATAAGTACCGAATGTGGAGAAATAGTGTCCAAGTCTCAAACCTTTAGCCCCAAGAATGGCTACGTACGTCGAGTCATTGATGACGAGCTCGACCTACTGTTTTCACAATTGGCGGCTATCCATTTGGACGGGCCCAAAGGTGTCGGGAAGACCACGACGGCGCTCGAACGCAGTCAGACTGTTCGGCGCCTTGATCGTCCAGCGGAGCGAGCGGTGCTGGAGGCCGACCCCACCATCATTGCGCGGGACACGCCCCCAGTCCTCCTTGACGAGTGGCAGCGAGTGCCCACTGTTTGGGATGCCGTGCGAAGCATTGTTGATGACGACAACACTCCGGGACGGTTCTTGTTGACGGGATCAGCTCCGACGCTCGGAACGCACTCGGGAGCAGGGCGAATTGCTGATGTCCGCGTCCGCCCCTTGACGCTCCAGGAACGAGGCCTCGGATCGGCTGCCGTGTCATTTGCCAATCTCCTTTCAGGATCAAAAGCCACGATCTCCGGCCGCAGTTCACTGACGCTGAATGACTACGTTGACGAATTAATGAACAGTGGTTTTCCTGGGATGCGGCATCTCAGCGGAAGGGCACTCACGAAGCAGCTCGATGGGTACCTCGAGCGGATCGTCAGCCATGACATGCCCGAAGCAGGCTTTCGGGTCAATCGACCAGCAACGGTGCGAGCCTGGTTAGCCGCCTACGGGGCGGCGACGGCAACGACGGCGTCGTGGGAAACAATTCGTGACGCCGCGAGCGCAGGGCTGCGTAACGTGCCGTCAAAGGAGACCGTGCGTTCATATACGGAGTTGCTGACGCAACTGCGAATCCTCGACCCCCTTGAGGCGTGGCTTCCTGGAAATAATCACTTCAAGAGGCTCGGCGCAGCACCCAAGCATCACCTCGCGGACCCCGCGCTGGCCGTGCGACTACTGCAACGAACCCGAGAGGATCTCTTGCGCGACGGTGCACTGCTTGGGGCCCTGTTTGAGTCATTGGTTGCGCTAACGGTCCGTACCAGTGCGCAGTCGGCCGGCGCCCAGACCTTCCATCTCCGTGAGCACGGTGGTCGGCACGAAGTTGACTTCGTTGTGGAGCACGAGGGAAAAGTCCTCGGTATCGAAGTTAAGTTGAGCGGAGTAGTCACGGCGAACGACGTCAAGCATCTCCACTGGTTGCGCGAGACTTTGGGCGACAAGGTGCTCGACCTAGTCGTCGTAACGACCGGACCGGAAGCGTACCGTCGTGACGATGGAATTGCCGTGGTGCCGCTCGGCGTGCTTGGCGTTTGAGGGGACATAAAGAAACGACCCCGCGGAACCTATGTGGTCCACGGGGTCGTTTCTTCTGTAACCAACGCGACCATTGTCCGTTCGAGTTGGTTACTTCTAAGTCTGCCTCTTGGCGGAGGAGGTGGGATTTGAACCCACGGTGAGTTTCCCCACGCCGGTTTTCAA
>DAIQPT010000019.1:13143-21034 GCA_036787185.1 Acidimicrobiales bacterium | reverse complement strand
GGGCTGCGCTGCCGTCATGCCATTGGGATCGCCCATTGGATCGGGGCTCGGCATCCGAAACCCCCACGCGATTGCGATGATTTGTGACGCACTCTCGGTGCCGGTGTTGCTCGACGCGGGGCTAGGGACGGCATCCGAGGCGGCGCTAGCCATGGAGCTGGGCTGTGACGGTGTGTTGGCCGCCTCGGCGGTCAATCGAGCCCTTGACCCGGTGCTTATGGCTGAAGCATTCCGCGATGGCATCTCGGCCGGGTACGCCGCTCGTCGGGCCGGACGCATTCCGGCGCGGGTGGCGGCGGAGGCCTCGTCGCCGTCGCTCGGGCGCCCAGATTTATTTGCCGAATCACCATTGATGTAACTACAGTGGTGTTATCTCGACCGCCTCGGTGGTCGCCACTTGGAGGTCCTATGAGCGTGAGCGAAGGTTTTAGCGGTCCCACCGTCTGCCGCCTCACGGGCGTGACCTATCGTCAGCTGGACTACTGGGCTCGCACCGATCTGGTGACGCCGTCAGTGACGCCAGCGCAGGGGAGTGGTTCAAAGCGTGCGTACTCCTACGGTGACGTGCTCGAAGTCAAGGTGATTAAGTCGCTGCTGGATTCGGGCGTGTCCCTGACCCGTGCGCGCCAGGCCGTAACGTGCCTGCGCGAAAACTTCGGTGTGAACATCGCTGCAAGCACGTTGGTGCTCGACGGCACCGGCTCTGTGATGGCCGACGATAATGGTTTGATCGACTTGCTCCGCGGTGGGCAGGGTGTCTTCAACATCGTGCCGATGGCCGGTGTCGTTGCCGAGCTTGATACCAAAATCGCCGAAGGTTTCTAGAACAAGAATTCCTCTGTTCTTTCCCCAGTAGAGGGGTCAATCAACACAGGGCGCGCCCTAAAGTTGTTCCGTGACCAACCGCCGTCCATTCCTGTTTGACGCCCACGTCGCCCTGGGGGCGAAAATTGTTCCCTTCGGTGGTTGGGAAATGCCGCTTCGGTACGAAACCGGAACCGTCGCTGAACACATGGCCTGTCGCAACGACGCCGTGGTGTTCGACGTCTCGCACCTGGGAACGGTCCGTTGCGATGGTCCCGACATGTTCGACCACCTGCAGCGAACCCTCACGAACGATTTGACCCGCATCGCCCCAGGGCGAGCGCAGTACACCCACCTCCTGACTGAGGATGGTTTTGTTGTCGACGACATCATTGTCTGGTGGGTCGGGGAGAACGAATTCGACGTGATGCCCAATGCCTCCAACACTTCGGGTGTCACTGAGGCGCTCCCCGGAGTTGACGTGACTAATCAGCGTTGCGTGCTCGCGGTGCAGGGCCCTGAGGCCCGAGCGCGTCTCGCCACTATCGATCCTCGACTCAGCGACGTTGCTCGATTCGGCGTGACTCGCTTCGAATTCCGCGGCGTTGAGATACGTGTCGCCGGGACTGGGTACACCGGTGAAGACGGCGTCGAAATCGCCGTTCCCAACGAAGCAGCCGAAGCCCTGCTGCACGACATTGTCGCCGCCGGCGTCATGCCCGCGGGCTTAGGAGCGCGCGACACGCTCCGTCTTGAAGCCGCTCTGCCGCTCTACGGGCACGAACTGTCGCTGAGCTCGACGACTCTCGAGGCGCGGTTGGGGTGGGCTATTGGCTGGGACAAGGACACCTTCCGCGGTCGCGAGGCCGTGGCCGCCGAACGGGAGCGTGGCAGTAGCCGTCGCTTGACTGGTGTGGTGGCCGATGGTCGTCAGCCGCTTCGCGAAGACGCCGAGGTGTTCGCCAATGGTTCACTCGTGGGGCTCCTTACCTCCGGCAACATCTCGCCCGTGCTGGATCGTGGCATTGGCCTCGGCCTCTTGGCACCAACTCTTGAGCCGGGCGATCCCGTAACCGTGGTCTTGCGTGGACGAGAAGTGCCCGCGACGGTTACCTCATTGCCCTTTATTCGAAAGGCGTACTAATCATGGCTGATTACCTCCCACACACTCCCGACGAAGTGGCGGCGATGCTTGAGTTCCTCGGACTCGATTCACTCGACCAGCTCTTCGCCCACATTCCGGCATCGGTTCGACTGAGTGCTGGCCTCGACATGGCGCCCGGGATGACTGAGCCCGACGTTGCGGCGGTGTTCGCATCGTTGACGGCGATGAACCGCGGTCAGAGCACGCAGATGACCTGTTTCGCTGGCTCAGGTGCGTACGACCACGAGGTGCCGCCGGTGGTTCGCGCCCTGGGGTCGCGTTCTGAATTTGTCACGGCCTACACGCCGTACCAACCCGAGGTCGCGCAAGGCGTCCTGCAGGCCATTTTCGAGTACCAAACGATGGTCTCGCGCCTTTCGGGCCTGCCCATTGCGAACGCGTCAATCTACGACGGCGCCACCTCGCTGGTGGAAGCGGTCAATATGGCCGGTGGTGCGACGGGTCGATCCAAGATGCTGGTGTCGGCTGGAGTGCACCCGAACTGGCGTGCGGTCGTCAAGACCTTTGCATTCGGCACCGGGCACGACATTGTTGAAGTCCCGCTCAAGGATGGGGTCACGGACTGGGCGTCGGTAGATGCCACGGGTGCCGCGGCCGTCGTGTCGGCCTATCCGAACTTCTTGGGTGTGCTGGAGGACCAGTCGGCCGCGAAGGCCCTCGCGGTGGCGAATGACGCTCTGTTCGTGGTGGCGGGTGACCCCGTTGCGGCGGGCGTCCTCAAGACGGCCGGCGACTGGGGCGCCGACGTCTACGTTGGCGAAGGACAGCCCTTTGGCACGGCCCTTTCCTTTGGCGGCCCGTACCTGGGGCTCTTCGCCTGCACCGAGGCCCAGATTCGTCGCCTGCCAGGCCGAATCGTTGGTGAAACAGTGGACTCCAACGGTCGACGCGCCTTCGTGACGACACTGCGCGCGCGCGAACAGGACATCCGTCGCGAGAAGGCCACCTCCAACATTTGCTCGAACCAGACGCTGATGGCCGTGACGGCCGCCATTCAGCTGGGGTACCTGGGCACGCAAGGACTGGCCGACGTGGCCACCCGATGCGCCCAGGGCGCGCACTACCTGTTTGATCAGCTGATCCAGATTCCGGGGGTGCGTGCGTTGTCGACGCAGCCGTTCTTCCGCGAGTTTGCACTCCGGCTCCCTGTCGCCGCTGACCAGGTGTTGTCGGCGATGGCCGACGAGGGCATTCTCGGTGGCATTGCACTGTCGAGCCTGGTGGGGGAGAGCGACCCCGCTCTCGAGGGAGACACGACCAACGTCATGATCGTTGCCGTGACCGAACGTCGCACCCGTGACGAAATTGACCGCTACGTCGCTGTACTTGGAAAGGTGTTGTCATGAGTTCGTTCCCCGGCGGTCGCGCCGCGTCTATTCCCTTGATGGGCCACGAGACCGAACCCACGATTTTTGAGCTCTCGGTACCGGGCCGCACGGCCTACCAACTGCGGACCACGGGCGTGCCCGCAACCCCCTTGACCGATCTTGTGCCGTCGGCGCACCTCGCCACGGCGCCGGTGGCGTTGGCCGAAGTGAACGAACGCGATCTCGTGGGTCACTTCACCCGCCTGTCGCACCGTCAGTTCTCCGTCGACCTGGGCGCGTACCCGCTGGGATCATGCACGATGAAGTACAACCCGAAGTTCTGTGACGCGGTCGCCAATGACACGGGTTGGAACTCGGTGCACCCCGGTGTGCCGGCCTCGCTATGCCAGGGTTGGCTCGCGTTGATGGTGATGCTCGAAGAGCAGCTGTGTCAGGTCACGGGCATGGCCGCAGCCACTCTGCAGCCCTCCGCCGGCGCCGCCGGTGAGCTCACCGGTCTGCTCTTGATGCGTGCCTACCACCAGGCGAATGGCGATGTTCGCAAGCGCATCCTTATTCCGGACTCGGCGCACGGCACCAACCCGGCATCGGTAACACTCGGTGGCTACGACGTCACCACGATTCCGTCGAACGACCGCGGACTGGTTGACCTCGAAGCGCTGAAGGCAGCACTAGGTCCCGATGTCGCCGGCATCATGCTGACGAATCCGAACACGGTTGGTCTGTTCGAAGAAGACATCGTGGAGATCGCGGCCGCGGTACATGAGGTCGGCGGCCTGCTGTACTACGACGGCGCCAACTTGAACGCCATTCTGGGCGCGGTGCGTCCCGGCGACATGGGCTTCGACGTCGTCCACATGAACCTGCACAAAACGTTCGCCACGCCCCATGGTGGTGGCGGCCCCGGTGCCGGTCCTGTTGCGGTGTCGCAGCGTTTGGTCGAGTTCTTGCCCGGGCCCAAGGCCGCCAAAAACTATGACGGCACCTACGAGTGGCGCACGCCACCTCGTTCGATTGGTCGTGTGCACGGCTGGCACGGCAACGCCCTCGTCCTGGCGCGGGCGTTGGCCTACATCAACGTCCACGGCGGTGATGGCCTGACGCGCGTCGCGCAGCACGCCGTCCTCAACGCCAACTGGCTGAAGCACCGTCTGCGTGACACCTTGCCGGCGGCCTACGACCGTCCGTGTATGCACGAAGCAGTACTGACGGCCTCAGGACTCAAGAGTGAGTACGGGGTGCGCGGCCTCGACGTGGCCAAAGCGCTGCTCGAGGAGGGTTTCCACTCACCGACGGTCTACTTCCCATTGATTGTTGATGAAGCGCTGATGTTCGAGCCAACCGAGACCGAGTCACTCCAGACACTGGAGTCGCTGGCGCAGTCCATTGAGCGCATTGCTGCGCGGGCCGTGACCGACCCCGAACGTCTGCGGCAGGCGCCGCAGACGACACCGGTGTCGCGAGTGGATGAAGCCCGTGCGGCTCGTCAGTTGGTGTCGACCGAAGACGCCGCGAACCGCGGCTAGGGCCATAGTCATGAGGGTTCTTCGTCTCTCGCACGAGGACCTACCGTCACGACGGACGCTACGACTTCTCACCATCTTGATCGTCTTTGAGGCGGTCTACTTGGTGATTCTCGGCTGGAAGCTGCCCCGGCATTACGTGGCGGCGCACTGGGATTTCGCCTGGGTCGGCATTGACCTCATGGAGGTGGCTGCCCTGGTTGGCGTGGTCGTCAGCGCTGCTCGTCGACACCGGAGCTTTAACCTCTTCACCGCTGTCGCGGGCACATTGTTTTTGGTTGATGCCTGGTTCGATGTGACCACCGCTCGCCGAGCAACGGTCTGGGGGAGTTGGGCTGAGGCGGTAGCCGAAGTTCCGTTTGCGCTGGTGTTGTGGTGGTGGTCGTACCACACGCCCGATTTGTCGCCGCGAGGCGACGTTGTGGTGACGGTGGGCGAGTAGCGCCGCTCGTTAGTGCACGGCGGCACCTAGAGCGAATGCCCCGGCGCACAAAAGGGGAGTGGTGACAAGAAGTGCCACCGCCGTTCGGCGAGCACCCTCGTGGGCCAAAATGGCCGGAATGGCGAAGGCTGACGAAAAGGTGGTCAGTCCCCCACAAAAACCGGTGATCGCGTCACTGCGTAGGTGGGAGTTCATCGAGCCGGTGAACCGGTACAGCACGAGGCCCGCGATGAAGCAGCCAAGCGCATTCGCCGCCACTGTGCCCCATGGCCGCACCCGAGGGTGGCGCTGACGCACCACATACTCAAACAGCCACCGGACGACACACCCGAGGGCTCCAAAGATCGCAACAAGGACAAGCGTCACTGCGTCACCTTCATCCCTGCCCACGCGGCCACGAGCCCGCTCAGAAGGGCGCCAGCGAGGGTCAGGCAGGCGCCGAGAGCGCTGAGACGCCAGATACCGCTCAGGGCGACGTAGAGGCTGGAATACGAGGTGAAGCCCCCGAAGAAGCCCGTAATGAGGACGAGCCGCCCAACGTCGCTGGGCTCGCGGTGTCGTAGCGGGCCCCGAAGCAGGACCGTGGCCAAAAAGACGCCCACGGCATTGATGGCGAGCAGCGTCCAAGGGATGTGTGACGCCCAGGAGTTGGTCGCGGCGACGGGCTGCAGTTTGAGCGCGAGGTCCCGAAGAATGGTTCCGATGGCTCCGCCAGCCGCTACGGCGCCACAGGCGTTCAGCAGCTGCCGAGGGGAGAGATGAAGCCGGTCGGTCATTGGCAGCCAGATTAGCCCTGAACAGCAATAACTTACGGATTCATTGTTACTTTACATAACGTACATTATCGGCGTTATAACCAAACCCCGAGTACGGCACCAGTCGTTAGTAACCCGTCGGCGCCCGGCCCAGCGTCACATTGAACTTGAGGGTCTGCGAGCCTCGGATAACGGTCAGGTGGACGACTTGCCCCGGTGACAACGCGGAGACAACGCTCTGAACGTCCTGGTTGCCGGTAATCGTTGTGCCGTTGATCTTCGTGATGATGTCGCCTTGTTGCAGGCCGGCGCTGGCGGCCCCCGTGCCACTGATGACACTCATGACCACTGCCCCTTGGTTTACGGTGAACCCGTACTCGGCCTGCAGTGATGGCGTCATCGAAGAGATCTCTACGCCAATGAAGGCGCCGTGGTTGACGACGCTCTCGCCGGCCTTCAACTGCGTCAAGAGGCTGGTAATGGTGCTAACGGGGATGGCGAAGCCGATATTTTGCGCTGAGGTTCCGTCAGGCAGGGTTCCCGCCACCGCGGTGTCCATGCCAATCACGTCGCCTTGCGCGTCGAGCAACGGTCCACCGGAGTTGCCGGGGTTGATGGCGGCGTCAGTCTGGATCATGCTGTTGAGCGTCTCCGAGGAGCTCGACGTCGACGCGGTGACCGTGCGACCCAGGGCCGACACGATGCCGGAAGTAACGGTGGGGGTGCCGGCGGCTAGTCCCAGCGCGTTACCAATGGCGACCACACTGTCCCCCACTTGCAGATCATTGGATTTTCCGAAGGTCACGGTCGGGAGCCCCGAGGCGTTGTCAATGCGCAGGAGGGCAACGTCGTCAGTCGGATTTGTGCCGATGAGTGTCGCAGGCAGGGCCTTCGTGGTGCCGGATTGGGTCACGGTTATGGTGCCACCGCTGACGGCAGCGGCGATGACGTGGTTGTTCGTGACCACGAGACCGTTGCTCGTGATGATCATGCCGGTCCCCTGGTCCTCTTGGCCCGCGCCCTTGACGTCGATTGACACCACGGCGTTTTGGACCCGTTGGACGAGCGCGGGAATGGTTAGGCCACCGGGAAGGGACGCAGCGGCTGGAGCGGCAGTGGACTCATTGACGGTGAGCGTCCCTCCGCTCTCCGATGGGGCGGCCAGGTAACCAGCCAGCCCACCCACTAGTGCCGCCACCACGACGGTGGCGACGCGGCCAGTCCACGCCGATGGGGTTGACACGTGGGGTGCCGGGTTTGGCGAGTTGATGACTGATTCGGGAAGCGGAACTTCGGGAAACCCTACGGAAGGGGTCTGGGGTTCGTTGGAATCAGTCTCAAAAGGCGTATCACTCATGACGCCACTTTAGGGAGTCGATCCTAAATCTCATCTAAATACTGATGAAAAATACGGACCAAGAATTTGCGACTAGATTGGTTGCCTATGTCTCGTCGAATTGAGATCGAAATCACCAGCCTTAACGGCGACGTCGCTACGTGGCGTGCAGCGGGAGCCAAGCTCCCGAAGGGCACCCTCGCAGCTTCGTTGATCCCAGGAGGACCGGTCGTCGGCGCTGTCTATCGCGCTGACATTGAACAGTTCATGGAGCGCATGGAGGTGACCGCTGTCCTGCCCCCAAAGACGGCCTCCCCTCTTGACCCTCGTAACGAGCGTGTCGCGCTGATTGTTGCCGATACCAAGGGTCCCGACGTTACGGTGACTTACGCCCCTAAGGGCCGTGGCCCGCGCCGTGACGGCGACCGTGATGGCGCCCGCCCCGGTGGTCGCGGTCCGAAGCGTGAAGGTGCCTCGAGCGATCGTCCAAAGCGCGAAGGTGGTCCGTCGGAGCGTCCAAAGCGCGACGGTGATGACC
>DAIQPT010000019.1:0-13043 GCA_036787185.1 Acidimicrobiales bacterium | reverse complement strand
CGTCCAAAGCGCGAAGGTGGTCCGTCGGAGCGTCCAAAGCGCGACGGTGATGACCGTGGACCAAAGCGCGACGGCCGTGGTGCCGGTCGCCCCGGTGGCCGCTCCGAGCGTCCCTCCGGCCCCGCTACTCCCCCGCTGACCACGATTCACCGCAACGCCTTCTTGGCCACTTTGTCGCCCGAGCAGTTGCCTGTTGCTGAGCAGTTGCTGCGTGGTGGCATGCCGTCGGTTCGCAGCGCCGTCGCGGAACAGAACAAGAAGGCGACCGAACAGGGTCGCCCCACCATCGATGCCGCCACCATTGAGCGCATTGCCGAGGATCTTCTCACGAAGACCAATCTCGCCATGTGGAAGGACCGCGCCGCTGGCGCCTTTGGCGCCGGTAAGGAGCTTCGCCTCCGTGACCTTCGCGCCGTGGTGACCTCGGCCAAGACGGTGACGTTGGACGACGAGGCTCGCGCTCAGCTCAAGGAACTCCAGACGTCGCTCAACGCGAAGCTTGACGTGTTGCGCACGCAGTGGGTCGAGAAGCTCGACGGCGCCGTGGCCTCGTCGAACATCGCCGAAGCCCTTCGTTTGGTCGCTCGCCCACCGGACATGTCGACGCGCGTCAGCGCCGAGACTGCCGCAAAGGTCACCTCGATGGTCTCCGAAGCGCTGCACGCCGCGCAGGACGTCGCTGTCTGGATGGAGCTGGTGACGCTGGCAGTCGAGACAAGCATTCGTCGCAATATCAAGCCGCTCGGCATTCCCGCCGACGAGGCAGCAAAGGCATTGGCGATCAAGAACGCTGGCGCCATTCCCGAGTTGGCCAAGCTGCTCGGTATGAAGGTTCCGCCACCGCCACCGCCCACCAAGGCACCGGTTCGCCGGAGCCCTGCCCGCCGAGGCTAGAAACGAAGAATCCGGGCCGCGAGGCCCGGATTCTTACTTTTCGGACAACGGTCCGTCGCGCATTGTGAGGAGTCGGGCCTTCCAGCCAAGCGATTCAAAAAGCGACTTTGTGCCTCGATCACCTGGCAGGGCCCGAGCATCAACCACTTCTACCCCACTGGCGCGAAGGGCGACAATAAACGCTGACGCAATGCCGCGGCGGCGCAATGCCGGTGTAACGAACAATGCCAGAAGAACGCCGTTACGCAAGAGAGCGAAACCAATATCCGAAGTATTGCTGCGGATGATGATGTGTTCATTCTGGTGCGAGCTGTGTGACAGGTAGTCCGCAATCGACGCGCCATCGGTAATTTCGTCGAAGAGGGCGGGGCCCCCGCGATGGGTGCGCAGCGCTGAGTGCCACGCGTCAACCAAAGGGTGATCAGCAGGTAGAGCGTCAAACGTGAAGCTGTAGTCCTCGCTGCTAGCGGAGAACATCACACGCAGTCGCGGCAGAGAGTCTTGTCTGGGTCCGCCAGCTGGCTCATCTTCTTGAGAAGACGGCATGACTTGCATCGGAACTCGTCGTCCTGCTTGGGCAGGATGGTCTCAATGGCTTCGGCGAGCGGGTCTGCCTCGACGGGCGCTTCCTCATCGTCGTCGGGCACGCTGGTGCGGCGGATGGTCTCAGCCAGCACTTCGTCCAGGGCCAGTTCCACATCGGCATCGTCAATGAGGTCGTCATCGTCAACGGGTGGTGCGACCTCTGCGACTACTTCTACTTCAACGATTTCGTCGTCGCCCTCGTCATCGGGCTCGTCGGCGTCAAGGGCGGGTATTTCATCAACGTCATCGCCTTCGATGTCGTCTACTAATTCTTCGTCAAAACCTTCAGCGAGTTCTTCTTCGTCGAAGACTTCGTCGTTTTCGCCATCCATGCTCATAAAATTCCTTATCTGGTGCGCGGTCATTGTACGTGGCTTTTGGGCACACGGTACTACTTCCGGCCGAATTTTCTTCTATTTCGTCAAATTCTTACGATTGCGCTCTGCGGCGCGTTCGGCTTCGAGACGCTCAAGATCGGTGTCCGAATAGTCAACGTAGGACATCGCATCGGCGACTGCCGTGTGACCCGCTTCTTCGCGAATCAGTCGAATCATCTCGTGCGCGACGCGTCGGTACGACGGGTGACCCTGCGGACCCGATCGGAGCTCGATGACGTGCATCGCTTCGCGGGCGTTCATTTGCATGACGTAACGGATGCGGAACGCCAGGGCCACCGCATACTGAGCCGCCTGCGGGAACTCGTCTCGCAGCTCGTTGAACAACTCGGCCGAGCGAGCCAATGATTCTTCGTAACGCTCTGCGAGACCGGCCTCGCGCACAATCTCGGGGACGTCGTACCCGAGATCAACCGTGAGCGGCTGCCATTCGATGGTGAGGAGACGGTGGCGCTGCAAGTCGCGGAATGCGCCATAGTCGGTGACGAGCTCGAAGCGGTAGTCAGTGCTTTCGAAGGCTCGACCGGGTCGGTGGCGGCGGTTCTTGCGGTCACCGGTGTAGGTGGCGATCAGTGACGCGCGTTCCTCGCTAGTCAAGAGCGCGGCACGTGCGTCAGCATCCTGCTGCGACAACGACGAGTTGGCGAACAAAATGGCGGCTGCGATCTTGACTTCTCCGTTGGGGTCAAAGGCTGAGAGTCGAACAGATTCCTCTGGCTGTGGGCGCACGTCACCTACGAGCCCCGCAACGACGGCAAGCGTGTCTTGCTCGGTTTCACGGAGGTAGTTGGACCAGGCGACGCCACGGTCGATGACGTCGAGTCGCTTGAGGAACGAAGGAATAACCTTGCGAAGCTCAACGATCATCAGTTCGGCGTATTCGCGCACTTCGAGCAACGGGTGTGCGCGCATGCGCAGCAGCAGCGATTCGTAGGCTTGACCGGAGGCGTAAATGCCGAGGTTCGACAATGCCGAGGCGGGCAAGAGTCCGCGCACGGCGTCGAGGGCCTTGGCGCGAATGGCCTGACGGTAGACGAAGTCGGTGTCGGCCTCAGTCTTGGGAAACTTCTTCGCGATGAAGTCAGTAAGTAGTGGCAGGAGTTCGGCGTACGTGTCGTACATCCGGTCCATTTCACCGATGTAGCGGGCGCCAAGGCGCGATTCGAGAACACTGGAGTCGCGGTAGTACCGGTAGTGGCCGTTGTCGAGGCGCTTGTCGTAGCCGAGGTACCGCGTTGACTGCTCCAGGTAACTCATCAATCGACCGCGCTCGAGCACCTTGGTCAAAACGTTGGAGGCCTGCTCACAGGCCAAGTGCACGCCACCGAGCTGGGCCACCGAGTCGTCACCGTACTCGTAGAAAATCTTCTGGTAGAGGTCATCCGCGCGGTCCAGACCCACGGTGGCATCAATCGTTTCGTCGCCCTCAAGGTCGAGATCACCGACGAATTCGTCGAGGAACAGTCGGCGGAGGCTCTTGTTGGATCGCGAGTAGCGCGCGAACAGCGCTCCCTTCACCACCTCAGGAAGATTTACCAGGGCAAAAACTGGTCCGTCGAGGTTCGTGAAATACCGACGAAGCACCTCTTGTTCGGCTTCAGTGAAGTGTTCAGCGACGTAGGGGTGCATGAGCCATAGACAATAGAGCCCAAACTAGTCAAGTTGGTGGATTGTGGAGGCTCCCGCCACGACCGACCGCAAAACGGCGTCGCGAGCGTCGAGTGCGGCGCTGGCAACCGAGGGCAGAGTGCTGAGCCGCCCGACCTGCTCACAGAGGTCTGCGACTTGCTTGGCATTGCGCACGAAATCACCTGGTGACGTGGTGCCCACCTCAACGTCAGCGAGGTCGAGCACGGTCGAGAGCGACGCTCCCCTCGCCCAGGCCGCGATAACTGGAATGAACTTGCCATCGGGCTCTTTGGCGTGATGGACCTTGTGCCGGGCTTCTACCTCGCGCAGTCGTGCCGAGATCACTGAGATCTCGCTCATTCGGTCATTCAGGTTCATCCGCCGTTCAGGCCCCAAGCGGTCGTGCAGATTCTTTTTCTTCTTAACCGGGGTCTGCGGGGCCTTCGAGCTGCGCGCACTTCGCTTGGCTTCGAACACGAAGCTGGAAAGGAGACCTGCCAACTGGGCCGGCTCGAGATCGTCAAAGATCCCCAGCTGCAAGCATTCGGCAATGAGCAAGTCACACTCGTGGTACAGCGAACGGAGGAGCTGCCCGTCGGAGGTCAGTTTCCATCCTTCGGCGTATCCGAGTTCCTCAAGCACGCGATGACGAGCCTGCATGAGATCGGCCAATGAGCGCTTGGAGCCAGCGGGACGGCGATTGGTCTCAAACTGTGCGTACGACTGCTGCACCACCTCAATGGCCGTTTCGTACTCAAAGTGATTCATCAAATTAGCGGTGAAGTTGTACGTCGGACGGAACGATGAGTGGAGTTCCGAGGGAGTAGCGATAGCAACGCGACCGATGTCGTGGAGGGCTAGCTCGGGGGCAAAACAGACAATGGCGTGCCCCTCGTCGTCGAGTCCGCGTCGTCCCGCTCGACCCGTCATCTGGGCGTATTCCCCACTGGTCAGCACGCGCTTACCGGCGTCGGAGTATTTGGCAAAGCGCTCCAGCGCCACGGATCGCGCCGGCATGTTGACGCCAAGAGCCAATGTTTCGGTCGCGAAGACCGCAGAAAGCAGATTCTCGTGGAAACAACGTTCAACGATTTCCCGGAAGGCCGGAACCATGCCGGCGTGGTGTGCCGCCAGTCCGCGGCGTAAGCAATCAAGGAACTCGCCGTAGTCGAGGGCCAGCAAGTCCTCGTCGTGAAAGTCAACCAATCGGTCGTTGCAGATCGCTTCAATCCGGGCCCGCTGCTCGGGTGTGGTGAAGAGGAGGCCATCACGACGGCACTGCCGCACCGCGTCATCACACGCGGCGCGGGAGAAGATAAAGACGATCACTGGGAGCAGGTTGTCGCGCTGTAACGCCAACAGTAGCTCGCTCCGCTTGGGCGGACGATAGGGCGACGGTGGAGCCGACGATTTGGGGCCGTGCCACTTTGGCCCTGGTCGGAATCGACGGGTTGCCTTCATCGTGTTGTCAATTTTGCGGGCGGGCTCACTCAGTCGCTCGCCGTCGAGGAGATCAACAATGTCGGGCAGATCCTGGCCGCGCTTGACAACCGCGACGTGCTGGTGGAGCGTGATGGGGCGATTGGTTTCAAGAATGACGGCGGTGTCGCCACGTACCTCATTGAACCACTCCCCTACGAAGCCGGCGTTGCCAATGGTGGCCGACAGTGCCACGAATCGCACTGCCGGAGGGGTCAGGATGAGTACTTCTTCCCAGACACCCCCTCGGAATGGATCCTGGAGGTAGTGGACTTCGTCCATCACGACGAGGCCCAGCGTGCGAAGTTGGCCCGAGTCGGTCAGCAGCATGTTGCGCAAGACTTCGGTGGTCATGACCACGACGGCGGCGTCACGATTGATTGACGTGTCACCCGTCAAAAGTCCCACGCGGTCTTCGCCGAAGAGTGCGCAAAGTTCGTAATACTTCTGGTTCGACAGTGCTTTCAGGGGTGTCGTGTAGAAGCTCCGCTCCCCTCGTTCGAGGACCTCGCCGATGGCGTAGTTGGCGATGAGTGTCTTGCCTGAACCAGTGGGTGCTGAAACCAGGACATTGACGCCGCTGTCGAAAGCGTCGATGGCGTCGAGCTGGAAGCGGTCGAGCCCAAAGCCTTGGGCGTCTATAAATCGCTGGCGATAATTCATCGACGACACAACTTTCCAACCCCAATGGCGAGGAAGTAGAAGACGGTAAGGGGAATCGCTAGTGCCAGCATTGAAAAGGGATCGCTACTTGGAGTGATGGCGGCGGCCACGATCGTGATGACGATGATGGCGTAGCGCCAACGTGCCAACAGTTGTCGCGGGGTGACAACACGACCAAGTTGGAGCGCCACGAGCAACACGGGAAATTCAAACATCAAACCGAAGACGAACATCATCAAGACGAACAACGTCATGTATTGATTCGGGTTGTAGTCGGTGATCAACTGACGACCGCCAATTTGTTCGAGCCACGACAGCGCGTGGTTGAACGAGATGTAGGCGACGACAACGCCTCCCGCAAAGAAGATGAGAGACGCCGCAATAAACGGCAGGGCGTACTTGCGTTCGGACGACTTCAGCCCAGGCGTCACGAATCGCCACAACTGCCACAGGAACACGGGGAATGAGGCGAGGAGGCCACTGTAGAGGCTGAGTTTGAACCGGAGCGTCAGCCCATCGAGGGGGTTGGTGACCAGAAATTGGCAGTGTCCAGGCGAGGCGTGGCAGTACGGCGCCTGGAGAATTGATAGCAGGTGTGGGTACAGCGCAAAGGCCGCCGTGGCCAGGACCGCAACGGCGCCCACGCAGATCAAAAAGCGACGGCGCGCCTCGGTGAGGTGCTCCGCCAGCGTCATGGCGTTGGCGTGTTGGCGAAGGCGGCCCATGGTTAGTTCATCGACGGGTCGAAGGGGCCCGACGGCTGCTGCCATTCGGCGGGAGGGTTTACCAGTGGCTTGCGCAAGGTGAGGGCGGTCGGTTCGGCCACTGCCGCGGCCGTTGCTTCAGCTGGTGTCGATTCCTGTGTCTCATTACCGGTGGTGACGGGATCGGTGCGGTCAGCGAGTTCGTTGAGGAGGTGCAGCGGACTCCGCGCGTATCGTGCCAGGTTGGTGGTGTCGGGCAAATCAGGAATCGCCCCGCGAACTTCCTGCTCGATTTTGCCCTGCCACTGCTTGACCGATCGCCAGGCTTTGCCGATGGTGCGAGCGACATCGGGCAACTTGTCGGGGCCCAAGAGGACCACCGTGACCACCACGATCAGCAGGATCTTGATGGGGCTGAAATCAAGCACGCTCCAATACTAGGAGGGCTACATCACTCGCCCTACAGCCATCCGATGCGGCGAAGAGGCCAGAGGCGGACAAAGACCTTGCCAATGATGTTCTGGCGAGGGACAAAGCCCCAATAGCGCGAATCACAGGAGTCTGAGTGGTTGTCACCGATGACAAAGTAGTCATTTTTGGGCACGCGGGTGGTCTTGATCACGGGGCCCAGGGGCTCGGTGTGCGACCACTTCTCGGCCAAAGGGTGCCCGTTGATGTAAATGGTGTTGCCCGTTGAGCTCACCGTGTCGAAGGGGACACCGATGACGCGCTTGACCAGGTCGGAGTCGGCATCACCGCACACCGATGCCACCGTGGCAGGGGCGTGAAACACAATGACGTCACCAGTGTTGATGGTCCCGTAGCGGACGGAGAGTTTGTCCACCACGATGCGGTCACCGACCTGCAAAGTCGGTTCCATGGAACCGGAGGGGATGAAAAACGTCTGGAAGGCGAAGTCGCGAATCACCAACGACAGCACGAGGGCCACTACAACGAGGACCAACCATTCGCGGCCCTTGCGGAAGGCGGCCAGAGAACGGCGGCGCGGCGCACTCCCCTGGTCTGGCTCTGGGGGCGTCTCAGTCACCCTTCAACTGTACTCGCGTCGGCGCGAACTAATGAAGAGAGGAGTCGCTGGAAGCGGTCATCATTGCTCTTGAAAGGGTCTTTGAGGATGATCGTTCGCTGAATGTCATCGGTCAACTTGAGGTGGACCCAGTCAACGGAAAAGTCCCGGTTCCAACGCTTTGCTTCACGAATAAAGGCACCTCGCATGGCCGCGCGTGTCGTCGTTGGTGCGGACGTGACCGCGGTTGACACGGCGTGGTCGGTGACCACTCGACGCACGAGCCCTCGGGACTGCAGTTGGTAAAAGAGGCCCCGTTCGTAGTTGATGTCGTGATAGAGCAAGTCAATCAGGGCCAATCGGGCGTCAGTGATGTCGCACTGCGAACGCTGTTGTTCGCGCTCAATCATGAGATATTTCGCGACCCAGTCAACACGGTCACCTAATTGGAGGGGGTCCTTTCGATACTGCTCAATGAGCTCGCGCCACCAACGAACTGCCAGCACTTGGTCAGCCGGAAGGTCTCGAGTCTGGATGAAGAGTTCGGCGCGCTCGCAGAGGTCCTCTTGGATCTCCAGCGCCGTCATGCTCCGCCCACTTTGGAGCGTGACGGTCCGTTCACTAAACAGGTCGTACGAGATGGAACGCAACGCACCAATGGGTGAGACCAAGGTGAAGTCTCGTAAAACAGTGGTGCGGTCTTCAATCATGGCCAGCACCACCGCGGCGGTACCGACCTTGACAAAAGTGGCGAATTCGTTCATGTTTGAATCCCCCACGATGACGTGGAGTCGACGGTAGAGATCGGGGTCGGCGTGCGGTTCGTCACGGGAATTGATGAGGGGACGAGACCGGGTGGTGGCCGAGGAGATGGACTCCCACATATGTTCAGCTCGTTGGCTCATGGCAAACCGTGTGGGCTGAACGGGACTCTTGACGATCTTTCCAGCGCCGGCAAAAATCTGGCGACTCACCAAGAATGGAATAAAGACCTGCTCGAGACGGCTCAAATCATCCATGCGTTCGATGCAGAAATTTTCGTGGCTGCCGTAGGAGTTACCGGTGGAGTCGGTGTTGTTCTTGAACAGAAAGACGTCGCCTCGGGCCCCATCGCCGGTGATCTGTGCCTGGGCGTGAGCGACCAGCTCGCGAAGGATTGATTCTCCGGCCTTGTCCTGTGCGACGAGATCAGTCAGGCTGTCGCACTCTGCAGTGGCGTATTCGGGGTGTGAGCCAACGTCCAGATACAGCCGACTGCCGTTCTCAAGGAAGACGTTCGATGACCGCCCCCAGGCAACGACCTTGCGAAAGAGGACGCGCGATACCTCATCCGGGGTTAGGCGTCGCTGTCCCTCATGGGAAAAGGTAATACCGAATTCGGTCTCAATGCCGTAGATGCGACGAAGCATGGGCCGCCCTATGACCGAAGGGCATTGACCTCGTCATCGGTGAGCCGCTTGAAGGTGCGACGGTGCCCACGATCTTCCAAGATGCCGACCTCAAGGTCGGCGGTAGGGATTTCTCGTTCGGGTCCGGCGATTGCCGCAACCGCGAGTCTCAGTGTCGTACTGAGGTTGTTGGCTGTATCTTCGGTGGCCTGAAAGCGGTGGCGGATCGTTTCAGCGTCGCCGCCCAGGACCGCGAAACGGGGCTCATCAGCAATAGTGCCTTCGTAGGCGACACGGTAAATCTTGGTCGGGCGCAGTGATGAGCCCAACTGCACAACAAGCAGCTCAACCTCCAAGGGCTTCGGACCCTCGGTGAACGTGTCACCAAGGTACTGCGCGTAGTAGTTGGCGAGGGCGCGCGCGTCAACATCATCACGGGAGTAGGTGAAACCTGTGCTGTCCGCCCAGCGGATACCGGCTTCACGGAGTCGATCAAACTCGTTGTACTTCCCCACTCCCGCAAAAGCAATGCGGTCGTAGATCTCGGACACCTTGTAGAGCGATGCCGAGGGGTTTTCGGCCACGATGACAACTCCGGTGTCGTACATGGCAGCGATCAACGAGCGGCCACGGGCGATGCCCTTCTGGGCAAATTCCGCCCGGTCCTTCATCATCTGTTCGGGGGCGACGTACATGAAGTTGCTCATCGAAGTGTTCCTCCCGCGATGCCACGTGACTGGGTGCGACGATCGCTGATTGTTCGGAAGGTCTGCTCAACGTAGGCCTCGTCGAGTTCAGCAAACCCGTTGTCGTCGATGCAGACCATCATGGGATACAGATTCCGAACGAAGTCGGGGCCACCGGTGCTCGGGTCGTTGTCACCCGCTTCGTAGATGGCGAGTGCGGCCAACTGGAGTGCGTCTTCACGACTCATGTCAGTCCGGAAACCTAAACGCAATGTGCTCTCGGCGAAGGGCGATCCCGAGCCGATGACTGCGAAATCGCTGCGCTCGTAGCAGCCGCCGGCCCCGTCGTATTCAAAAACGCGGCCAATTTTGCGGCTGAGGTCGAAGCCCGCCAGCAACGGCACCACTGTAAAAGGGGTGCGAAGGTTGTTGTTCTGAATGAGCGGTGAAAGGTAGTTGGCCTTGCCCTCCAGACTCAATGAAGCATCGGTCATTTTTTCGTAGTGCTCAAAGGAGAGTTGCGCGATGCGAATAAATTCGAGGCCCCGCGCGGCCGATCCGGAAATGGCGATGCCCGTGTAGTGGTCGGCCGCCTCGATTTTGCGAACATCGCGACTGGCGATGTAGTACCCAGTGGCCTGGCGGTCGCCGACCATGACAACGCCACCGTTGTAGCGAAGGGCTACGACGGTGGTTGCGTGCGCGCTCAGTTCGCTGTGGTCGGTGGTCTCGGTGATGAGGCCGTGAGCTCGAGCGAAGGCGAGAAATGAAGGGCCGGGGTCCGAGGTGGGTGGAAACAGCGGCAGCCCCATCGTCACTCCCCGCCCTTTTGGACGTAGCCACGGACGAATTCTTCGGCGTTGGCCTCCAGCACGGAGTCAATGTCGTTGAGGATGTCGTCGAGGGCCGCCGTGAGGTCGTCGTGGCTCGCGGCCGTCGTGGGTTCGCTGGTCTGTTCCGCCGACCGGTTGGTCGCTGACTTTTGTACTCGTTCTTGTTCGCTCATGTTTCTTTTCTAGTCGGTCAGTGCAACAAGTAAGTCAGCGGCCGTCTGTGCCTTGGCTAAGGCTGCCCCAACGAGCGCCTCAGTTCCCCGCAGCGGATGAGGCATTTCTAGGCGTTGGAGAGGCCCGCTTCCCGTGTCAAACACCAGAGAATCCCAGTTTGCATTGACGAGTTCATTAGGAAATTTGGAAACGCAACTGCCACGGAAAAAGGCTCTGGTGTCATGGGGCGGTTCGTGAACAGCTGCCGCAATCTCGTCGAGTGCGACAAGCGTCCGTAAGCCCGCGCGGGCAGCCAGACTCTTCTCTTTTCGTATGTCGTGGTATTGGAGATCAATCAGCTTCAGACGTGCGTCGCCAAACGCGAGCTGGTGCCGCTCCCGGTAGCCCTCGACGAGTCGCAGTTTGGCAATCCAGTCAACGCGGTCTGCGAGGCGGTCCCGGTCCTGGTGAAGGCCGTCCATGATCGACCGCCAGGAGGTGAGGATGGACTGCACTTGATCGTCGGGTCCGACATCGGACGTGTCGTGTTCGGCGGCAAACCTAGCGAGAATGTCGTGAAGGCGCTCTTGGTATGCCAGTGCAGTCCACGACGAACCTGCGGCGTCTACACCCACGGTCAGCGATAGATCGCGAGCGAAGGCCCGAAAGGCACTCACCGGTCGGTCCGGTGGTGGAGGCAACACGGATATCCCGCAGGTTTCGATATACGCAAGAAGTAGCGACGTGACGCCCACCTTGAGCCACGTTGCGGTTTGACTCATTGAAGCGTCGCCGTTGATCACGTGGAGCCGGCGAAACCGAGTGGCATCAGCATGCGGTTCGTCGCGTGTGTTGATAATTGGTCGCTTCAGCGTGGTCTCGAGGCCAACCACCTCTTCGAAGAATTCGGCGCGAGCGCTGACCTGAAAGGTGGTGCCGTATCCGCGAGCGGTTTCGGTCTCGGCGCCCACCTTGCCGGCGCCAACGATGATCTGGCGCGAGATGAAATGTGGCAGGAGACCACGAACGAGGTCATCGAACGGTACGGAGCGATCAACGAGATAGTTCTCATGGGTGCCGTAGGAGTTGCCTTTGCCGTCAGAATTGTTCTTGTAGAGCCGAATGTGCAGTTCGGGTGGCAGCGTTTCGTTCACGGCCACGAGGGCGCGCCGCATCACCTCTTCACCGGCAAGGTCGTAGAGAAGCGCATCGAGCGGGGTGCGCACCTCGGGAGAAGAGTATTCGGGATGCGCGTGGTCGACGTACAGACGCGCCCCATTGGTCAGGACAGTGTTGGCTAGCTCGGTTTCGATGGCTGGGGCGAGTGCGAACGGGTTGGCACCGCCGCGAGCGTCATTTCCCGGTGATTCGTGGGTGAAGTCCCACGTGAGCCGCGTGCGGCCCTGCTGGGCGTAGGCGTTGACGATGAGCGCCGATGCCGTAATGGGGTCACCATCGGGACCCCCGGCCACGCCATATTCGGTTTCGATGCCGAGCACCTTGGGGACGGGCATTGCTACAGGTATTGGCCAGTGCCGACGGTGTGGATTGATCGACCACCATCGACGTCACTGCGCTCACGGTTGACCAGGGTGCGAATAAAGACGATGCGCTCCCCCTTCTTGCCCGATATCCGTGCCCAGTCGTCGGGATTGGTCGTGTTGGGCAGATCCTCGTTCTCGTGATACTCCTCGCGAATGGACGCCAGGAGGTCGTCAACGCGAAGGCCCGTCTGTCCGCCCGTGATAGCTCGTTTGACGGCGCGCTTTTTGGCGCGTCGCACGATGTTCTCAATCATGGCTCCGGAGGCAAAGTCCTTGTAATACAGAATCTCCTTGTCCCCACCTTGGTAGGTCACCTCCAGAAAGCGGTTCTCATCGTCGCTTCGGTACATGTGCTCGACGGTCGTCTCAATCATCACTCGCACCGCCTTGTCGATATCGCCACCGCCAAGGTCGACGATCATGTCGTCGGCGATGGGCAGTCCCGTGTGGAAGTACCGCTGGAAGATTGCGACTGCAGCATCGGCGCTGGGGCGTTCAACCTTGATCTTGACGTCGAGCCGACCGGGACGCAGGATGGCGGGGTCAATGAGGTCTTCGCGGTTGGTCGCACCAATGACGATCACGTCGCGGAGTGATTCAACACCGTCAATTTCAGCGAGCAATTGCGGGACCACCGTGGATTCCATGTCAGACGAAATACCAGTGCCGCGGGTGCGGAAGAGCGAATCCATCTCGTCGAAGAAGATGATGACTGGAACGCCCTCGGCGGCCTTCTCACGAGCACGCTGGAAGACGAGGCGCAACTTTCGTTCGGTCTCGCCAACGTACTTATTGAGAAGTTCGGGGCCCTTGATGTTAAGGAAATAGGAGCGGACATTGTGGTTGCCGGTGAGCTCGGCAACCTTCTGCGACAATGAGTGCGCGACGGCCTTGGCAATCAGTGTCTTGCCGCACCCCGGGGGGCCGTAGAGCAGGATGCCCTTGGGAGCGGGCAGTTCGTAATCCTGGAAGAGACGTTGGTGGAGGTAGGGCAATTCAACGGCGTCGGTAATCTGCTCAATCTGCTCGTCGAGCCCGCCAATGTCGCCATACGAGAGATGAG
>DAIQPT010000062.1:0-4628 GCA_036787185.1 Acidimicrobiales bacterium | reverse complement strand
TACCAAACGCTTGACGCCATTGGCCACCGCCGTTCAAAGACAGGTCCCCATGATTGACATCACTATGCCCCGCCTCTCCGACACCATGGAAGAGGGCACCATCGCCACCTGGCACAAAAAGGTTGGCGACACCATCAAGGTCGGCGACCTCCTCTGTGAGATCGAGTCCGACAAGGCCACCATGGAGTACGAGGCCTACGAAGCCGGCACCCTCGCCGAGATCGTGGTGCCCGCTGGCGAACTGGTGGCCATTGGCACCCTGATCGCCCGTGTGGACAATGGCAAGGGCGACGCGCCCAAGGCCGCGGCCCCTGTCGCGACCCCCGAGCCCGTTGCCGCCACACCAGCCTCCGCCCCCGCAGCGGTCGTCCCCGTGGCGGCCCCGGTTGAGCACGACGCCGTTGGCGTCGTCGCCTCGCCGCTCGTGCGTCGTCTGGCCCGCGAGCAGTCCCTGGACCTCTCAAGCGTGCGCGGCACCGGCCCCGGTGGCCGCATTATTCGCGCCGACCTCGACAAGGCCGCGCCGGCCCACGTCACCGAGACCCCCCGCGGGGCCGCGTTGCCGATGACCAGCGGTCCCCTGGTGGACGAGAAGCGCGGCTCGAGCGAGATCCCCTTCACCCCGGTGCGTCGCGTCATTGCCCGCCGCCTGGGTGACAGCGCTCGCTCCATCCCCCACTTCTACGTCACCGCGAGTGCCGACGCCGAAGCCTTGGTCACCCTGCGCGCCGAGCTCAACGAGCAGCTGGCCGCGCTGGGCCGTCCGAAGGTCTCGATCAACGACCTGTTGATTCGCGCCTGCGCCCTGGCGTTGCGCGAGCACCCACTGGTGAACGCCTCCTACGTTTCGGACAGCTCCCCCACCATGCTGGTGCACGACCGCGTCAACATCGGTGTGGCGGTCGCCTCCAATAACGGCCTCGTTGTCCCCGTCCTGGTGGACGCCGACCACAAGACCGTGTCGGAGTTGGGTGCCGAAGCCAAGGAACTCATTACCCAGGCCAGCACCAAGGGCCTGTCGATTGACCAGATGAGTGGTGGCACCTTCACCATCTCCAACCTGGGCATGTTCGGTGTCGAGGAGTTCACCGCCATCATCAACCCGCCAGAGGGTGCGATTTTGGCCGTGGGCGGCACGAAGAAAGAAGCCGTCGTCGTGGGTGACGAAATCGCCATTCACCACGTCATGCGCTACACCCTCTCGGCCGACCACCGCATCATCGACGGTGCATTGGCCGCCCAGTTCCTGCAGACGCTGACGCGCCTGATTGAGAACCCACTGTCACTGATCATCTGATCAGCGGTCGCACGACAAAGCCCCCGGCCGCCGGCCGGGGGCTTTGTTCGTTAACGACGACGCAGGAGCAGGCGCTCGCCCTCGACAAAGAGGGCCACCACCAAGGTTGAGGCCACCACGATGACGGCCATGGTGATGAGGACGTGGAGATAGCCGAGCTGCACCACGTTGAAGAAGACGTAGGGGTAGCGGTGGATGAAGGCGCCGCGCACCAGGGTGAAGGCGAGGTAGGCCACGGGGACCAGGTAGACCCGCCAGGCGGTGCGCCACGAGAACCACCCGTGCGGACCGTAGAGGGACCAAACGGCCAGCGCGAGGGCCGGATTCAGGTAGTGGATGATGGTATTGACCAACAGATTAAACCAGCCCACCACGTGATCGGTCGGAGCGATCAGGGCGGCGTAGAGGACGCCCGTCAAGGTAATCATGATCAGGGCCGTGTTCCGTGCCCAACGAAACCGCTCGCTGTCGCGGTCTGGATTCAGTGCCAACAGCGTCCACACCAGGGCGATAGCCAGGTTGGACCAGTGGGTGAAGTAGCTCAGGTCGTCCACGCAGTGTTCCATCCCACCGGTGAAGCCCGGACGGTAGGGGCCAAACAGGCCGCCAGTGGGCCCTGTGGTGGCCACCGGGTCCACGAGATTGCGCCCGAGGCGCAGGCCCGTGCCCAGCCACCCGAGGGCGGCAGCGACGCTGTAGGCGGCGCGGCGGGAGATCCTCATGCGGCCCTCGGAAGATTGACGTCGTAGAAGATGCCGATGAGGCGAACAACCAGGCACACCGTGGCCGCGCCTAGGCACCACGCCACGTTCAGGTGGTGCGTCTGGGCCACCGCCACCACGATGCCCGAGGCCAGCAGCGACGGGATGGCGTAGAGGCCGGAGTGGAACACCTGAGGCAGCTCGTTGAGCAGCACGTCACGGACGATGCCGCCACCAATACCGGTCACGGTGCCCAAGGCGGCCGCGGCCAGGGCGCTGGCGTGGTGCTGCAGAGCGATTTCGGCACCAATGACGCTGAAGAGGGAGAGGCCAATGCCGTCGAGAACCTGAATGGGATAGTGCAAACGCAGCAGCGGTCCATGAGCGAAAAAGGCCACCGTGCCGGCTGCCACCACCGCGAGGACCAGTCGCCAGTCAAATATCGCCACCGCGGGCACACCGAGAAAGGTGTCGCGGAGCGCTCCCCCAGTCAATCCCACCACTCCCGCCATGACGATCACACCGAAGAAGTCGTAGTGCTTGCGAGCACCGGCGAGGCCGCCACTGAGGGCGAAGACAAAGGCCCCCAGCACGAAGATCCAGGTAACGAAGCGACCACCCAGCACAATGCTCGCGGTATGGGTGGTGATTGCGGCGGCGTAGCGCACGGGAGGCCTCGTTTCTCTTTCTCCACGATACAAACCAGAGGCCGCCCCGTTCGACGTTTGCGACGTCGGAAAGAGCCCTAAACGCACACCACCGGGGCCACGAAGGCCCCGGTGGTGTACATCACGTTGACTCGTGCAGGAGCACGGTTCCGCTAGTGGATCAACTGCAACCGCTGGTCGCGCCGCAGCTCGAGCAGACGTAGCACGAACCGGCACGCTGCATCGAGTTACCGCACTGGTAGCACATTGGTGCGTCGCGCTGTTCCACGCGGGGCGCGGTTGGCGTGGCGGCCGGCTTCTCCGTCAGGTCGATCAGCGTGGGCTGCACGTTGATGCCAACCGTCGGGGTGGCCTGCTCGGCAACCTCAGGCAGCGTGGGCTGGATGCGCTCGGACGTTGAGAGGACGCCGAGGTCTTCGCGCTCGCTCGGGCTGAGGTAGTCCAGGGCCAGGCGACGGAAGATGTAGTCCACGATCGACGTCGCGATGCGCAGGTCCGCGTCGTCGGTCATGCCCGAGGGCTCGAACTTCATGTTCACGTACTTGCGCACGTAGGTTGCCAGTGGCACACCGTGCTGGAGGCCCAGGCTGATTGAGATCGAGAAGGCGTCCATGATGCCCGCGAGAGTCGAGCCCTGCTTCGAGACCTTGATGAACACTTCACCCGGACGACCGTCTTCGTACTCACCGACCGTGACGTAGCCTTCGCAGTCCGCGACGCGGAACGAGAAGGTGGCCGACACGCGACGGCGAGGCAGACGCTCACGCAGTGCACCCACGAGGACCGACTCGGTCACCGCAGCGGGAGCGTTCGACGCGCGCTCCAGCGCGGCCTCGAGCTCCGCAATGCGGGTCTTGAGTTCCTCGGCAGCCGAGTCGGTTGCCACGACGGACGACGAGCTCTCGCCATCCTTCTTGGCGGTCGAGAGGGGCTGGCCGACCTTGCAGTTGTCGCGGTAGATCGCCACGGCCTTGATGCCGAGCTTCCACGCGTCGAGGTGCAGGTTCTCGACGTCCTCGATGGTGGCGTCTTCGGGCATGTTGACCGTCTTGGAGATGGCGCCCGAGATGAAGGGCTGAATGGCACCCATCATCTTGACGTGACCCAGGTAGTGGATGGTGTTGTCACCCATGGAGCAGGCGAAGACCGGCAGGTGCTCGGGACGCAGCTCGGGAGCGCCGACGATCGACTTGTTCTCGTCGATGTAGGCGATGATGGCGTCGACCTCGGAGTCCGAGTAGCCGAGCTTGCGCAGGGCGCGGGGCACCGTCTGGTTGACGATGGACATGTTGCCACCACCGACGAGCTTCTTGAACTTCACCAGACCGAGGTCCGGCTCCACACCAGTGGTGTCACAGTCCATCAACAGACCGATGGTGCCGGTCGGGGCGAGCACGGAAGCCTGCGCGTTACGCACGCCGTACTTCTCACCCATCTCGACGGCCTCGTCCCAGGCGTTCTGGGCCGCGTAGAGCACGTCGAAGAACTTGTCTTCGAGGTTGCTGATCTCGTAGGAGGCCGCACGGTGCTTGCGCAGGACGTTGAGCATGGGCTCGACGTTCTCGGCGTAGCCCTCGTGGGGTCCCATGCGGCCGGCGGTGCGGGCCGACACGGCGTAGGCGTGACCGGTCATCAGCGCCGAAATCGACGCGGCCAGAGCGCGACCCTCTTCGGAGTCGTAGGCCATGCCCGACGCCATGAGCAGGGCGCCGAGGTTGGCGTAGCCCAGACCCAGCTGGCGGAACTTACGGCTGTTAGCGCCAATCTGCTCGGTCGGGTAGTCAGCGGCGCCGACGATGATCTCCTGTGCAGTGAACAGCACGTCGATCGAGGCCTTGAAGGCCTCGACGTCGAAGCGGCCGTCGGGCAGGAGGTACTTCATCAGGTTGAGGCTGGCCAGGTTGCACGCCGAGTTGTCGATGTGCATGTACTCCGAGCAGGGGTTCGAACCGTTGATGCGGT
>DAIQPT010000061.1:0-4649 GCA_036787185.1 Acidimicrobiales bacterium | reverse complement strand
ATGGTGGGCCGTACAGGACTTGAACCTGTGACCCCTTCCATGTCAAGGAAGTGCGCTACCAGACTGCGCCAACGGCCCCTAAGAACTTCTACCCTACCACTTGGCACGATCGCGCTCGCCGCGCCCTAGTGCTCAATGGGCGTAATGGCGTCGACCTCACTGGGGTCCATCGACGACACGACCTTGCGAACAGCGGTCCAATCATTGGTGTTTTGTGCGACTTGGGCGAAAAACACCTCGCAGGCGGCCTTCGCATCGTTCAGGGCGTCGTGACCACCAACGCGAACGCCGTAGTGCATGGACAGGGCCGTCAGGTTTCGCCGACGGGGATTGGCCGCTCGCGACTCCATCGCGATGTCGTGGGCGATGACGTCGATTATCTGGAGTTCGTCGAGTTGCAGGCCGTCGTCGTGCACATGCTTCTTCATCACCGATTGGTAGCTGCGCTGGAACATATCGATGTCAAAGTGTGACACGTTGGCTCCACAGATCCAGGCCCCAGCTTGATGGTGATGTCGCAAGGTGCTGAGGGTTCTGGTGAGACCTTGCTCCACCGTCATCGCCTCACCAGCCGCGGCTTTTTGTTCCAGAAACGACCGCGAGAGTCCGTGCACTCGCTCCGCGCCGGGGTCAATCCGGACGTCGGGCACCACGAGGTAGTGATCGGACCATTCAAGAACGCCGTTGCGATACAGAGCGAATCCGTAGGAGAGGGCTCTGTCCGATGCCGTGGAAAGTCCCGTGGTCTCGGTGTCGAAGCCAAGCACGAGCTCTGGGACGACAACGTGTTTCGTACTCATGCCTTCACCCTTGTCGAAGCCTGTGACATCGTGCCGGGTATCGCCACTGACCTACAGGCCGTGGTGCGCCTCAAGTTCGTCGGCCAAAGTGGCGACGGAGTCAACGATACGCGAAGGGCGGAACGGGAATCGATCGGCGTCATCGCGGTTCGAAACACCTGAAAGCACCAGCACGGTGTGCAAGCCGGCCTCGAGGCCACCGATGACGTCAGTGTCCATGCGGTCACCAACCATCGCCGTGCTCTCCGAGTGGGCGTTCAGGACGCGCATTGCCGAGCGCACCATCAGCGGGTTCGGCTTCCCCACGAAGTAGGGCTCCTTGCCGGTGGCGCGGCTAATCAGCGCGGTGAGGGCACCCGTGGCGGGCAGTGTTCCTTCAACGCTGGGTCCCGTGGGGTCGGGGTTCGTGCCAATGAAGCGCACGCCCGCCTCCACCAAGCGCACCGCCTTGGTGACGCGCTCGAAGTTGTAGTTGCGGGTTTCGCCAATCACGACGTAGTCGGGGTCGTTGTCCGACAGGGTGTAGCCGGCTTCGTGGAGCGCGGTGGTCAGGCCCACCTCGCCGATCACAAAGGCTGAACCCTGGGGGCGCTGGTCGGCCAAAAAGCCGGCTGTCGCAAGAGCGGACGTCCAAATGCGGTCCTCGGGCACATTGAGGCCGCGGTAGGCCAGGCGCGCTGAGAGGTCCCGGCGGGTGTACATCGAGTTATTGGTGAGGACGAGGAAGGGGGTGTTGGTCTTTTCCAGCACGTCGAGGAAGCGATTCGCCCCGTCAATCGGGTGCTCTTCGCGCACCAGCACGCCGTCCATATCGAGCAACCACGTGCCGACTTCGGCGGCGTTCTGCACATTGGGCCACTTCGATGATGCCGACATATCTACCTCTTTCTGGGATTCATCCTAATTCCCACGGTTCTTGCGCGTTGGCACCACCGGTGAAAACGACAACACCGGTCTCCGTCCGAAGACGAAGACCGGTGTTGTTCTGGAGGCGGCGTCCGGAGTCGAACCGGACTACGGGGCTTTGCAGGCCCCTGCCTAACCGCTCGGCCACGCCGCCAGAGAGACCATCCTACTCGCGCGGCCCCCGAACCTTTGACAGCCGGCCGGCCACGAAGGCCAGCGCCATGAGAGCCGCGGTAATGACGATGTACTTCAAGATCCAAAATATGGCAATCAACAGCGAGGTCACGCCAAAGAGTGCCAAGAGGCCAACGATCACAAAAAGCCAGTGTTTGGTAGTCATGGCGCCAGCCTACGTCGGTCGGCGGTGACTAGGCTACGACTGTGAAACGACTTGCGCTGGCCCTTCTGATTGCCACCATTGTGGTAACGGACGCCCCCATGGCGACGGCAACTTCGGGCGTCGTGCAGGTCAAGGCCGAAGTGGCCAGCACTGTCTCGACCTCGCTCCCGTTGGTGCGCCTCACCTTCTCGAGCCCCGTGTCGGCCAGCCAGCTCCCCGCCTTGCACGTGACCCCGGCGTTGCCGACATCGTGGCAGCAGCTCTCGCCGACAATGGTGCAGGCCACCCCTTCCGGCGCCCCTTCGGTTGCCGGCAATTATCGCATCACCATTCCGACCGCGCTTTCGTGCAACGGGTCGTGCGCCATTCGCACCTCGCGTACTGTCTCCACTGCACTGACAGTGAGCATCCTGTGGCAGGAACAGCTCCTCGCCGAACTCAACTACCTCCCCGTCTCCTTCACGCCCACCACACCCACCACGTCGCTCGTTGCGCCCACCACCGGCACCTTCACATGGCGATTCCCACAACTGACGTCGCTGCTGGCGTCGCAGTGGACGCCGGGCACGCCCTCGGTGATTTTGCAGGGAGCACTCATGCGCTTCCAGGACGTCAACCACTTGCCGACGACCGGCCTGCTCGACTCTGCCACCTGGGACGCCTTGACCCGCGCGGCCACGAACGACGTGGTTGATCCTGCCCCGTGGAACTACGTCAACGTCTCCGAGACCCTGCCGGAGTCACTCACGCTCTACATCAACGGTGCCCCGACCTTTCACACACTGGTGAACACGGGCATCCCCCAGGCCCCTAGTACCCAGGGCACCTTTCCGGTCTACTTGCGCTACACCAGTCAGACCATGCGGGGCACGAACCCTGACGGCACCACCTACAACGACGCGGGCATTCCGTGGGTCTCGTACTTCCATGGCGGCGAAGCCCTGCACGGCTACATTCGCGCTAGCTACGGCTTCCCACAGAGTTTGGGCTGCGTCGAAATGCCCTTCGCTTCGGCCAACGCCGTCTGGCCGCACACGCCTATCGGCACCCTGGTTACGGTTCGTCCGTAGGGGCGGGGCCGAACGCGTGTGATCCACGCTGCACCGCCACATCAATACCCTCGCGGGTGATGTCACGGGCGAGCCCCACGGCCGTTGTGCCGTAGCGCTGTCGGATGTCATCGAGCACGTCACGCAGCGCCTCATTGCTCACCTGCTTCGCGCGCGATACCGCAATGGCCTCATCTCGCCCGGTCGCGCCACTGGCCACATCAAATGACAGCTGTACGACGTTTCGCTCGCGCTCGAGCAATGATGAGGCGTGGATTGAAAGCAGTCGTACGGGCAGCACGAGGTCGACGCCCTCGATGAGGGCCGTGGCCACCGCGGCAATGGCCTCGGCGTCATCAACGCCGAACGGCAGCGTCTGCGCACGCGACACTGAGGTGAGATCGTCAAATCGCAGTCCGACAGAAATAGTGCGGGCTACTTGGTTTTTTCCACGAAGCGCACGCGACACAATGCCGGCGTGGTGCAGTACGTGCGGCGCCAGTGCCGCGGCACCAACGACGGAGGTAGCGAAGGTCTGGTCGTGCCCCATTGACTTGAGTGCCCGCTGGGGAGTGACGACACGAAGATCTTCGCCCCGGGCGTAAGAGACGAGTGTGGCGGCCATCGCGGGGCCGACATGGTAGGCCAGGGTCGCTTCGTCGATTTTGCGCAAGTCGCGCACCAGGCGAAAGCCCAGTTGCTGCAGCTTTGCCGCGGTCGCTGGACCGACACCCCACAGGGCCTGCACGGGTAGTTCGTTGAGCCACTTGGCTTCGAGCGTCGGATCGACCCAGACCACCCCGGGCCCAGGCACCAGTCGCCCACTTCGAATGGTGGGCTTCGATTCCTTCGAGGCCAGCTTGGCGAAGAGTTTGTTGCGGGCGATGCCGACCCCACACTCCAGCGACAGCTCGTCGCGCAGCCGTCGCCGCAGCGTCGTCGCCGCAGCGAGCGGTGTAATGCCGAGTGACCCGAGCCCCCGCAGGTCGGCAAAGACCTCATCGAGGCTGATGGGCTCATAGGTCGGGGTGAGGTCATTGACGATGGCGTGAAACTTCGCCGAGTATTCCTCGTAGCGGTCGAAGCGACCGGGCAACATGATGAGGTTCGGACAGAGACGGCGAGCCACTGATGACGGCATTGCCGAACGCACCCCCGATCGACGGGCCTCATAGGATGCCGACGCCACCACACCGCGGTCACCGAGACCACCGACACACACAGGTTTGCCGCGCAGCGAGGGGTCGTCGAGGATTTCCACCGACGCAAAGAAGGCGTCGAGGTCGACGTGCAGGATGGGCGCCTGTTCGAGCGTTGGTTCGTTAGCCGCCGAGTTCGACACAACGGAACGCCTCGGCGTACGCAACGCCCACGGGGTGACCAGCCTGCGTCGCCCGAGAACGAACGACGTGCGCGATGCCCTCTTCGTCGCCACCCATCTGCGACGTGTGCGCCATCACGGCCGCCACCTTCGCGTCGATCCCCTCACGGACATCAATGGCGACGTCCGGCTCGTGCGTGCCCGACAGTAAGAGTGTCTCCACGGCGTGCGCG
>DAIQPT010000018.1:0-21401 GCA_036787185.1 Acidimicrobiales bacterium | reverse complement strand
CGCTCGGGCGAGCGCCGCAGGAGCCACACGCGCGACGCGGGATGCAAACCGTACAGGCGGGCCCAGCCCCGTCCGTAGCGCCAGCTCCGACGCAACGTCCTCAGAGGGTCGCCCCAATCCATAGACATGATGGCAGCGGGCACAACGTAACAGAGCGTTCCGTGCGCCTTTGCGCGAAGCGCAAAGTCAACATCCGAAGTGTAAAAAAGTCGCTCTTCGAACCCGCCAAGTGCATCGAAAAGTTCACGGGAGAACGCAATATTGGCCGTCGGTGGCCAGTCCGCAATGCCGCTGTCGTTGGCGTTGTCGTATATTCCGGTGCCAATCGAAATGATTGGTCCCGCGACATAACTATGCGTCCCGTTCAGAACAGTCCGAGTGACCTCGCGAACCCACGTTGGACTGGGCACGCCACCGGCATCACAGAACGCAATGACGTCGCCACGCGCAGCGCGAACCCCAACGTTACGCTGCAGGGGAATGGCCGATGAACGCCAGGCCGGAATGGTGAAATCTATCCACGTCACCCATGGGTGCTCCATCCGCACCGCGTCCAGTCGAAAGTTTGACGCATCGACAACAAGACATTCGGCCCCCAGTTCGAGGCATTGCGGCTTGAGGGCTTCAAGTGATGCTCGGATCTCCCATTCATTGCGATTGATTAGTACGACGGTGACCCTTGAGAAGTCAACCGTCACGTCATCATCGATAGACACGCGTCGCACCCGTTGAAAAGACGGTGTAGAAGTTCGCGTCGAGGTAGGTCAGCGGGAATTGGTACGTCGTAACAAGTCCAAGAACACCACCACTGGCACGGCCGAGGATATTGGTCTGCGATACGTAAATAAAGCTCTTGTAGTCAATGCCACCAGGAACGATGTTGGGATCAAGCGAATAGAGCGCTGGGGCTTCGCCAAGCACCAACTGGCCGTAGCGGTCAGATTCGACAAAACTTTGACTGGTGGTGTTTTGTTGGAGCCAGACCGCGGCGGCATAGCCTTGCGAGGTCGTGATGAACTGGTCGTTATTGGCGCCTTGGGTCGACAATGCCGTTGCCCCGTTGCCGCCAAATTCCAAGACGGAGAGTCCGGTGCCAAAGAACATTACGCTCCCCGACACCAGAAGGGTGGCGGCAAGTATCAGGCCAGGAACCCGATTGGCAAGGCGACCCACAAGCAGTGTCACTGGAATAGTCGTGATCAATGCCGCCAAGAACTCCGCACGGGGTGGATTGAAGAAGACCGACAACGTGCCGGAAAATCGCAGGGCCGCACCGAAAAGAATGGCACCACTCGCCAGTCCTAGGAGGTCCACGTTGAAGAAGTTCGGGGAGCGAAGTGCGCGCCACGCCAAAAGTGCGGCACCAAGCACCGTAAGGATGAGCAAACCTTCGTGAACGGAGAAGTTGTAGCGGTCTGCTACTGACGCAAGGCCCGGAAACACTCCGTGCACTGTTGGTGCTGCCGCTGGTACCAGTTTCATCATGTGCTTCAGGGCGTCAGGGTGGAACCACTTTTCCTGGTGAATCTGGAAATAGACGAACTTCTGGTATTTCAATGGCGTCATTGATCCAGCAATGGTGTTGGCCTTAAGCGAAAGACCCTTGGTCGACACACCGACGGACGGAGCGGCCAAGGAATTGTTCCTCGTGTAGACGACGTTCCACACCACAGCGGCCGCATTCACTACGAGTGCGAGGGCCCACGTCGTCATTCGGCCACGCCGGTTTTCGCGCGCCTTGACTAGCCCTAATGAATCACGTGCCGTTGTTCGGCGGCGAAACACTTCGGCCACAACTGAGGCAATGATCAGACAGAACCCCACGATGTAGGCAGTTGAGTAGTGGGTGAACGCCAGCGCAACGAGAAGCACCGCGACGGCGCGATAGGCACGATTCGCCGGAATAGTCCGCTCCACCAGGAGACCAATTGCGCCCACCATCAGCAGCGATCCCATGCACTGGCGCGACAGCGCAATCAACTCATTTTCAAAGCCGGGCAGTGACACGACGAAAATCGTGACCATCGCCAGTGGCACCCCGGGTCGCACCTTCAGAAAGTCCGCGGCAATCCAGCGAGGCACGTCAAGCATGAACACGTACAAGCTCACCGGCACGAGTGCGAGGAGAACAGGGGTGACAAACCGGAAGAAATCAAAGAGTGAGATGCCGGTCAGATTGTGCAGCATGGTCGGCAACACCGTGAGCGACAGCATTGAGGAGTAGGCGTCGTGGTTCGTCGGCGCGAGCCAGGCGCCACGTGCGGCGGTCTGGAGTGCCACGCCGTACTCGTGTTGAATATCCCAGCCGTACAAGCGCTGGCCCCGCAATGCGGTGCCGAGTAGCAGCGCCAAGGTGCTCGAAAACAGGAGGGCGACAAACGGTGCTCGGGTAGAGCCACGCCATCCGCTGGCGCCCGCCTTGTTCATGAGTAAGTAGCAAACTCTCGACGACTTACGCCAGCCAACGGCAATCGGAATAACGAGCGCCGCAATCGCCACCACGGCACTAACAATTGCCAACGTTGGCGAGCCCAAGGTATTCAGTCGCGCAGCACCAAGTGCGGCTAACAGCACCATGCTCGAGCTCGCAATCAGGGCGAGTGCACCATACGAATTGAGGCCTCGAAGAAGGTCAGCGGCCGGATCGCGGTGGCGACGAGCACTCGTGCCAACCATCACCAGCGCGAGGCTCGCCCAAAGCGGAACTTGCGCCGCGTTGTCGAGCGGACGCCATTGTCCATCGACGTACACGGTGAGCGAGGAAATCCATCCCACCACCATTAGTGCCACCATGCTGAAGGAGACGGCCACACTGAGACGTGCCGCCAGGCGCTTCGGCTTCACGCCGAGGAGGTCCATCAGCCACGCACCGGGGAGCAGTAAAGCGCTCGGTCCCAGAATGAGCGCCGACGACCCCGAAGGAAGCTGGTGAGCAAAAAGGGCCGCTGTGGCAATAACTCCCACCCACAGCGTGGTCAGGATTGGCCATCCCACGTCGTTTGGCTTTTTCGATGCTCGAGTTTCGGAAACGCGCACCGCGGCGACCGCGTAGGCGACAAACCCAACGAGTGACGCCACATCGTCCACCAGTCCGGCAATCGGAAAGGCAATGCCCTGAATCCATCCGCGACGCAACGCGGCGACAAGCCAGTTGAGCCGGAGCAGGTACGTCATGGCTGCCGCGGTAATGAGTGCCGCCGTTGCGCCCCGAAGCTCGAAGCCAACGATGGCCGCCGCAGTAACAATGAGTGGCATCACGCGAAGTGCCGGTAGGCCGCCATTACGCAGCCACCGTGCCGCAACCCCCTTGCCAGCTCGATAACTGCGCTTGACCGTGGCGCGGAGCGATGGCTTGAAGTCGTGCGGCATTACCAAATTCGGCGTCACTAATACGGTTTCACTACCGTGCGCACCCTGGAGCGCCGAACAGATTTGTGCTTCCTCGCCTTCACCGAAAACCAGGTCGGGGTTGAAACCACCCACGGCGAGAGCAGCGTCTCGCCGGAAAGACATGTTGGCCCCGATGAGTGACAGTGCGGGGCGTAAGCCGTCTCCGGGCGTGGTTGTTCGCCGAAACTGCCGAACGATTCGATACCAAAGACTCGGTGACGCACCGAGAGCTTGCTCCAATGGCTGGGCGGGGTCACTAATACTGAGGTATCGCTCGTTGAACGATGACGGTGAGTCAACGCTAATCACCCCGCCAATAGCAGTCACCGAATGATCCACCGAAGACCAGGCGTCAGCCAGCTTCTTGGTCCACTCCGGAAGGGGGCGGCAGTCGTCGTCGCAAAAGGCCACAATTTCTGAGGTAGCCATCTCGAGTCCGGCCTGACGGGCGGCGGCGATACCCGCGTTGGCGGGGAGTGAGTGAACGGTGACCCCGTAGGACGCCGCGACCGCGGCGGTCGCGTCGGTCGAGCCATCGTCAATGACCAAAATCGTTGTCTGTAGCTCTTGGGCCAAAAGCGCCTCAAGGCAGGCACCAATACGGTCGGCCCCGTTATAGGAGCAGACGACGACAGTCAGGTTGGTCGTCATGCGTTGACCATCGATTGAATCGTCGCCGCGTACGACGCCGCGGCGGTGTCCCAGTTGAATTCGGGGCGCCGAAGGACTGGGTGTTCGTAGAGATTGGTGTCGTGGCGTGGGTTATCAAGCCAGTGGCGAGTGGCCTTCGCGAATCCATCGGCGTCTCCCGTAACCACAATGCTTCCGTCAACACCGTCGGTAACGAGTTCCTGCGACGCATTGTCAGGAGCATCCGACACGACCACCGCTGTGCCGGAGGCCAGGGCTTCGGCCACCACCATGCCAAAGCCTTCTCGTTCCGAGGGACACAGCACGACACGCGCCCCCTTCATCAGCGACCAGATCGTGTCCTGTGTTTCAATTTCGCCGTAAAAGACGACGTGGTCGCGGATACCCAGCTGCATCGCTAGGTGCCGAAGATCGGCCTCTTCTGGGCCAACGCCGACAATCCCAAGCCGCAGTGATGGGTCGTCAGCGATAAGAGCTGCGAGCGCCCGAAGAGCCAAGTCGGCTCGCTTGTGCACCAGAAGACGACCAACGAACAAAATGTCGGGCGCGGCGTCTGAAGCGATGACGTCGGCAATTCGACTCAAATTGATGGCGTTCGAAACAAGGGAAACTTTCGTGTCGCGAAGACCCGAACGATGGAGTCGCTCCTGTGTCTCGTGGTTCACCGCCACGATGTGGTGCGGCAAGCGAGCGGACAGCCACTCAATTGCTGCGCCAATGAGGCCGAGCGGCCCCATGTATTCGCGCCAATACGTGACACCCCAGTATTCGTGCCAGGTAACCACGAGCGGCGTTCGCTTCAGTGAGGCAACTAAACGCAGCGGGATCAGCTGGAGATACGGCATGTGATCGGCCTCAATCACATCGCATCGCGTTCGGAGCAATTTCATTGTCGAACCAGCGAACAACACCGCTTGCCGAATCGACCGGCGGTGACCTTTGTAGAGGGGATAGTTGTTGCAGATCGCCCGGTAGTGGACGCGGCCTGACGAGGTCACAATGTCAGCGGGCTGGGTTGTCCACCAACGCATCGTCGCAAGTTCGACGTCAATGTTGTGGGCAAGCGTTCGGGGCAGCAGTTCGTTGTAGCGAACTTCCTTGCCCCCCTTGTGCCAGGGATAAATTGCATCGGAGACCACGAGCAAGCGAAGCCGCGGTGCCTCCGTCGCCTTACCCATGTTTCTTTGGCCCAACAACGGGCGCACTTACGGTGACGGTGCTACCTACTTCGTTGATGTATATCGTGCCACGGCTTGCCCCAGTGGTCGGAACGGAAAACTGAACTGTTCCACCGCTCGGCACGCTGAGTGTGCCTGTCGTCAAGGTGTGGCTATTTTCATAGGCTCGCCAGGCAAAGGTCCGGGTGTTTCGGAAGTGATTCGCGAGCACGACCTCAATCGGCTGACCAATGGTCGTGGGCTGAATCGCAATATAGGGATTGACGAAACTGAGAGAGCTAAACGCTGCGGGACCGAGGGAGCCACCTGTTGCACGAAGGAGCGCGGTCCAGGCCGCGGGGCCGCAGAAAATGAGTGCCACGACAAAGATCAACACGGTACCGGTGCTCACCAGTCGAACGCGAGGCGGCGACTGCACTACTGCTCCCCACTTGCGAGAACAGAGACTCGAGGCGTCAAGCTCCGATCACGAGCGCCGTACGACGTTGTGCCGCGACACCGAACCTTCACCAGGACGTAGACGCATCGGAAGGCGTCCGAGAGTCGAATTTTCTTACCCTCTTCGACGCTGCGACCAACGTAGCTAATTGGGACCTCGAATGGCCGAAAGCCCAGCCGAAGCATCTCGGCACTAATTTCAGTGTCAAGACCGAAGCCTTCCTCGGTCAAGGTGAACGAGCGCAGGAGCGGCAGCGGCAGCAACTTCAAGCAGGTGTGCAAGTCACTGATTGCCGAACCAAACATCACGTTGGCCGCCAACGTCATCGCGTGATTTCCCAACGCGTGACGGCGCGAGGGATGAACGGTGCCAAATCCCGACATGCGACTGCCGTAAACAACTTCCGCACGCCCCGTCACAATGGGGGCGACGAGTCGAGGAATGTCGTTGACGTCGTACTCAGTATCGGCGTCAAATATCAGAAGGTGACTGCCGGAAGCGGCCGCAATTCCCGTGCGGACAGCTGCACCCTTACCCCGATTGACCTCATGCGCAATGACACGCAACCGGTCGTCGGTGAACGTTGACAAAATGGCCGATGTTTCGTCCGTTGACCCATCGTTGACAGCGATGACTTCAATTGGGGTCGGCAGTTCTACGCTGAGAAGCGTGGCAATAACGGTCGCCACCGATGCCTCCTCGTTGTAGATCGGCACGACGACGGAGAGGCGAAAGGCCACCGGTGCCGCCTTTGACGTCATTGGGATTACCTGCGCGTCCGGGCTCGTGGGCGGCGTCGCGTTAATCGCGCTCATTGTGTCACCTTCACGGCCGGGGCGGGCAAGCCGATACCGATCTGCTGCAGTCCCGCGTCACGGAATTGTTCCTCGGGCACAAAATACCGAGTGTCGAACACAACCGGCGTGGCCATCGCGTGCGCGATGTCCGCCCACGGCAGCTGAAGAAAGTCAGGCCACTCGGTCAAAATCACAACGAGCGAGGCCCCGGTCGTCGCACTGATGGCGTCCGAACAGACCTCAATACCATCGAGGTGTTGTGTTCCTGCGGAGATAACAGGGTCATACGCCCGCACCTCGAGTCCCGCGTCACGTAGGGCACGGGCAATGCGCAGTGCCGGTGAGTCTCGAAGGTCATTCGTTCCAGCCTTGAAAGCGAGTCCCATGATTGCCACAGTGGAACCACCGCTCCGGTGAACCGATTCTCGAATTTTCGCCACGACGTACGAAACGTGGTCATCGTTGCTTTCGTGAGTTGCCGTCAGTAGGGGTGACGTAATACCCAGCGCGGTGCGCAAGTGCTCGAGAGCCGCAATATCTTTCGGAAAGCACGATCCTCCCCATCCCGGGCCTGGCGCCAAGTGCGAGGCCCCAATCCGGGAGTCGCGACCCAAGGCGTCACGCAGCACCGAGACATCGGCCCCAACGTGATCGGCCAGGCGTGCGACTTCATTGATGAAGCTGACCTTCATGGCCAGAAAGAGGTTGGCGGCGTACTTGATCAATTCCGCCGATTCAAAATTGGTCACAATCGCTGGTGCACCCGTAAAGGAGAACAGCTCTCGAGCCACCTCGGCACCCTCGCCAGTGCGGGTCCCAAAGACCACTCGCTCAGGCTTCAGGCTGTCGGCGACGGCCGAGCCTGTTCGCAGGAACTCGGGCGCGTAGATGAGTTCAATGTCGTCGCGCAAGAGCGGTGCGACAAGGCTGCGAATCGTGCCCACCGCCACGGTCGACTTCACGATGAGGGTCACGTGATGCGGTAGGCGTGGTGCGAGTGACGTTACGACCCCCAACAGAATCGAGAGGTCCGGCCCATCGACCGTTGACGGCGTCGGCACACAAATCATGACCACGTCCGTGCCGCTTAGCGATGGCTCTTCCTCCGCTGTGGCCAGCAACCGTTGGTCTGCAACCACGGCCGAGAGGTGAAGTCCGAGGTCCTGCTCGAAGTGTGGCGAAACCCCCTGGTTGATGAGATCGACTCGTCGTTCATCGTTATCGATAACAACTACGGAATGTCCGTGCAGTGCTAGCGCAACGCCCGTCGGAAGCCCGACAAATCCAGCTCCGACGATGGTGACGTGCATGCGCTTCTTGATCTCTCCAGACCTTTCGTCCCCCGTGGGACGTGGGTACGGTTCAATTTTGGTCGGATATGCATCAAAAGTTGCCTGAATGATTTTTTTTTCGCAAGCAGAAAAATATTCTGGTTCTTTTGTATTTTCCCCTTTGTAGGGTGTTTCCTAGGGGGGTCACAGGGAGGAGTACACACAATGTTTCACGCACGGAAAATTGAGGAAGCTCAGCAGCACGTGTTGCGAGTGACTCAGGACTTTTTAGCGATGAATCATGACGAAAAACTTCGCGTCGCGCGCATTGCCGAAAGCGCCGAAATGAGCACCAGCGTCATTTACTCCTACTTTGATTCCCGCGAAGGGCTCATTGACGCGGCCTATTTGAATCTGTACCGAGAGCAGAACGACCTGATCACCGCGACCATCACGTCGTGGCTGGCCGGATCCTCAGCGGTTGGCAAGAAGCTAAGCCTGGACCAACTGCACGAAATTGAGCGTGCTGTTTTGGAGAAGTTGGCGGACAGCGGTTCGGTGCGCCTGCGCACCGTGGTGCGAGCCATCGCCAACCCCTCGTACGAGAAGCGGCTTCACCGTGAAGATCAGCGCCATCTCGAAGAACTGACCCGTGTGCTCGGAGAGGCCTACCCGAACGAAACCGCGCCGATGATCCTGTCCTTGGTGAAGTCGACGTTGATGCTCTCACTCGTGCGGGCCTCACTCGAAACTCTCGGCCAACCCATCAGCGAGAGTCAGGCCGACATCATTTTCATCACGTTGATGAATCCCGACCAGCGGGAGCATCTCTTCCGCGAGGACGACATCGCGCCACTGCGCGCTCTCTAGCGTCAGGGCATCAAAAGAGTTGCAATAACGTCCCTTTTCTGAGGGTGCCCTACCTCTCGCCCCATCTGCGAGAATGGAAGGCATGCGTAGTGACTCGGCGTTGACGCGCACCATTTCTCACGGTCAGCACGCCTACGTCTTTAGTGACCTCGACCTGGATACGCACTCACAGGCGACTTCAACGTCGATCCACAAATTGGTGACGTTTCTCGGTGAGATTGACGACCCCGCGACCATTATCTTTGCGGGAAACCTCTTTGACTTTGGAGGTCGACCCGCTGCGAACGAAGTGCGGGCCACGCTGGCCAACCTCCCGTCCTTTGCTCGTGCTCTCCGAAAGTTCACCTCACAACCACGACACCACGTCATCCTCCTCCCGGGTGCCCATGACGCCGAACTTCGTGACGATCGAGAGGCCCAGGAAATCCTTGAGGACATGGGCATCGAGATCATCGACCAGCTCGAGCTGGCACTCGAGGCCACCCGTACCACTGTGCGTGTTCCGGTTGTCACGGGCCACACCGAAGCCCTCTCGGACAGCGGCGACCACGCGGGCGTCATGCTCGACGACCAGCTGGCGCTCCCGCGTTTCATCTCATCACGAACGCTCTATCGTCGCTTCGGTCTCTTCCTATGGTTAGGAGTAGCGCTCGTTGCTGGTTTCGACCTGTTCAACAGCCTGACCCGTGTGGTGGGCCTCTTCACCCACCACCATTACGGTGTCCACGCACCCCACACCCACACGGTGGCCGGCAACATCATCTTGAACTTCCTTGTCCTCGTTGGACTAGAAGCGGTTTTTGTCACGCTCGTGAGCGTTGCGGTGCGCCGACGATTTCGCTGGCGTCGCACCGAGGATGCCTCACCATTTTCCGAGCCCCTCGCTCAGACGTTCATTGGCTCGACAACTAACGACGCTCTCTCCTACGCCGCCGCGCTCGACACTGATGTGGCGGGCTTGATCGTTGGTGGGGCCACCCGCCCCGCGCTGGCCTACCTCGACGGCCGCTTCTGCGCCTCCCCTGGTCCCACCCGCACCGTGACGACCGAGTGCGACGCCACACTGAATCTGCCGTCCATCTTTGTTGAAGTCGACCGCTTCTCGATGGTGGAAATTGCGGTCGGATCCGACGTGCAGATTCGCCTCGTTGGCGCCCAATCGGCACCGTACGGCGCCACCGTGCTTGAGCGGCTGCTCACGAGGAGTGCGGTGCAGCCAGGCCTCCCCGAGACGGCGACCGTGATTGGGTCGTGGCCAAACGGCACGCCATTCCCTTCTAACCCCGAGCGGCTCAGCGACGCCCGTCGTCAGCGCTCCGTGCGCCGATGGGCCAGCGGTCTGCTGCTGCTCAACGGCCTCATCAATATCGTCGTGACCGTTTCGCCGCCACTGCACAATCGGCTCAGTCACGTCCTAAAGTTCGTGCCACTCGTGGCCGCGCAGTCCGCCGCCACGGTCACCGCATTGGCCGGTGTCGCCATGATCATGCTGGCTCGTGGTATTCGCCGTGGTCAGCGTCGCGCCTGGTACTTTGCCGAAGCTGCGTTAGCGATCACCGTGATCAGCCACGTCATTCGGGCCGGCTCCTTGGCGGCCAGTGTGGTGGCCGCCGGCTTGTTCGCCTTCTTGCTCCTCACCCGCCGTGACTTCGCGGCCTTCACTGACCGCACCAGTGTCACGGGCGCCCTGCCACGACTGATTGGCACTGCCCTCATCGCCATTGTGGCCGGGGCCCTCGGCGTTGAAGTGATTGCGCGGCATCAGAGCGACCACCTGCCCAACTTCTTCGTGGTCCTCGGGGCTTGCACCGAGCGCCTGGTGGGCATCTACGCGACCGCGCTCCCTGACGGGGTCAGTGACTTCGTCAATCCCGTGTTGCTTACCGTGGGCACGACCCTCATCGTCGTGTTGCTCTACCTGGTCACCCGTCCGGTTGTCGACCGCCGTCTCTCCTCCACCGCCACGGTGGCCGAACGGCGACTGGCCGAGCACCGCGCCCGCGACATCGTGCGTCGACACGGCGCCGGCACGCTCGACTACTTCGCGTTGCGCGACGACAAGCAGTTCTTCTTCCACCGCGACTCGCTCGTCGCCTACGCCGTCTACGGTGGCGTCGCCCTCGTGTCGCCCGACCCCATTGGTCCCGAGGCCGAGCGTCCCGAGGTCTTTTCGGCCTTCCGTACCTTCGCCGAAAGCCGCGGCTGGACTGTGGCGGTCATGGCCGCCGGCGCCGATTGGTTGCCGATCTACCACGCCGCGGGTTTCCACTCGCTCTACCTCGGCGACGAAGCCATCGTCGACTGTCAGTCATTCAGCCTCGAGGGCGGCAAGATGAAGGGCCTTCGTCAGGCCTGCACTCGCATGGCCAAGTACGGCTACACCGTCGAATTCTGCGACCCCGCCACCATCGACCCCGCCGAGATCATGGGGATCTTGGACCTCGTGGCCATGATGCGCCGTGGCGACGACGAGCGCGGTTTCTCCATGATGCTGGGTCGCCTCTTTGACCCCAAGGACAAGGGCCTGTTGCTCGTCATCGTGCGCGGCCCCGACGGACGACCAGCAGCGGCCTGCCAGTTCGTGCCCTCCCCGGCCATCCACGGCTACTCCTTGGACCTCATGCGTCGCGATCCGGGCGACCACCCCAACGGCCTCATCGACTACGCCCTCTGCTCCACCATCGCCCACCTGCGCGAGCAGGGGGCCACCGGACTCAGCCTGAACTTCTCGGCGTTCCGCGGCGTGCTCGACGGCGAACGGGGCGAGGGCACCTGGACTCGGGTGGAGCGTTGGACCTTGCAGCGACTCTCGGGCGTGCTGCCCATTGCGTCACTGTGGACGTTCAACGCCAAGTACCAGCCCCGGTGGCTTCCCCGCCACATCGTCTACCCCGCCCTCGAAAGCTTCGTGCCGGTGGTGGCCGCCATCTTGCGGGCGGAGTCACTCACCGAGTTCCCCATGCTGGGTCGCTTCCTCGCCAACGACCCGGCGAACCGACCGGGCACCGTGGTGCCACCCGAGGTGCTCGAGGCCGCCCAGCGCGCCAGCGACGAGCGCTAGGCCAAACGTCGGGTAATCGCGGCGGCCAGCGTGTCGGCGGCGGCCGGTTCGAACGTCAGGAAGAGACTGGGTTCCACCAGCTCGAGTTCCATTAGCAGCCATCCCTCGGGGCCACGCACCAGGTCGACCCGGGCGTAGAGAAGATCAGCGAAGCGTCCCGACAAGAGGCTCGTCGCCACCGCCAGCGCGTCGGGGGATGCGTCGGTGCGCGACATCTGCTCGCGGCGGAACAACGGGTCGCGATCATCGGCCGGCGTGTTGAGCATCGCCCCCTTGCGCATGGCGTGGGAGAACTGCCCGTCAATGAACACCAGCGCCAACTCACCGTCGGTGTCAACCGACGCGACGTAGGGCTGGATCAGGGCGCAGCGACCGCGGGCGTGCAGATCAGCGACGTGGGCCGTGGCCCGGTCTATTTCGTCGGCGCGGTAGCGATCGGCGTCAATCGAACCGGCGCCCACCGCGGGCTTGACGACAAAGTCCCCGTTCGGGAACTTTGGTAGCTGCCCGACTTCAACAAACGTTGACGGCACCACGGGCGCGCCCTGGGCGGCCAGATCGGCGAGGTAGTGCTTGTCGGTCGAGTATTCGACAACGGCAAAGGGATTGAGCAGACGCGAACGGGCCTGGGCCCAGGCGAGAAACTCGTCGCGGCGCGGCGCGTAGTCCCAGGTGGAGCGAATGATCGTAAGGTCGAACGACTCCCAGTCGACCGATTGATCATCCCAGACACACAGCTGCGCGTCGAAGCCGGCCCGCGTGAGGGCCTCCAGCAAAACCGGGCTATCAATGTCGACGTTGTCACCACGACAGGTGGCAATCGCCAGACGGCTCATGGCTGGAAGAGCAGCGTGGCGTGCGACGCGATTGACGTCAGCAAGCCGGGGTCGACACCGAAGACCAGTGCGTAGAGGACGGCGAGAGTGATGACCACGCGCGAGGCCCACGGCACCACCAGCGCGGGCTGGTCGAGGTTCTCCGCGGCGTAGAGGCCAGTCGTCCAGCGCAGGTAGGCGAAGGCCGCGATGCAGGCACCAACCAGCGCGACGATGGCGCCGTAGATGTTGCCGGCGTCAATGGTGGCGGCCAGAACGGCGAACTTTCCGTTGAAGCCCACGGTCAGTGGCACACCCAGCTGCGACAGCAACAAGACGGAGAGGGAGAAGCCAATCCAGGGGTTGCGACGTGCCAGCCCGCGGTACTTCTCGAGCTCGTGGTTCGAGTCACCCACGCCACCCACCAGGGCGACAATGGCGAACGAACCCAACACCACGGGGGCGTAGGTCAAGACGTAGAAGGCCGCGGCCGAGACGCCCACCGCCGTGCCGGTCCAGACACCGAGCAGGATGAAACCAGAGTGCGAGACCGAGGAGTAGGCCAAGAGACGCTTAGCGTTGCCCTGCAGAATCGCGAAGCAGGCACCGACGATGGTCGACAACACGATGAGACCGAAGAAAATCGGACGCCAGGTGTCAATCTGCGAACCGAGTCCCGAGATCATGACGCGAATCATCGCGGCGAAGGCACCGCCCCACACGATGGATGCGTGGAAACCCGTCACCGGGGTGGGTGCTCCCTCGTAGACGTCGGGCGACCAGAAGTGGAACGGCACGGCCTGCACCTTGAAGGCGAAGGCCACCATCATCAAGCCGCCACCAGCCAGCAAGAGGCCGGGGTGGAGCAGGTGGGTAGTGCCGAGGAAGTAGGCAATCGAGGTGACGTTCGTCGTGCCGGTCGCGCCGTAAGTGAGGGCGGCACCGTAGATGAAGATCGCGGCGGCGAAGCCGCCGAGCAGGAAATACTTCATCGAGGATTCCGACGACTTGTAGCGGCGGCGGTTGAAGGCAATCAGGCAGTACAGCGCGATGGAGAGGATTTCCAGACCGAGGAAGACCAGCACCAGGTCGTTGGCCTGGGTCATCAGCACCGAGCCCGAGGTCGCCAGCAGTGCCAGCATCTGGTACTCGGCCCCATTGAAGCGTTCGCGCCCTTGCCAGTCGTGGGCAATGAGCAGGGCGAAGACCAGGGATGAGCAGATGGAGGCGCACATCACGGCCGAGAAGCCGTCCATCACGATGGCGTGGGCCGCCGTAGTGGTCGCCCCGTGGTGGTCGACCTCGAACCACTGGACGAAGGTCGCCACGAAGCCGCCGAGCGCGGCCGAGACGGCGATGGTCGACGAGACGCGGGTCGAGAGGCGGTCGCGGGTCAGAGCCGTCATGAACAGCAACAGCAGGGCGGCACCCGTCAAGAAGAGGAAGGGCAGGATGGCCAGGTAGTTGATGAGTGGCGCGTGCAAGGTCACTTCGATACTCCCGTAGTGGCGACGTGGGAAACGATGGAGGTCACCGCGGGGCCGAGGCGATTGAGGATCGGCGACGGGAAGACACCCAGGACGACGACCAGCGCGACAATCGGCCAGAGCGCGTTGCGCTCCGCGTGACTCACGTCCGCCAGAGAAGCATCGGCCGTGCTCACTTCACCGTGGAAGGCGCGCTGGTAGGCCCAGAGCCAGTAGACGGCCGAGCCAACCACACCGAGCGTGGCGACCAGTGCCCACCAGGCGTGCGTGCCGAAGGTGCCGATGAGGACGAGATATTCGCTCACGAAGCCCGAGAGGCCCGGCAGGCCCATGGTGGCGAGCATGAAGAGGGTGAAGAGACCAGCGAAGACCGGCATTGGTCCCTGCAGACCGCGGAGGTCGGCCATAGCGACCGAGGCGCGACGACGCTCGAGGTAGCCCACCAAGGCGAAGACACCAATGGTGATGACACCGTGGTTGAACATCAACAGGACGGCACCCTCGGTCCCGATAACCGAGCCCGACATAATGCCGAGGGTCACGAAGCCCATCTGGGCCAGTGACGAGTACGCAATGAAGCGGCGCAGGTCCTTGGCGGTGCAGGCCACGAACGAGCCGTAGAGAATGCTGATCACCGCCAGCGTCAACATGACGGGACGGACGTCGCGCTGCACCCCCGGCAACAACGCCACCGCGAAGCGGAGCAGGCCGTAGGCGCCGAGCTTCGACAACAGGGCCGAGAGTTCGATGCCGGCCGCGGCCGGGGCCTCGGCATACGTCGAGGGCGACCACGTGTGCAGCGGCCAGATCGGCGACTTGACACCAAAGGCCAGGGCGAAGGCCACGAAGAGCCACACGCCAGCGGCCGTCGAGGTGGTCACCTGGGCGAGGGCACCGTAGGCGAAGGTCAGTGCGCCGCCGGCCTGGTGCTGGTGCAGCACGGCGAGGTAGATAATCGCGGCCAGCATGAAGGCCGAACCGGTGAAGGTGTAGAGGAAGAACTTCATCGCGGCCGCCTTGGCCTTCTCCCCACCCCACTGAACCATCATGAAGTAGCAAGGGATCAGAATCAGTTCGAAGAAGATGAAGAACTCGAGCAGGTCGTGGGCGACGAAGCAGCCCACGGTAACGGCCAAGAGCAAGAGTTGCCAGGCCACATAGGCGCTTTCGCGACGACGGTCACGGGCGGCGAGGAGGGCGATGAGGACGGTGAGGGCACTCAGGACCACCATCCAGACCGAGATACCGTCGGCGGCAACGCTGTAGGCAATGCCGAGCACCGGCGACAAGACGTGGCTGTAGGCGAAGTCGAAGCCCTGGGCGTTGGCCACGTGGGCGTTGTACGTGAAGGCCACCACCACACTGAGCACGAGCTCAAGGAAGGCTGTGGCCACCGCAACGACGTAGGAACGACCCTCTTGCTTGCGCACCAGCAACGCCACGACAGCGCCGAGGACGGGCAGGAGCAGGAGTCCGCTGAGGAACAGTGAGGAATGCACGACTAACCAACCCTCGCTACGAGATAGACCACGATCAACGCCAGTCCAAAGAACATGGCGAGGGCGTAGTGACGAACAAAGCCGGTCTGAATCTTGCGCAGACCAACGGATGAGCGGGTCACCGTCTGGGCGAGCCCCATCACGGCACCATCGATGACCTGGTCCTCGACCACCGAACCGGCCACGGTGGCCACGGTGGTGAGCGGACGACCAATCACGGCGTCGTAGGCGTCATCCCAACGCCAGACGTGCTCGAAGAAGGACAACTCGAGACCGGGGCGCTCACTGCGACCGCGCCACAGCGTGAAGGCCGCGGCGAGTCCGAGCAGGGCGGCGCAGGCGTCGACCACGGCCAGCGTGATCTGCAGGCCGGCACTCTGGGCCGCCAGCGGTGTCACCGAGACAATCGAACCGGACACGAAGGTGGCCATGGTGTGGGCGTGCATCCACGGCAGGTCCAGCACGCCGCCGAACACGGAGAGCACCGCGAGAACGACCAGGGGCAAGGTCATGGCCCACGGCGACTCGTGGGGTGCGTCGGTCATCGAGGCCGCAAAGCGCTGCTCGCCGCGGAACGTCAGCACGAAGAGACGGGTCATGTAGTAGGCCGTCAGTACCGCCGTCAGCAGGGCCAGCGCGTAGAGCAACTTGTTGGCGCTGTAAGCGCTCGAAAGGATCGCACCCTTGGCCCAGAAGCCGGCGAACGGCGGCACGCCCGAGATGGTGAGCCAACCGAGCAGGAAGGTCGGGAAGGTCAGGGGTAGGAACTTGGCCAGTCCGCCCATCTTGCGCATGTCCTGCTCGCCGTGCAGGGAGTGGATAACCGAACCAGAACCCAGGAACAGCAGCGCCTTGAAGAAGGCGTGCGCCACCATCAAGAAGATGGCCGCGGTGTAGTCACCAATACCGACGGCCAGCACCATGTAGCCAATCTGGGAAACGGTCGAGAAGGCCAGAACCTTCTTGATGTCCTTCTGCGCCGTGGCGATCGTCGCCGCCACGAAGGCGGTCAGGCCACCAATGATGGCAATGACGTGACGTCCGTCAGCGCTCAGCGTGAGCACCGGTGACATGCGCACCAGCAAGAAGACACCGGCCGTCACCATGGTGGCGGCGTGGATCAACGCCGACACGGGGGTGGGGCCTTCCATGGCGTCGGGCAGCCAGTTGAAGAGTGGAATCTGCGCACTCTTACCGGCCGCGGCGACCAGCAGTGACAGAACGATCAACGTCGCCATTGTGGGCGAGAGGGTGCTCGCGCCCTGGAAGACACCGACGTAGGTCAGGGTGTGCAGGTGGGTAAAGAGTAGGAACATCGCGCTCAGCAGACCGAGGTCACCGACGCGGTTGTAGATGAAGGCCTTCTTACCGGCGCTCGCGGCGGACTCCTTGGTGAAGTAGTAGCTCACGAGCCAGTAGGAGCAGACACCGACGCCCTCCCAGCCCACGAAGGTCAGGACCAGGTTGTTGGCGAGAACGAGCAAGAGCATCGAGAAAACGAACAAGTTGAGGTACAGGAAGAACTTGCGGAAGTCCTTCTCCCCCGCCATGTAGGCCGTCGAGTACAGGTGAATCAGCGTCGAGATGCCGGTTACGAAGAGGCACATCGTCAGCGCCAGCGGGTCAATCAATAACGCCACCGGCACGTGGAGGGTGTCGACGTTGAGCCAGGTGAAGAGGTTGACGGTGACCTGCCCCTCGTGGCGCAGGTAGAGCACGAACGTAGTGACGGTAGCAACGAAACTCAGGCCCACCGCCGCGGTGCCGACCACACCGGTGGCACGCTCCGAGATGCCCTTTCCGTTGAACAAAATGGCCAGGAAGCCCACCAGGGGCAACAGCACGATCAGTACGGCAGCGTGGCCCATACTCAGCCCTTCATTTCCGTAAGTTCGTCGACCGAGGTCGAGGCGCGGCGGCGGAAGACCGCCACCACGATGCCGAGGCCGACGGTGACTTCAGCGGCGGCCACGACCATGACAAAGAAGACCGAAATCTGGCCACCCACATCACTCAAGGTGCGCGAGAAGGTCACGAAGGTCAGGTTGACGGCGTTGAGCATCAGCTCCACGCACATGAACATGATGATGGCGCTGCGACGCGTCAAGAAACCGAAGGCGCCGATCCCGAAGAGGGCGGCGGCGAGGACGAGGTACCACGCGGCGGGAACGTTCATTGGCTCTCTCCTACCCGGGGGCGTTCCTTGCGCGCCAGGTTGACGGCGCCAATAACGCTGATGATCAACAGGGCGGCGGTCACCTCAAAGGCCATCAGGTACGTGGTGTAGACCGCCGCACCAATCTGGTGGATGTTGTCAGCACCAGTTGCCAATGGGGTGCCGTTGGTCGAGACCGAGGGCACACCGGTGACCCAGTGTGAGGTGGCCATCAAGAAGACGACACCGGCGATAACCAGGGCGACGGCCGCACCGGCCAGTGTGCGTTGACCGACGAGCGGCGCACTCGCGGGCTCGTCGCTGTGGTCGACCCCGAGGAACATGATGACGAACAAGAAAAGCACGACAATGGCGCCGGCGTAGACAATGATTTCGACCGCGGCCAGAAAGTCGGCTTGCTGGGCAAGGAAGGCCAGCGCCACACCGAAGAGGCTCAGGATGAGGCTCAGTGCGGCGTGGACGGGGTTCTTGAAGGTGAGCACGCCCACGGCGCCACCGAGGATCAAGAGCGCCGAGACGACGAAGACCGCAATTGACGGCAGGGCGTAGGCGAGCGCAATCATGCGGACTCCTTCTTGCCGCCACGGCGGGCGAAGGCGTTCAAGAATGAGGCCAGCCCCTGGTCCTCCTGCAGCTGACTCTCGGTCGACATGTGCCGCGAGAACGAGGTGCGAATGTCCTTTGTGCCGGTGGCCGCGTCGTCGCGGTTCCCGCTCTGACCGGCTTCGGGGGCGCGAACGCCGGCACCCAGGTCGCCGCTCCACTGGACCACGCCTTCAAACGAGGCGTCACCCGCGGGCGCGGTGGCGCGCATCCAGCCACCGGTCATTGCGGCCTCACCCTCGCGCCAGTCTTCCCAGGGCAGGCGCTGTGGGAAGCCGTTGTCGTCGACCAGCAGTTGGGGCTTGGTGTAGATGGCGTCGGCTCGATTCGTGAAGGAGAACTCGAAGAGCTTCGACTCGGTGATCGCCTGCGTCGGGCAGGCCTCGACGCACAGGTCGCAGTGAATGCACCGAAGGTAGTTGATCTCGTAGACGTAGCCGTACCGTTCGCCCGGGCTGACGGGGTGGTCGGCCGGGTTGTCGAGTCCACGCACGTAAATGCAGCCCACGGGGCAGACACCGGCGCAGAGCTCACAGCCGATGCACTTCTCCATGCCGTCTTCGTAGCGGCTGAGGACGTGGCGTCCGTGCTGGCGAGGCTGCTTGGGACGCTTGACCTCGGGGTACGAGTTCGTCACGTTCGGGCGACCGATGTGACGCAACGTCAGTTTGAAGCCGCCAAAGAAATCAGTCCACGAGGCCATTAGATCTCCTCCTCGCCGTCGAGCAGTTCGCGAATGACGGCACCGGGAATCGGGCGCTGGGCCACGGTGGGCAGGACCGATTCGGGGCTCTGGTCACGGGCGTCACCAATCTGGAACGAACGTGACAGCAACGATGACGCGAAGATAACGGCCGACAGCGTGCCGAACCCCCAGCTGCGCGAGACCAGGAAGGCCGCGACCACGAGCATCCAGCCCAGGCTGAGAGGGATCAATCGCTTCCAGCCCAGTTCCATGACCTGGTCGTACCGGAAACGTGGCAGCGAGGCGCGGAACCAGATGTAGCAGAAGGCAAAGATGCACGTCTTGGCCACGAACCAGAGAATCGGGAAGGCCCACCGCAGGTGCGGGATGTTCGGCACGTAGCCCGCGGGGCCACCGAAGAAGAGGGTCACAATGATCGCCGACTGGGTGACGGTGTTCATGTATTCCGACAGGAAGAACAGGGCGAAGCGCAGCGAGGAATACTCGGTGTGGAAACCACCAACGAGTTCGGACTCGGCCTCGACGACGTCAAACGGCGGACGGTTCAGTTCGGCGGTGATGGCGATGAGGTAAATCGCGAAGGGAATGAAACCGAGGCGAATCAGGTTCCAGTGCCAGAAGGCGCCGCCCTGCGAGTTCACGATGTCGTGCGTGGACAGCGAGCCGGTGATCAGCACCACGGTCACAATCGACATACCGAGTGCCGCTTCGTAGGAGATCATCTGGGCACTAGCGCGCACCGATGACATCATCGGGTACTTCGAGCCCGACGACCATCCGGCCAGCATTACGCCGTAGACCGAGATGCCCGACATCGCCAGCATGAGAAGGATGCCCATGGGCGGATTGGCAACCTGGAGTTCAATAGCGTGCCCGGCGATGGTCACGGTGCCACCGAGGGGCACGATACCGAAGGTCACCAGCGCCGGCAACAGCACCAGGTATGGCGCGAGTTTGAAGACGAAGCGGTCGGCCTCTTGAGGAATGATGTCTTCCTTGAAGAACAGCTTGATGCCGTCGGCCAGCGTCTGGAGCAGACCAAAGGGGCCCCACTTCTGCGGTCCGATGCGGCTCTGCATGTCCGAGATGGCCTTGCGCTCAAACCAGACCATGATGATCACGGCCGCCATAGCCACGGCGAAACCAATGACCACCTTCAACAGGACGATCAACAAAATGACACCGGGGGTGCCATTGCTCAACATGGGGTCAACAGTGCCGAACATCATCGCGAGGTCAACCTCACCTGGGTGCTGAGGTGCTTGGTGTCCACGAGGAACCGCTGCACGTTGTCGCCGAAAATTGTCCGCGTGCCGAACGGCACCACCATGGTGCCCGAGATCACGGTGTCGTCAGCGGTGACGATGGCGGGGAAGGAACCGTTCGCGGACGTCACCGTCACGGCGTCGCCATCGACAAAGCTCAATCGGTTGAGGTCCTGAGAGTGCACGCGAAGGGTCGTGTGCTCCACCAGCGGCAGCAGTGCGGGCGAGCCCTGCATCGCCACACCGAGGTCGTACAGTCGCCGTGCCAGGACTACGCGCAGGGCGTAGCCGTCAGCACTCGGCGCGTCGACCGCTGGCACACCGGCATCGGCAATCGAGAAGGTGCCCAGCTCGCCGAGGTCGTCGGCGTCGACGTCCGACAAGGTGCCCGCAGTGGTGGCGGCAGTCGTCGTAGTCGTCGAGCGAATGCCGGGGAACGCAATGGGGTCCATCGCCACACGCTGCTTTGGTGTGGTGCTGAGTCCAACGACCACACCTTCGAAGGCCTGGTCGTGCAGCACTGACAGGGCTGGGTAGCCGGTCGTCTCTTCGATCGTCTTGGCGACCTGCTCCACCGAGGTGAAGCCGAGGTGCTGACCACAGGCTTCGGCCAGCTCGGCGGCGATGGCCACATCGGACCATGCGGAACCAGGGGCCGAAATCTTGGGCACGACTGCGGTAACGCGGCCTTCAATGTTGGTCACGGTGCCGAGGCGCTCGTGCTGCACGTGGGCCGGGAGAACGACGTCGGCGAACTCGAGCGTGGCGCCACCGTGTCCGGTGACGAGGACAACCTTTGCGTTCGTCAGGGCCTCGGTGGCGAGGACGTCATCGGCGACGTTGTTCAGCACGTCACCCAGTGCGAGGACGGCCTTCTGCTCACCGGCGCGCATGGCGACCAGCTGCGCCAACGTGTGACGTCCGCTGGAGGCGCTGCGACGGCGGCCCGGGGCGAGCCGTGGACTGAGGCCCATGTCCAGTGCGCCACGAACGTTGCTGCGGCGCAGGGCCGGCAGGAAGGTGGCGTTGGGGAAGGCGGCAGCGAAGGTAACAATGGCCTGCTCGACGAAGACCGGTGACTCGGCAACGTTCGGGCGACCAACCACGAACACCACACCGGTGCCGTCGCCGAGAAGGGCGCGAGCACTCGCCACGGCGTCGTCGGTCAACAAGGTCCCCGCGGGGAACGAACC
>DAIQPT010000060.1:0-4748 GCA_036787185.1 Acidimicrobiales bacterium | reverse complement strand
GGGAACACGCGGATCCAGACCTTTCCACCACGCTTCACGTGACGGGTCATCGCAATACGAGCTGCTTCGATCTGACGGGCGGTGATCCAACCGGCCTCGAGGGCCTGGATACCGAAGTCGCCGAAGGTGACTTCAACGCCACCCTTGGCCATACCCGTCATGCGACCGCGCTGCTGCTTACGGTGCTTTACCTTGCGGGGCATCAACATGATTACTCAGCGTCCTTTCGGAAGTGGGGCGTGTCGTTGTGCTCGGAAGCAGTACGACGCTCAATGTCCTCTTCGACGTTGATCTGTCGCTCGACCTCTTCGGTCACGGCCAGCAAGTCGGCGGGGTTGACGTCAACGCCAACGGCCTCGACGACGACTTCTTCAACGACAGCGTCAGCGTCCACGCGACGACGGCCTCCACCGGCACGAACGACACCCTTCGGGGCGGCCGACGCGGCGGCGACGGGAGCAGCGTCGCCGGCAGCCAGAGCGGCCTCGCGAACAATCTTCTCGTCGTTGGTCAACTGGTAGGGCAGGATGTCGCCCTTGTAGATCCAGACCTTCACACCAATACGGCCAGTCGAGGTGCGAGCCTCACGGAAGCCGTAGTCAATGTCGGCGCGCAGGGTGTGCAGTGGCACACGGCCTTCGCGGTAGGACTCACGACGTGACATTTCAGCGCCACCGAGACGGCCCGAGGCCTGGATGCGAACACCCAGTGCGCCGGCCTTCTGGACGGTCTGAATACCACGCTTCATCGCACGGCGGAACGCCACGCGACGAATGAGCTGGTCGCAGATGCCCTGGGCAATCAGTGCGGCGTCGAGCTCGGGCTGCTTGATCTCCTGGATGTTCAGAGAAATCTTGTTCTTCTGACCAGTGATCTTCTCGAGGTCCTTCTTGAGGCGCTCGGCCTCGGCACCACGACGACCGATCACGATGCCCGGGCGGGCGGTGTGAATGTCGACGCGGATACGGTCCGAGTTGCGCTCAATTTCGATACGGCTGACGGCAGCGCTCTCGAGCTGCTTGGTCAGGTAGTCGCGGATCTTCCAGTCCTCGATAACGAGTTCCTTGTAGCCGCGCTCCTTGAACCAGCGCGACTTCCAGTCCGTCGTAATGCCAAGGCGGAAACCGTAGGGATTTACCTTCTGACCCATTAGTTGGTCTCCTCAGTCGTCTCGTCCGAGTGTTCCTCGGCGGTTACTTCTTCCGTAGCGGTCTCGTCAGCAACGACCTCGTCGGCGACAACCTCGTCGGTGGTCTCGACGGTCGTCTCTTCGACCTCGGTGGTGGTCACGTCAGTGACGTCGGTGCTGGTGTCAGCAACTTCGTACTGCGCGGCAGGAACGGGCTCACCCTTGCGACGCGAGCTCGCCACACGGCGGGCACGGCTCGCCGTGGCCGAAGCGGCACGAGCGATACGCAGCAGTTCGAGACGGTTCTCGTCCATACGCGACACGATCACGGTGATGTGGCAGGAGCGCTTGCGGATTGCACCGGCGCGGCCACGGGCACGAGGCGTGAAACGCTTCATGGTGATGCCCTCGTCGGCGTAGGCGGCCGAGACGTAGAGCTCTTCGGCAACCTGGCCGTCGTTGTTGACGGCGTTGGCGATAGCCGAGTTCAGCACCTTCAAGATGACGCCAGCGGCCTCACGGGTGGTGCCCGCCAGGATCTCGCTCGCGGTCTTGACGTCCTCACCACGGATGAGGTTCAGCACCACGCGGGCCTTGGAGGCCGACATGTGGAAGCCCTGCACCGAAGCGCGGGTTCCGGGGCGTTCGTTGGTCTTAGGTCCGGTCATTAGCGACGTCCCGTCTTTTCCTGGCCAGCGTGGAACTTGAAGGTACGCGTCGGCGAGAACTCACCGAGCTTGTGTCCCACCATGGACTCGTTGACAAATACCGGCACGTGACGGCGACCGTCGTGCACGGCGAAGGTGTGGCCGACCATGTCGGGGATGATCGTCGAACGACGCGACCAGGTCTTGATGACCTTGCGCTCGTTCGCGGCGTTCATGGCGTCAACCTTCTTCAGAAGGTGAGCGTCAATGAAGGGGCCCTTTTTGAGACTACGTGACATGTTCTACCTACCTCCGCGAACCGCGTCCGCGGCGACGACGAATAATGAGCTTGTCCGAAGGCTTCGGCAAGCGGGTACGACCTTCTGGCTGACCCCATGGCGACACTGGGTGACGACCACCGGAGGTCTTACCTTCACCACCACCAAGTGGGTGGTCCACTGGGTTCATGGCAACACCACGAGTCTGCGGGCGCACGCCCTTCCAGCGGTTACGACCGGCCTTACCGATCTTGATCAGTTCGTGCTCCGAGTTACCAACGGTGCCGAGCGTGGCGCGGCAGTCGATTGGCACACGGCGCATTTCGGTCGAAGGCAGACGCAGGGTGGCGAAGCCGCCGTCCTTGGCCACGAGCTGGACGCTCATGCCAGCACTGCGGGCCATCTTGCCGCCGCCGCCGGGGCGCAACTCAACGTTGTGCACCGTCGAACCGGTGGGGATGAAACGCATGGGCAGGGCGTTGCCGTTGCGGATGTCGGCCTTGGGGCCCGACTCGACCACGTCGCCAACCTTGAGGTTGTTCGGGGCGAGGATGTAGCGCTTCTCACCGTCGGCGTAGTGCAGCAACGCAATACGGCAGGTACGGTTCGGGTCGTACTCAATGGTCGCAACCTTGGCCGGCACGCCGTCCTTGTTGCGCTTGAAGTCGATGACGCGGTACTGCTGCTTGTGACCACCACCACGGTGACGTGACGTCTTGCGGCCGTAGTTGTTACGACCACCCGACTTGGGCTTTGGTTCGAGCAGCGACTTCTCGGGCGTCGTCGAGGTGATCTCGGCGAAGTCCGACACGGTCTGGAAACGGCGACCGGGGCTGGTTGGTTTGCGGTGACGCAGTGCCATGGCAGTCCTTAGTTCTCAAAGAGGTTGATCGAGTCACCCTCGCGGAGGGTAACGATGGCCCGCTTCGTGTCAGGGCGCGAGCCCACGACACCGGTGCGACGGTTGCGCGTCGACTTACCCTTGCGGTTGAGGGTGTTGACGTTGGTGACCTTCACGTTGAAGGCCTGCTCAACGGCGTTACGCACGTCGATCTTCGTGGCCCGAGGGTCCACGATGAAGACGTAGGTGTGTGCTTCCATCAAGGCGGTGCTCTTCTCAGAGACGACCGGACGGATGAGCACGCTCATGGCGTCGCGCATTAGTTGCTCTCCTTTGCGGCGGGCAGGGTGGCGTCAGTGAAGAGCACCCAGTCCGAGTTGAGGACGTCGTAGGCGTTGAGTTCGCCAGCGTCGATGGTCTTGACGTTCTCGAGGTTGCGGAACGAGTGGTAGGCCACTGAGTCCTCACGACCGATAACAACAAGAATCTTGCCTTCGAGGCCCAGCGCGTTCAACGTGGAAATCGCGTCCTTGGTCTTCGGCGTGCTCCAGGCAGCGAAGCTGTCGACGAGCAAAACGTGTGATTCCGACGCACGGTCCGAGAGGGCCGAGTAGAGCGCCAAGCGAATCATCTTCTTGGGCGTCTTCTGGTCGTACTTACGCGGCTTTGGTCCGAGGGCCACACCACCACCTGGGTAGTGAGGTGCACGGATCGTACCCTGACGGGCACCGCCGGTACCCTTCTGAGCGAAAGGCTTCTTGCCACCACCGGAGACCTGCTTACGGGTCTTCGTCGACTGCGTACCGGCGCGCTTGGCGGCGAGCTGGGCCTTGACGACCTGGTGCATGACCGTGACGTTCGGCTCGAGGCCGAAGATCGAGGGTTCGAGGGTGACGGTGCCGAGGTCGGCGCCGGTCACTGACTTACGAGCAGCGGTGTAGGTCTTGTACGGAGCGCGCTCCTTCTTGACCGGACCACGGAGAGTAAAGACGTCGCTCATCGAGCACCTCCAGCCTTCATCGGGTTCTTCACCGACGTGCGCAGCACGACCACGCCACCGCGAGGACCGGGAACGGCACCCTTCACGAGAACGAGGTTGCGCTCAACGTCAACGCCAATAACTTCCAGGTTCGTGGTGGTCACCTGACCGCCACCGAGACGACCGGCCATCTTGGTGCCCTTGAAAACGCGACCGGGGGTCGAGCAAGCGCCAATGGAACCAGGTGCACGGTGGTGCTTGTGGTTACCGTGAGCGGCACCCTGACCAGCAAAGTTGTGACGCTTCATACCACCAGCGAAACCCTTACCCTTGCTGACCGCAGTGGCGTCAATCATCTCGCCCTTTTCGAACACGTCGCCAGCGATCTCCTGACCTACGGTGTAGGCCGAGACGTCGTCAAGACGCAATTCCACGAGCTTCTTACCAGGCGTTACGCCCGCCTTGTCGAAGTGGCCGAGCTCAGGCTGCGTCAACGTCGAGGTACGACGAGTACCCCAAGTGACCTGCAGGGCTGAGTAGCCCTCCTTCTCCGGCGTCTTTACTTGGACGACGCGAGCTGGACTGACCTTAACAACGGTTACTGGGATAGCGCGATTTTGGTCATCCCAGACCTGGGTCATGCCCACCTTCTCGCCGACGATCGCTTTGGTCGCCACGTTTGCCTCTTTCTTCATTCGCTGTGTATCGGATAGTCCGACACGCAGACGCTCCGTTCAGGTAAAAAACCCGAACGGAGCGCTCGACTTTTTTCGCTTGACGTTCCCTTTCGGGCAATCAAGCAGATCTGTTGTTCCCGCCTTTAGGGCAGGACTTCTACGTTACACCACGGTGACGAGGGAATGCAAAGGCGAAT
>DAIQPT010000017.1:0-21665 GCA_036787185.1 Acidimicrobiales bacterium | reverse complement strand
TCCACCAGGGCATCGTTTGGGGCACCCAGACCCCGCAGACCGCCCTCGACGAGCGTCTCATCAACCGCTTCGACTACGACGGCGACTACGGCACCGTCTTGAACCGCTTCCTCATGCAGGCGGCCATTGGTCACCCCCTGACGGTGCACGGCACCGGCGGCCAGACGCGCGCCTTCATCCACATTCGTGACACGGTACGTTGCATCCAGATCGCGCTGGAAAACCCACCACAGGCGGGCGAGCAGGTCAAGGTCTTCAACCAGGTCACCGAGACCTACCGCGTGCGCGAGCTGGCCGAGCTGATTTCCCGCCTCACCGGTGTCGAAGTCGCCAACCTGCCCAACCCCCGCAAGGAAGCGGCCGAGAACGACCTCAACGTCAGCCGCGACAAGTTCGTGGCCCTGGGCCTCAACCCGACGCTGCTCAGCGAAGGTCTGCTCGAGGAGTCGCGCGACATCGCCCAGAAGTACGCGTCACGCGCCGACAAGACCAAGATCATTGCCCGTTCCGTCTGGAACAAGGGCATGGAGACGGCCCCCGACCTCGTCAAGTAGGTCGCGGGGACCGCTCGGTCTTTAGCGAATTTTTATCTCCAAACGAGACGGTGATGGTGGCCGTCGCCGTAGCGTGGCAGCACAGTAGTTCGTGTCTAAAGGAGGACGCCATGCGTCGTATTGCTCTCTCACTCTTGTCCGTTGTGGCCCTGTCACCGCTCGCGTTGACCGTCACCAGTTCGACCGCCCAGGCGGCGATGACGGCCACGTGCTCGTCGATCACCCTGGCGCAGGTCAAGGCGGATGGCTTCACTGGCGCCACCGGCCCCGTGGTCACCCCCTACAACTACGCCAACCCGTCGAAGGACGCGGCCAACGCACTCGGTACCACGATTGACTTCGGCGCCAAGGCTCTGGTGGTCGGCTGCGTGAGCCCCGCCGACGTGACCAAGCTGGCCGCCGCCGCGAAGGTCAAGGGCACCGCCAACACCCACGCACTGGCCCAGGCCTACATGAACTACATGGTCCAGCAGGCCGGTGCTGGTGTGATGAACGCCACCCCGGTGGGCGGCACGACTGACTACCTCGACTTCGGCAACGGTAAGCAGGACGGTCTGGGCTCGACGAGCGCCATGGGCGCCGTTCGACTGGACGCCTGGGTTGCCGGTCCCTACATCTTCCTGGGCTTCTCCGGCCCCGTGACGTCGTCGAAGCCTTCGGCCGCGTTGGTCAAGTTCGTCAAGTGGACGGAATCGGCCTACTAAAGACGGTCGGCCTGCCGGGTTCGTGAGAAACTACCGGTATGTCCAAACTGTTTGACTACGTTCGCCACCCTCGGATCGAGGAGCTGCGCGCCTCGGCACCGGTAAAGACCAGTGACGTCCGCGCGGCTCACTCGAACAATGTGCTGACGCGGTTCAACGCCAAGGTCGGCCTGAAGGTCACGCTGGTCGTGGGCACCATGTGGGCCGCCTACCTGTTCACCCTGTTGGCCCTCTTGGCACTGCCGTCGGCGATTCACCAAGGCACCTACTACGTCGTCGTGTGGCTCTCCAGTAGTTTCCTGCAGCTGGTGCTCCTGCCCATCATTATCGTGGGCCAGAACATCCAGGCGGCCACTGCCGACAAGCGCGCCGAGGACACCTACCGCGACGCTGAGGCGGTGCTCACTGAGGCCGAACAGATCCAGAAGCACCTGGAAGCCCAGGACCAGGCCATCTCCGACATCGTGAGCCAGCTTGAGGCCCTGGTGCGTGACGTGAAGGCGATGCGGGCATGATCTGGGCCCTGGTGAGTAATCCCCACCGTGGCGCGGTGTTGCCGGCGGCCCGCGTGGTGGTGGTGCTGGTGCCCGTGGCCGTGATGTGCTTTTACGTCTTCGTCGTCAAGACGCGCCGCAAGAAGTAGTTAGCGACGCCGCAGGGTGTTGCGGTCGGTGTGCAAGATCACCGTGGGATGTCGCTGGTACGCCACAACCGTCGTCTGGTCGTAGGAGAAGGTGTCGCCGTCGATAGTGATGGTGACGTCGTAACTCGTGGTCTTGGCCAGAGCGTCGAGATACTGGTTCGACAAGATGCCGTAGGTGTTGGACCCCAGAGCCGACGAGAGTTTGAACGTCGTGGCGTCGGCCTCAACAGTGCCGCCGGCCATCAGGGTGGTGGCGTGGGGCACGATGAAGCAGCGCATCACTTGCTTGTTCGCTTCGTCCCACATCCAGTAGCCGACTTCACGGTGGAACGGCTCCTCATCTCCGGCGCGCCACGTCGTGGTGCGGTAGTCGAGGCCGTAGAGGGTCTGGCCACCAACGGTCACTGGGCCGTAGGGGGCGAAGCTCGTTTCCTCGCGGTAGCGGGTCTCGCCCACCTTGCCCTTGTCGGAGTGGAACGAGACGTCGAGGCCGTCCTCGTCCGAGACCCATTCGCCGATCAGGCCGGCCAGCGGTCCCCAGGGCGAGGTCATCGGGCCCGCTCCGACAGCGCCTCGTGCACGAAGCGCAGGCGCAGCAGGTAACTGCGGGCCATTGATCCCAGAAGCAGGAGCGGCACGAGGGGGTCATGGAAGCCCACGCAAGCGACCACCACGACCAGGGCCTCGACCAAGGGTGGTGGACCAAATGTCGCCATGCCTAGTGTGCGGCGAGCCAGCACGTTGACCGACAGCAGATTGATGCCGGGAAGAAAGGCGTCGAGCGACCAGTACCCCTGGAGGGCTCGCACCGCGGTCGCACCGAGGATGGTGGCGAAGGCGAGCAGACCGATAGCGAGGGTGCCGCTCACGACGGCCCAGGTTGACGAGGTGGGGTGGGCGGTGCCGGGCCAGTGGGCGAAGGTACCGAGGAGCAGCGCCAGCCCACTGAAGAACGTCGGCACGCCGAGCACGCGGAGCCAGTAGATCGCGTCGAGGGTGGTTGACGCCACCGGGGGTGCCGGCACCGGCGCGTGACTGTCAAAGCGCTTGGTGACGGTGGACCAGTCCCGTCCATTCCACACACGCCACTGCGGGGCTCCCGAGGGGTCGGGATACCAGCCGGCGGGGACGCTGGTGGGGGAATCGATACTCACGGCTCTAGTTTCCCACAGTCGGGGCCTAGGGGCGAAGCGTGACGATGGTGGTGGGACCCACGGCCACGCACTGCGTGGTGCCACAGCCCACCGCGGTCAGGCCGGTGGGGACGTAGGTGAGGGAGACCATGCGGGTGCCGCTCGGCGTCCACCAGGTCGCGGCGCCACCGGCGGGAGAAGCGGTCGTGGCGCCCACGACGGCGCACTGGGTCGCGGTGAGACAGCCCAGCGCCGCGGCGACGGGCACGGCGGTGCTGACGTTGGTTGGCGCGGGCGCCGTGGCGCCCGTAGTGCCCGTAGTCGCAGCAGTCGTTGTGGTGGAACTGGTCGTGGAGACCGATGAGGCACCGTGGGCCAGCATGACACAGGTGGCCGTGGTGCAAAACAGTCCGGTGATCGAGGTGGCGCTGGTGGGCGTTGCCGTCCAGGCGAGGCCCCCATCAACGGTCTTTTCAAGAACGCCCAGCTTGCCGCTCAGGCCGACCCAGCAGGTTGAGGCGGTGGGGCAGCTCAGCGCCGTGAGCTGGTCACTCGCACTCACGGGGATGTCGTGCGCCACGGCCGGCGAGGCGAGTGACACGAGTTGGTAGATGTTGCCCATAGTGCGGTCGACGTAGAAGCAGGTGGTCGGTGCACAGGCGGTGGCCACGACGCCCGTGCCGGGGTGCAGAGTTGCGGGTGTTGCGGCGGTGAAGGACGAAGTGACGGGGCTGTACTTCCACAGCAGGTCGCTCTGGCCACTGATGCCGCCGACGAGGCACGTCGAGTCGTTGCAGCTGGCCGACTGGAGTGATCCCGAGGTAAGTGCGGGAGTCGAAACGGACACCCACTGCCCTGCGGTGGTCTCTCGCTCCGCCTCAGTGGTGGGTCCAGTACCTGACAGCGACGCGCCGGCGACGAAGCAGTGAGTGGTGGCACAGGCCGCAACCTGCAGGGGGAGCGTGATGCTCTGGGCCGGCACACCGGTCGCCGTGGCGCTGGGGTGCGCGGTGCCGCAGGCGGCGAGCAGGACACCGGCCACGAGCACGCTGAAGGCTCGAGCGAGCCAACGCGAAGTCGGAGTGGAGTGTGGCATCGAGAGACCCTTTGAGCGCCAGCGGACGAAGCCAATCGTAGTGCTCCCGCCGCACGGGACTGGTGGTGGTCTACCGTGGCTAGGTGCGCTGGATTGATTACGTCATTCTCTTTCTGGTGGCCGCCGCCGCGTGGCGCGGCTGGCGTGTGGGCGCCCTCGGGCAACTGGGCGCACTCATCGGCCGACTCGTCGGCTTTTTCGTTGGCGTCACCTACGGACCTCGCTGGGCCACCACCCTCGTGCACAGCCACTGGCGACCAGTGGCGGCCGTGGGCATCATGGTGGTGGCGCTGGTGCTCGGTGGCACGCTGGGCCGCTTTTTAGGGCGTCGGCTGGCCAAAGCGCTGCCGCTGGCGGCGCTGCGCGTGCTGGATTCGCTGATTGGTGCCGCCGTCTCAGTCACGGGAACCCTGGTGCTGCTCTGGCTCGTGGCCACCGTCTTCTCGGTCGTGAGCATTGGTGGGGTGGCCTCGGAAATCAACGGCTCAATGGTCCTGACGAACCTTCAACGCGTGTTGCCGACGCCGCCCGCCGCGGTCGGATCACTTCAGGCACTGCTCAGTTCGGCGCACCTCCCGAATATCTTTAGCCGCATTGGCAGTGGCAACTTCTCCTCGCTGACCCACTTGGTCGTCACCGCGCCTGCGACGACGACGTCGCAGTCCGGCGTGGTTTCGATTGCGGCCTCGGGAGGATGCGCCACCCCGACGAGTTCGTCAGGTTTCGCGGTTGGTCCGAATGAAGTCGTGACGACAGCCAGTGCGGTGGCCGGGTATCACCAGCTCCTGGTGAACGGACACGTGGCTAGTGCCGTCTGGTTTGATCCCCAAAGTGACGTGGCGGTGCTGCGAGTGTCGTCACTCGGGGTTGCGCCGCTCTCGCTGGCAACGAACGAGCCACCGGTAGCGGCGCCGGTCAGCGTGATTGCGAGTGGCGCAGGAAACCAGACCGCGTCGCCCGGTCTCTTCGGTGGCCTGCTCGCCACACCCAGTCGCAGCATTTACTCCGGTGGCCTCTTCACGAGGACCGTCGCCATGGTGGCCACGTCGGTCACGCCGACGGCCATCGGGGCCCCCGTTCTCGATCACGGGCAGGTCGTGGCGATGATTGTGGCCCCGACCAGTGTGAGCCGCACCGTCGCCGTGGCGTTGCCACTGACAACGCTGCGGGCAGCTCTATCGAAGGCGTCGACGACCGCGGTGTCGACGATGTCCTGTGTGAGTTAGAGCGAGCGAACGGCCTCGCCGATGACGCTGAGTCCGTCGGCGATCTGCTCGTCGGTGATGACCAGCGGGGGCAGCAGGCGAATGACGTTGCCGTAGGTACCGCACGCCAGGGCAATCACGCCACGGTCGTTGCAGTACTTCACGATGGCCTTGGCGGCTGCGGCGTTGGGCGTCTTGGTGCCGGGCTCAACGAGCTCCATGGCAATCATGGCGCCACGTCCACGAACCTCACCAATGATGGTGACGTCCTTGGCGAGGTCGGTCAGGTAGCTCGTGATGATGCCTTCGAGCTCAGTAGCGCGGGCCAGCAGATTGCGGTCGCGCATCACGTTGATGCTCGCGAGCGCGGCCGCGGCGGCGACCGGGTTACCGCCGTAGGTGCCACCCAGCCCACCCTCGTGGACGGCGTCCATCAGGTCGGCGCGACCGGTCACACCGGCCAACGGCATGCCGCCGGCGAGACCCTTGGCGGTGGTGACCATGTCGGGCACGACGCCTTCGTGGTCGCAGGCGAACCACTTACCCGTGCGGCCGAAGCCACTCTGGATTTCGTCGGCAATGAACACGACGCCGTTGTCCGTCGTCCACTTGGACAGGGCCGGCAAGAAACCTTCGGCGGGCACGATGAAGCCACCCTCGCCCTGAATGGGCTCGATCAACACGGCGGCGACGTTCTTGGCACCGACCTGGGTTTCGATCTGCTTGATGGCCACCGCGGCGGCCTCGGCGCCACTCAGGCCGTCGTGGAAGGGGTAGCTCATGGGGACGCGGTAGACCTCGGGGGCAAAGGGGCCAAAGCCGTCGCGGTAGGGCATGTTCTTGGCGGTAAGGGCCATGGTCAAGTTGGTGCGACCGTGGTAGGCGTGGTCGAAGACGACCACGGCCTGGCGCTTGGTGGCGTGGCGAGCAATCTTGACGGCGTTCTCCACTGCTTCAGCACCGGAGTTGAAGAGGGCGGTGCGCTTTTCGTGGGTGCCGGGGGTCAGGGCGGCGAGCTCTTCGCAGACCTTGACGTAGCTCTCGTAGGGGGTGACCATGAAGCAGGTGTGGGTGAAGGCCGCGACCTGCTCATTCACGGCGGCGATGAGCTCGGGGACGGCGTGGCCAATGCTGGTCACGGCGATGCCTGATCCGAGGTCGAGGATCTGGTTGCCGTCGATGTCGAGCAAGATGGCGCCGGCGGCGCGGTCGATGTAGACGGGGTAGCCGTTGGTGACACCGGCACTCACGACGGTCTTGCGACGGGCGTGCATGGCCTGGGACTTAGGGCCAGGAATGGCGGTGACTACTTTGCGCTCTGTGCCGATGGTTGCGTCAACTGATGACACCATGATGAACTCCCTTAGAGAAGAAACGACGGTGTCTCCAGCGTACCGCCGGCCGCTCACGGGTGTCCCGAAAAGCAAAAAACGAGTGACCGAAGTCACTCGTTTTCCGCCTGGCGGAGGAGGTGGGATTTGAACCCACGGTGCCCGTAGACACAGCAGTTTTCGAGACTGCCCGATTCGGCCGCTCTCGCACTCCTCCGTCGACAAGTCTATAACGAACTTTCGGGGGGCTTCTGGGGGCCGCCTTTCCCCTCGTAGGCTTGGGGTATGACGACACCCGACGAAGCGTTTATGGCCCAAGCGCTCACCGCCGCGGAGGCCGCCGCCGCCCACGACGACGTGCCCGTCGGTTGCGTTGTTGTGCTTGACGGCGAGGTGCTGGCCGTCGGTGAAAATCGCCGTGAACTTGACGCTGATCCCACCGCGCACGCCGAAATCGTGGCCCTGCGCGCGGCGGCGACGCGTCTCGGCCGTCATCGTCTCGATGGGGCGACGGTCTACGTCACCCTCGAGCCGTGCGTGATGTGCGCCGGCGCGCTCCTGAACGCTCGCGTGGGCCGGGTGGTCATTGGAGCGATGGAAGAAAAGACCGGGGCCGTGGGGTCGCGCTACAACCTGCTCGCGGACCCCCGGCTCCTGCACGAAGCCAGCGTTACCTATGACGTCCTTGCGGCACCATCACAGGCGCTGCTGCGGGCCTTCTTCGCGGCCCGGCGTTAGGCCTCGGTAGCGACTTCTTCTCCGTCGACGACTTCGATGAAGTCCTCGACCAGCACGTCGTGCTCGTAGCGGTCGGCCTCGCTCATGCACAGTCCGGCGAGCTCGAGGAACTTGGCGGTGTCCTCTTCGTCATCGGCGGCCAGCTGGAGGCTGACGCCCGCGGCGGCGAGCCAGTGAATGCGACGGCCCATGAGGTCGCCGTCAACCTCGTGCTGACGGGCCACGTCCATGAGGGCCGTGACTTCGTCGTAGTCGCTGTCACCGACGAAGTTCATCAAGTTGTTGAAGCGGACGTCACGGGCGGCGTCGACGTCACCGGTGGCTTCGTAGGCGAGGCCCAGGAGCGAGAGTGACTCGGAAATACCGTGGCAGGGCTCGTCAACTTCCCAGAACAGCTCCAGCGCTTCTTCGGCCTTGGCGATCGCGGTCTCGTGCTCTGATGCCGCGTGGGCGGCACTGGCTTCGTCAAAAAGATGGTGGGCCTGGTCGTGGTCGGTGGCGGGGGAATCTGACATGGGGTCTCCTTTGACGTGCGAATGCACACCATTGAGTAGAGCAGAGTTCGCCGATGACTGTGTGAGGATTGCGAAAGCTTTCGAGACCAACTCGATGAATGCAGCGGCGGACTAGAAGAGCCGTGGCGTTTCAAATGGCCAAAGTACGGGTACCGGCTCAGCGGTTTTCGCAGGATTAAGCCACGAGCAGTCGTCAAGATCGGTAATTGGGGTTGCGCCTCGGGCAACGAGCGCCGCGTTGCCCGGTCCTGCGTCCGCTCCCATCCAGACTGCAACGCGACCGTACCCACGTTCGAGAGCTTCAGTAGCGCCTGCCCATGTGCCACCCTTGTCCTTGTCACTTCGGACTACAACGGTGACATCGCAGGCACCGTAGATCAACTTGTTTCTTGCCATCGCGTTGCCTACCGAAAACGGGGCATTGGGCCCAAAGGGGCTGGCCAGTGCCAGCGCGTCATCGTGCACTGCGGCCCGCACGTCACTTCGCCGAGCGACGATGTTGACACCCTCTGACGGGAACCCGCACACGCGACCTTGAAAGTCGAGGCCCGCTGCCATGGCCGTTTGATCGATGCCTTTGGCGAGTCCACTCGTCACGCCGAACCCTGCCTCAACGGCGACGCCAGCGATGCGGCGCGCGACTTCAACGTCACTGTCTGAAATGGAGCGCGATCCCACGATGCCGACACTGGGCATGGAAAGCCAATCAACCGGACCGGCAATAAGGAGCGCTGCGGGGCACTGATCACCGAGCACCGTTCGTAGGCGGTCCGGGAAATCGTCGTCCAGTTGTGTCAGCAAGTGGACGCCAGATTCTTCAAGCCGCTCAAGCTCGAATGCGAACGCTCGGCTCGCCGCCAGCAGCTCGACGATGCGCTGTGCGGCGTCAGGGGCAACCAAGAACTTGGTGGCAATGCCATCAGGGCTCAACTCGAGGATGCCATCGAGGTCGTGCAGAGAAGCGAACGTACGGAAGAATTCTCGAGCGGTGAATGGTTTGACACCAACATCGACCACCCTGTTGGTCAGTAACGCCAACGCCAGCGATTCGGGTGATCTCGTCATGATGCAGAACTCGCGAGCGCCACTGGGTATACAACGGGGAACCCGGATTGCAGCAGGAGGCGTCCGATTTCAGCCATTGTCCAGCCAGAATCGACAATATCGTCAAGAAGTAGCACTGGTCCCAACTCTAGAGGCGCGAGCGCTGAGGTCGTCACTGCGAAGGCCCCACTCACATTGCGGTATTGGTGGTAACTGTTCGACATAGTCTTCTGCGGTGCAGTTGGTCGAAGTTTCGAAACGATGTCAAGCAGCGGAATGCCTAAGGCATTCGCGAGCCTTCGGGCAAAGTCGCTAACAAGCGTTGGGTGGCGCTCACTGGGAACAAAGGTAAGCGCAGCTGTTGCAGGTGTAGGTGACCAGTCGCGAATCATCGTAACCATCGCATCGACCAGTCGGTCGTCAAAATACCCGTCTTCTTGTTTTCCGCGCTGCACTAATTTGCCCAAATCCTCGGAACCCCAGACAGTGAGGAAACGGCCAGGGGCGAGCTGATCAACTTCAGCAATCAAACCTCCTGATGGCACCTTCTTGCGTGGTTTGATCTTCCCAAACTGTCCGCTCAAGAAGCGTTGTGCTCGCTGGACTGCGTTTGAGTCAAGTTCGGATGGCAGCGGGAGCTGCTGGCAGTTGTCACAGATACCGCAGTCACCAATCGATTCGTCATCTAACGCTGCTGCCAGAAAGGCCATGCGGCAGCCGTCAAATGCAGCGTAGGCACGCATTTGTGCGAGCTCTTCTTTGCGAAGGCGATTCAGTTCGGCAACGTGTTCCTTCGGGTATTCCCACGTCGCAAGAGTTCGTTCGTACGTTTGACCACGCACCCGACGAATTGCGCCCGCCACATCGAGCTGTTTGAGAACGTTTTCGAGGACGCCGTGCTTGAGGTTAACGTGAGCTTCAATGGCATAAATACTCAGTGGCCCTTCGGCTGCATTGAGTACGCGGAGCACCGTTTGAATTTCTTCCTCGCTTGGGAAGGCTGAGTCAATGAACCAAGAGACGATGCCGTCATCTTCAGCTCCGCGGAGCAGAACTCCCTTCGAGTTTGAAAGCGCACGACCGGCACGTCCAACCTGCTGGTAGTAGTGCACCACTGATCCGGGCGACTGATAGTGGACGACGAAGCCGATAGCTGGGTTGTCGTATCCCATACCCAAGGCCGTCGTGGCAACCAAGATTTTGAGACTTCCGTCTAGAAGCATGCGTTCCGACTCAAGCTTCCAGTCAACGGTGAGATTCGCGTGATATGGCCGAGCATCGAGTCCTTCTGATTGAAGCCACGCAGCAACGATTTCGACGTCTCGAATTGTCAGGCAGTACACAATGCCAGACCCTGGCAGATTCGAAAGATTTTCGGCCATCCACGCCAGCCGATCGGATTGTTGGGAAAGCTCAAGCGAGCCCAACGAAAGGCCCGCCCGTGCGAGCGGTCCTCGCTGGACCACGGATGAATGGCCGAGTTGCTCGCGCGCATCCTGAACAACACGCTGATTTGCAGTTGCGGTGCAACCGAGAATGGGGAGCCCCTCCGGAAACGATGACAGCATGTTGCCAATCCGCCGGTAGTCGGGTCGAAAGTCGTGTCCCCAGTCAGAAATGCAATGCACTTCATCCACCACCGTGAGGCCTGGTCGTCGTCCGATAACGGGCATGACCTTATTTGCGAATTCCGGATTCGCCAGACGTTCGGGTGAGACGACTAGTAAGTCCACTTCGTCACTATCAATCAACGAAAGGAGCTCATCCACCGTTGCATCGGAGTCAGAATTAATTGTGAAGGTACGGAGACCGAGACGTTCGGCAGCGGCGATCTGATTTCGCATGAGTACCAGCAGTGGGGAGATGAGGAGAGTTGGCCCAAGGCCCTCTTTGCGGAGAAGGTGGGTTGCAACGAAATAGACGGCACTTTTGCCCCAACCAGTTCGCTGCACCAATAGCAGTCGAGCGCGATCGTAAACAAGTGCTTCAATTGCTTCACGTTGTCCATCATGAAATGTGACCTCAGTGTTCCCCGTAAGTTGCCGGAGCGCGTCAAGAATGGCGTCAGGAGTGTCTGTCACGCACGAAGTGTCGCACGCAGGTGTGACATCGCCACAATCTGAACTTTCAGCCATTGAAAGCGACCCACTTAGTGCCCCGACTTCAGAATTGGGAGTGAGTTGCGTGGCCACCCAGGCGAGCGGCGGAGGAGGTGGGATTCGAACCCACGGAAGGTTGCCCTTCACACGCTTTCCAAGCGTGCCGATTCGGCCGCTCTCGCACTCCTCCGAATCAATACGGGTCTCGCGACTCGTACCGGCTTTCTAGGCTACCCGACGCGGCGAGGCGGACTTCTTGTAACCTTGATTTGCCGATGTTCAAAGCGGTGGTCGGGTCCCGTGCGACGGACTCTCGTGAACCGGGTCAGGGGCGGAAGCCAGCAGCCCTCAGCGGGTTGTTCGGGTGCCACGGTCAGCCTGGCCACCGCTTTGAACCTCGGCGTCTCATGCCACCGTTAGCATTGGCGTATGGATTCAACTGCGCAGGTGCCGACTTCTCTTGAGGGCGTCACGTCGCTCTATCGTCGCTTCCGACCCGGCCGTTTCGCCGAGCTGCGCGGTCAAGAACACGTGGTGCGCGCCCTGCAAGGCGCCGTCGCCAACAACCGCGTGAACCACGCCTATCTCTTCTCGGGTCCCCGCGGCACCGGTAAGACCACCACGGCCCGCATTCTCGCCAAGGCACTGAACTGCGAGCAGCCGAGCGAGGGCGACGCCTGCAATATCTGCGCCAGTTGCGTGGCCATCACCAAGGGATCGTCGCTTGACGTCACCGAATTGGACGCCGCATCCAATAATGGTGTGGAGGACATTCGTGAAATCACGTCGGGTGCGTGGCATGGCACTCCGGGCCGCTGGAAGGTCTACATCTTCGACGAAGTCCACCAGCTAACCAAGGCGGCCTCGGCCGCATTGCTGAAGACGCTGGAGGAGCCGCCGGCCCACGTGGTCTTCGTCCTGGCCACCACCGACCCCCACAAGGTACTGCCCACCATTCGCTCACGCACCCAGCACCTCGAGTTCCGGCTACTGGCGGGTGACACGCTCAACACGCTGCTGCACGACGTGCAGGGAGCGGCCGGCCTGACCGCGACCGATGAACTAATCGACACGGCTGTTCGCTTGGGCCGCGGCTCCGCCCGCGACGCCCTGAGTGCCCTCGACCAGTTGCTGGCGACTGGTGCCTCAGACACCGTCACCCCCGACTTCGCGGGCTTGCTGACGGCACTTGCGACGAGTGACGCCGCCGCCGCCCTGCAGGCGCTGGCGGCCTTGGCCCAGGACGGCTGGGACCCCGAGCAGCTGGCCGAAACCTTTGCGGCAGAAGTGCGTCAAGCGTTCTTGCTTCAGGTCGCGCCCGACGTCGCCGACGTCACGGGTGAGGACCGCGAGCGTCTCGCCGCGTGGGGTCAGTCCTACGGCCTTGCGCGCACGGTGCGCACCCTCGAGACCGTTGGGCGCAGCATGCGCGAGATGAAGAGTGCTCCCGACAAGACCGTCATTTTGGAAATCGCGATGGTGCGTCTTGTTCGTCCCGATCTCGACCACTCGATTGACGCGCTCGATGAACGACTGACGCGCCTCGAGCGCACGCCCGTCGCCCCGCCACCCGCACCCACGCCACCACCAGCCCCGGTCCTTCGACCCATTGGTGCGTCGGCTGCTCCCGCACCGGCCGCTCCTGTGGCGACACCCACGCCTGCGCCAGCGGCGGCAACGCCACCGGTATCGGCACCCGCACCCGCACCGACTCCGGCACCGGCGCCCACACCAACTCCGGCATCGGCACCGGCCGGTGGCGCAGCACTCTCGCTCGATGACGTGCGCCAGCGCTTCGTGCACAACGTGATTCCCCGGACTTCTCGGGGCGCACAGATGCTGCTCAAGGCTGCTCGAATTATTGGATTCGAACAGAACACCATCACGCTGGCCGTGCTTGACGACGAAGTGCGCAAGCAGGCCGAAGAGATTTCGCCCGGCGTCAAGGGCGCCCTCGACCACGAGTTCAAGACCTCAATGACGCTGCGCTGGGTGCTCGATCAGGGGCAGGCCAGTGCGCCGGCACCGGCCTCAGCCGTGGCGCCGTTGGCACCGCGTCCGACGGTCCAGGATGTCGAAGAGTACGACGAAGTTGAAGAAGACGCCGGAACGGTTCAGAAGGTGACCTCGGTTTCCGAGCACCTCATCACGGAAATGTTCCCCGGGGCCACCGAAATTTCATGAGTTACCCACCGTCACTGCAAACGGTCGTTGACGAGCTTGGTCGTTTTCCCGGCGTCGGTCCGAAGTCCGCGCAGCGCATCGCGTTTTGGCTAATGCGCCAGCCGGCGGAAGACGTCAGTCGGTTGAGCACCGCCCTCGAAGACATGAAGGCCAACCTGGCCTTCTGCGAGCAGTGCTGCAACTTCGCCGAAGCCGGTGGTCTGTGCCCACTGTGCAGTGACGACCGCCGCGACCAGAGTGTGATTTGCGTGGTGGAGAGCCCGCCAGACGTGGTGGCGGTGGAACGCTCGCGCGCCTTCAACGGCACGTACCACGTGCTTCACGGACTGCTCAATCCGCTCGAGGGCGTGACGCCCGACCGGCTGCGTATTCAGGAGCTGATCAAGCGCCTGCACGGGCCGGTCAAGGAAGTCATTCTCTGCTTCAACGCCAACCTCGAAGGTGACGCCACGGCGATGTATCTGAGTCGCTTGCTGCAGATCCCGGACCTCGTGGTCTCCCAGCCGGCCAACGGTCTCCCCGTTGGTGGCGACTTAGAGTTCGCCGACGACCTGACCCTGAGTCGGGCTATTACCGGTCGCCGCGTTCTGGCCGACTAGAGGAACCGCACCGCGCACAACACGCCGGCGACGAGGCAGTAGATCGCGAAGGGCCGCAGGTTCTTCGTGGCGAACCACTTGGTCAAGAAGGCCACGGAGATATAGGCGGCGACGGCGGCGAAGAGCGCACCCACCAACGTCTGCATCCGCACGCCGTTTCCGGCCGCACCGAAGAGCGTGGGCAACTTGTAGAGGGCGGCGATCAAAATGACGGGCGTACCCAGCAAGAAGGCAAAATTGGCCGACTCTTCAGTGGCGAGGCCGTTGACCATACCGGCCACCATCGAGACACCGCTGCGCGAGATGCCCGCGAAGAGTGAGAGTGACTGGGCAAAGCCGATGCGGACTACGGCGCGGGGCGAGAGCTGGTCGAGGGTCTCGTAGCGGGCGTGTCGCCCCTGCTCGCGCTTGAGGCGCTCGCCGGCCAGCAAGACCACGCCATTCAGGGCGAGGAAGATAGCGGCCGCCTCGGGCTTGGCGAAGAGTTCGCGCAGCGGCTTCTCGAGTACGAGTCCAATGATGGCGACGGGAATAGTGCCGACGACGAGAAGGCCCAGCAGGCGGTACTCGGGGTCAAGGCCAGGGGCGTTGAGGCGCCACAGGGTGGCGAGGCCGTTCGTGCGGGCCTGGGTTACCTGCGCCACGAAGGCCCGGAACATGTTTAGCCAGCGCTGACGGTAGAAGACGAAGAGGCCGACGGCGGTGCCAAAGTGCAAGCCGATGAGGAACGTCACGAAGAACGACTGGGTGGCCGATTGCGAACTGACGAGATTGTGCCACCCGAAGAGGGCGGGGATCAGGACACTGTGGCCGAGACTCGACACCGGGAACAGCTCGGTGACGCCCTGGATGATGCCGAGAATGATTGACTGGAAATAGGAAAGCGAAATACCCATGCGACCACGCTAAACCCGTGTGGGGCGTTGCACCACCGACTTCAGAAAGTTTCTATGCGATATTTGACGATTGTGCGCCACGCCGAAGCGGCGCCCGCCGCGCCGAACAGCGATGATTTCCACCGCGTCCTGACCCCGCGAGGTCGCCAGCAGTGCGACGAACTGCGGAGTTGGGCCTTAGATGAATCCTCGCTCGGCGCCTACGGCCCTTGCACCGCGTTGGTATCGGCGGCGACGCGCACGCAGCAGACCTTTGCGGCAGCGTTCGAGGACACCACCTTCGTTCGTGCCAGTGAAACGAGTTCGCTCATTTACAACGGTCGTCGAGACGTCACGGCCGAAGATCTCCTGATTGACTTGCAGGCGATCGATCCCGTCACCACCTCACTCTTGGTGGTGGCGCACAACCCGACCGTGACGGAGCTGCTGGCGGCCTTGACGGGCGAACTTCCCGCCTCGGCCCGCGATGGCGTGCCCCTGGCCGGGGCCTACGTGGTGGCGATACCGTCGACCACGTCGGTCGGTCTGGCCCGGTACGAACTCGTCGACGCCTACCTTCCGGCGTAGGGTCACCTCTACTCACGGGTAAAGCGGGAATCACTGGCCCGCTTCCGCAACGGGGGTCATTCTCGGTAGCCTTGATACCTATGGAGCAATCAATGGCGCAACAATTGGCTGAGTTAGAGGCTCGCAAGGCGCAGGCTCGCGTGGCCGGTGGCGACACCGCCATTGCCCGGCAGCACGACCGTGGTCGTCTGACCGCGCGCGAGCGCCTCGAGTACCTCCTCGACGAGGGCACCTTCCAGGAGCTCGACCTGTTGGTCCGCCACCAGGCCACCGGTATGGGCATTGAGGCCTCCCGCCCCTACACCGACGGTGTGGTCACGGGATTCGGCAAGATTGACGGTCGCCAAGTCTGCGTCTACGCCCAGGACTTCACCGTCTTCGGTGGCTCGTTGGGCGAAGCCCACGGCCAGAAGATCCACAAAATTCAGGACCTGGCCCTCTCGATGGGCCTGCCCCTCATCAGTCTTAACGACGGAGGTGGGGCTCGTATTCAAGAGGGCGTCGCCGGTCTCAACGCCTACGGCGGCATCTTCCGCCGTAACGCCGCCGCGAGTGGCGTGGTCCCCCAGATCTCCGTCATTCTTGGTCCTACGGCCGGTGGTGCGGTCTACTCGCCGGCCATGACCGACTTCGTGTTCATGGTTAAAGACGCGAGTCACATGTTCATCTCCGGCCCCGACGTGGTCAAGGCCGTGACCGGTGACGACGTCACGCTCGAAGAGTTGGCGGGGGCCATGACCCACGCGACCAAGTCCGGCGCCGCTACCTTCCTCGCGACGGATGAGCGCAGTGCGCTCGACGACGTCCGGTTCCTGTTGTCGCACCTGCCGTCGAACAACCTCGAAGAGGCGCCGCGCGTGATGAGCGGCGACCCCAGTGACCGTCGCTGCGACGAGCTGCGCGATCTCTTGCCCGAGTCGACCGACCTGCCCTACGACATGAAGAAGGTCCTCACGGCCGTCGTCGACGATGGCGAGCTGCTCGAAGTACACGCCTCCTTCGCCCCGCACATCATCTGCGCGTTGGCCCGTATTGACGGCTTCACCGTTGGCCTGGTGGCTAACCAGCCCAACGTCAAGGCCGGCGTGTTGGACATTGACGCCAGCGACAAGGCCGCCCGCTTTGTGCGCACGTGTGACGCCTTCAACATTCCGCTTGTGAGCTTCGTTGACGTCGCCGGCTTCATGCCCGGCGTCGACCAGGAACACAACGGCATGATTCGCCACGGCGCCAAGTTGCTTTACGCCTTCTGCGAAGCCACGGTGCCGCGTATCTCGATCATCACTCGTAAGGCCTTCGGTGCGGCCTACGTGGTGATGAACTCCAAGAGCATTGGGGCCGATTTCGCCTACGCCTGGCCCACCGCGCAGCTCGCGGTGATGGGTGCCGCCGGCGCGGTCGAGATCGTGCACCGGCACGACATCGCCGACGCCGAAGACCCCGCCGCCCTGCGTGCGGCGCTGGTGGCGGACTACCGCGACAACTATGCCAACCCCTACATCGCGGCGGAGAAGGGCTTCGTTGATGACGTCATCGACCCGGCCGACACCCGCCACATTCTGGCCACCTCGCTGAACCTGTTGCGCTCAAAGCGCGACGACAGCCCCAAGCGCAAGCACGGCAACATCCCACTGTGAGCGGTCTGCTTCCTCGCCCTGGCGCAACCCCCGAGGAGATTGCGGTTGTCACCGCGGCCTACCTGGGCCTGCAACGTTCGTACGTCGACGAGCCCGTGGCCGACCCGACGCCCCGGTGGCGCTTTTCGCACCGGTGGTTTCAGCCCGGACGGTAAGCGGTGTTCACGGCCCTCGGGTCACTGGACGCGCTCTCGGCGTGGTGGTCGACCCAGGCCATTGACCCCAGCGACGTTGTCATCGTTGGCACGGCCGCCGCGTTCATCGGTGCCGCTGCCGCCGGTGAGGCTGTTCGCACGCGACTCGGTGGTGGCCAAATACTGGCCCTGACCGACCGGTCGAGTGCTCTCGACGCCGCCAACGCCACGACACTGACGAACGCCGCGATCATTATTTGTGTCGACGGCAGCCCGCTGCACGCTCGGACCGTGTGGCGCCAGAGTCCCGTCGGTGACGTCTTGTGCACCGCACCGGCGGTGGCGCTCGGGGGCGTGGCGTCGGTGTTTGGCTCAGTGATGATTGATCCCCGTGGGGGAGCGCCCACGACGGCGCTCGGCCGCTTTGACGGTGTGGCGCTCATGGCACCCTCGGACGCCGACCAGACCACCCGGACCCAGCAACTGCTGGGCCCGTCAGTGGCGTTGGTGGAACTCGGTCCGTCAGCCATCGTGCACTTCGACGGCACGTGGCGGGTCGCGTCAAGCGACGTGGTAATCACCCAGGCGGGACAACCCGCCGCGCTTTAGAGCTCGGTGATGGTGACGGATTCGATGACGACGTTCTCGGTGGGGCGACCGGAACCGGTGCCCACCTTGTCAATCGCCGCGACGACGTCGAGGCCCTCGGTCACCTGACCGAAGAGGGCGTAGAGGGGTGGCAACGCCACACCGCTGGGACCCGAGATGATGAAGAACTGCGACCCGTTGGTGTTCGGTCCGGCATTGGCCATCGCGAAGGAGCCGAGCTGGTACTCGCCAGCCTGGGGCAGTTCGTCACGGAACTTGTAGCCGGGGCCACCCGCGCCGGTGCCGGTGGGGTCGCCACCCTGCAGGACGAAGCCGGGGATGATGCGGTGCAGAACGATGCCGTCGTAGTAGTGGAAGCGCGACAGGTAGACGAAGCTGTTGACCGTAACGGGCGCCTTCGAGGCGAACAGGTCAATCTCCATCGTGCCGTGCGAGGTCACCATGGTGGCCTTGTAGGTCTTCGACGGGTCGATGATCATCGGCGGTGCGGCGTCGAACTTCTGACGCTTTTCGCTGGAACCGTCGGCGTTGGGGATGAGCTCACTCATGGGGTGTCCTTGCTATTGACGTGGTCGGGTGACCGCGAAGGGGTTAGTTGACCTTGAGCAGGTCGATGACGAACACCAGGGTGTCGTTGGCGGGAATGCCGTTACCACCGGCGCCGTAGCCGAGGGCTGGCGGGATGATGAGTTCGCGGCGGCCGCCCTGCTTCATGCCGATCATGCCCTTGACCCATCCAGTGATGAGACCACCGTAGTTAAGGGTGCTCGAGAAGGGCGACGAGGTCCACGAGGACTGCAGCACCTTGTGGGTGGCGTAGTCGGCCAACACGTACTGCACGGTGAAGTTGCTACCAATACCCACGGTCGGGCCGGTGCCCTTGATGAGGTCGTAGGCCTCTTCGACCTTCGGCGGTGCCGAGTTCGGAACGGTCACAGTGGGCGCGACACAGAAGACGCCCGAGGGCAGTGGCGTGGCGATGGTGGCGAAGCCGGCGACGCTGCCACTGACGTGGGACGAGTCGGCAGTCGAGCAACTGGCGGCCGTGGCGGTAGTGGTCGACGTGGTCGGGATGGTCGCGACCTGGGCGCTCTTCGGGTGGAAGATCAGAACGGCGGAGCCGGCCAGTAAGACAACGACAATGAGACCGACGAGCAACTTGCGCCCCGTCTGCTTGCGCTGCTGGACCTTCTTCATCTGCTCGACCTTCTGGGCTCGGAGCTGCTTTTGACGTTCACGCTTGGTAGTAGCCATAGACAGAGACTTTAGCCGCCTCCTAGTGGGGGTTCGGCGCCCCACTAAAGTAGGTAGGCATGGCCCTCATTGTCCAAAAGTTTGGCGGCACATCCGTAGGTGACGCCGAACGCATTCGCGCCGTCGCCGACCACGTCGCGCGGACGCGCGCCGCGGGCAATCAAGTCGTCGTGGTCGTTTCGGCCATGGGCAAGTTCACTGATGACCTGATTCGACTGGCCGATGACGTCTCACCGACGCGCCCGCCTCGTGAACTCGACATGCTGCTCACCGCTGGTGAGCGCATTTCTATGGCCTTGGTGTCTATGGCCCTCGGCGCACGAGGCGTGGAATCGGCCTCATTTACCGGTTCGCAGGCCGGCATCATCACCGACACTGACCACACCCGCGCCAAGATTCTCGAGATGCGCCCCGACCGCATCTTGGAGGCCCTCGAAAACGGGTTGGTGCCCGTCGTCGCCGGTTTCCAGGGCGTTTCGACGGACAAGGACATCACGACCTTGGGCCGTGGTGGCTCCGACGTGACGGCCGTCGCATTGGCGGCCGCACTCAACGCGGATGTCTGCGAGATCTACACCGACGTGACCGGCGTCTTCTCGGCCGATCCTCGCGTTGTGTCGAAGGCCCGACGCCTGCCGAAGGTGTCCTTCGACGAGATGATGGAAATGGCCGCCACGGGTGGCCGCGTCTTGATGCTCCGTTCGGTGGAGTTCGCTCGCCGTCACGGGGTGCCGCTGCACGTTCGTTCGAGTTTTACTTGGGAACCAGGAACCTGGATTGTGGAGGAGGACCCCACTATGGAAGAAGCCATCGTTACGGCCGTGACGGACGACAGTTCCGAAGCGAAGATCACGATCGACGGTGTGCCGGACCGCCCGGGCGTCGCCGCTCAGCTGTTCCGCTCACTCGCTGACGCCGGCGTCAACGTTGACATGATCGTCCAGAACACCGGTACTAACGGCCTCACCGCCATCTCCTTCACGGTGGCCATTGACGAATTGGCCAAGGCCAATGCCGTGGTGACCGAGGTCAAGGACGCCATCGGTGCAACGACGGTCACCACCGACGACCAGATTGGTCGCGTCTCCATCATTGGTGCGGGTATGAAGTCGAGCCCCGGTGTCACCGCGTTGATGTTTGAGACGTTGTCCAGCCACGGCATCAACATCGAAATGATTTCGACGAGCTCCATTCGCATTTCCTGCCTGGTGCGTGCCGACAAGGTCGCCGAAGCGGTGCGCGTACTGCACACGGCCTTCGGCCTCGACGCGGCGTAAGGGGCGACTGATGCGTATCGCGGTCGTAGGAGCAAGTGGTCAGGTCGGCACCGTTATGCGCGCAATCCTGCGCGAGCGGAATTTTCCCGCTGACGACATTCGTTTTTTTGGATCAGCCCGTTCGGCCGGCTCCACCCTGTCGTGGGGTGACCAGCAGATCGTGGTCGAGGATGCCGCGACCGCTGACTTCAGTGGCATTGACATTGCGCTGATGTCGTCGGGTGCGACGTCGTCACGCGAGCTCGCGCCACGTATTGCCGCCGCCGGCGCCATCGTGGTGGACAACTCGTCGGCCTGGCGCATGGACCCCGAGGTGCCCCTCGTGGTCGCCGAGGTGAACCCGCACGCACTGGCGTCGCTGCCCAAGGGCATCGTGGCGAACCCGAACTGCACCACCATGGCCGCCATGCCAGTGCTGAAGCCACTGCACCTCGCCGCCGGACTGACCTCAATGGTCGTGTCGACCTACCAGGCCGTGAGTGGCGCTGGTCGTGACGGCGTCGAAGAACTGGCGACCCAGGTTGAAGCCTCGATGGCCGGTGACATCCGCGAGCTCACCTTCCACGGTGACGCATTCTCGATGACGCCGGGCGCCAAGTTCCCCGCCTCCATCGCCTACAACGTGGTGCCCATGGCGGGCAGCATCGTGGACGACGGTCTCTTTGAGACTGGCGAAGAGCAGAAGCTTCGTGACGAGAGTCGCAAGATTCTCGAGATCCCCGGTCTCGTGGTGGACGCCACCTGCGTGCGCGTGCCCGTCTTTACCGGTCACTCACTGGCGATTACCGCCGGCTTCGCTCGCCCGTTGTCGGTCGACGAAGCACGGACGTTGCTCGAGGGTGCGCCTGGTGTTGTGCTGAGCGAGATCCCGACGCCTCGTCAGGCCGCGGGCCAGGACCCCACGTACGTCGGACGTCTTCGTCCCGCGGGCACGTTGGTCAATGGTTTGTCGATGTTCATGAGCAACGACAACTTGCGCAAGGGCGCCGCGCTCAACGCGGTGCAGATCGCCGAACTGCTGGTTCGTTAGTCGGCGCCGTAGCGGCCGACCTGGCGGCGCGCCAGGTTGACGCAGTGGTCACCGAAGCGTTCGTAGAAACGAGCGAGGAGCGCGAGCTCGACAGCCACGGGCACGGGCATTGATCCCGACGTCAGTTCCGCAGTGAGCGATACGTGCAAGTCGTCCAACTCGTCGTCGACGTCTTCAATGGCCCCGACGGCGTCGAACTTGCCGTCGATGATGATGTCAGTGGCGTCCTTCCAGATGACGCTGGCCACTTCGCCCATTCGTTCAATCAATCCACGACTCCGGGGAGTCATTTCGCTGCCCAGTCCGCGGGCGGCGCGTCGCGCAATGTGTTCAGCGAGGTCACCATTGCGCTCGACCTCGGGCATCGTGCGCAGGAGAGTGAGCAACATCTGGCGACTCATCACCGAGAGCGACAG
>DAIQPT010000059.1:0-4816 GCA_036787185.1 Acidimicrobiales bacterium | reverse complement strand
GAGTTGTCCGCCAATGCCGAAGCCGTCGAGCTTGGCCCGCAATGCCGACATCACGTCACTGAGGTAGAGCTCTCGTTCGGGCTGACGGGCCGCGACCATCTGTTCGATTTCGGCGTACCGCTTGGGGTGCAGCGTGGCGAAGCAGAGGTCCTCGAGCTGCCACTTGAGCGACTGCACGCCGAGTCGGTGCGCCAGCGGGGCGTAGACGTCGAGCGTTTCCTGCGCGATTGCGACCTGGCGGTGCATCGGCATAACCGAAATCGTGCGCATGTTGTGCAAACGGTCGGCAAGTTTGATCATCAACACGCGCCAGTCCTGCGCCATGGCGATGAACATCTTGCGAATCGTGGCGGCCTGCTGGGCCTCCTTGGAGTCGAACTCCAAGCGATCCAGTTTGGTCACGCCGTCAACGACCGCAGCAACCTTTTCGCCGAATTCGGCCGCCAACCACTCCGTCGTGACACCGGTGTCTTCGACGGCGTCGTGCAGCAGCGCCGCGGCAATGGTCATCTCATCGAGACCCAGATCAGCCGTGATACCGGCCACCGCGATGGGGTGGGTGACGTAGGGCTCACCAGTGCGACGCAGCTGCCCGTCGTGGGCGTTGATCGCCACCGTGCCGGCACGTTCAATCAGGGCGCCGTTGCCGTCGCTGTGGTGCGACAGGTACGACGCGATGAGGCGTTCGATTGACCCGTCAAGAACGGGGTCTGGTGTTGTGGGCGCCGTCAGACTCACCATTGCGCCAGCCTACGGGCTTAGCGGCGCTTCTGTTTGCGCGGACGAGGCGCGATGACGGAACCGTCGGGGCGGCGTGGGCCAGCACCAGCAATGCGCTGGTTCCCCTCGGAGCTCAACGTCGCGGCTTCCTTGGCGCTGAAGACGTGCTTGTCGCCACGCGAGTTAACGCGCTGGGCGAGCTCCTTGAAACGGGGCTCGCGTTCCTTGAGGATGGCCAGCAACGGGCTCGCGATGAAGATCGAGGAGTAGGCACCACTCATCAGACCAACGAAGAGGGCCAGACCGTAGTTCTGCAGGGTCGTGGCCCCGAGGAAGTCGGCACCCACCACCAACACCGACAGCACCGGCAAGATGGCTACGAGTGAGGTGTTGATAGAACGGGCCAAGGTCTGGTTCATCGACAGGTTGACCATGTCGGCGTACGTCATGGTGTTCGTCTTCAAGATGCCACCGGTGTTGTCGCGCACGCGGTCGAACACCACAACGGTGTCGTACAGCGAGTAACCGAGGATGGTCAGCACGGCGATGACGGTGTCAGGCGTGATCTGGAAGCCGAAGACGGAGTACACACCAACGGTGACGAGCAAGTCGTGGAGCATGGCGATAAAGGCTGCCAGAGCCATCTTCGGTTCGAAGCGAATCGAAATGTACGCCACCACGGCGATGAAGAAGACCAGCAAGGCCTCAATCGCACGACTCGTTACCTGGGAACCCCACGTCGGGCCAACCGACGCCGTCGAGACCTGAATCGCGTTGACGTTGGCAGCGGTCGCCATGGCGTCGACGACCTTGGTGGTCAACGCGGCCTGCTGGCTCAGCGACAGGCTGTTGATGTCAGCCGACACCTGGTAGGTCTCGCTACCGAGCTTTTCGACAACGGGCTGCGACAAGCCGGCGTTTTCCACGGCGGTAGTCATTGCACTAATCGAGGAGTGCGGGGCCAGTACTTCCCAAGAGCTACCGCCCTTGAAGTCAATGCCGAGGTTGAAACCACGGATGCCCAGCGACGCCATACCCACAACAATGATGACGGCCGAGAGGGTGAACCAGATCTTGCGGCGACCAACGAAGTTGATCGTGGTCAGTCCCTGGTAGAGGCGACCAAACGCGCCCGGGGTCTTTGCTGACGTGTTCAGTGCGACATCACTCATGGGCTGCTCCCGAGTTCAAACCGGCAGCCATGGACAGCGCCGAGTTGCTTTGATTGTTGCGGCGACCCAACAGGATCACCAATGGACGGGTGAAGTACCAGGTAAAGCCGATGTCCATCAGCGTGGAGAGGCCCAAGAAGAAGGCGAAGCCACGAACGGAACCGACGGCGATCAAGTACAGCAGCACGGCGGCCAAGAGACTGACGAAGTCGGCGGCCAGCACCGTGCGCCAGGCCGACTTAAATCCGCGGTCGACCGAGGTGCGAATCGAACGGCCGGCGCGCGCTTCGTCTTTCAATCGCTCGAAATACACGATGTAGGAGTCGACGGTAATACCAATGGACACAATCAATCCGGTCACACCCGATAGGTCGAACGTCGGCGCCACGGCCGTGTGTCCGAGGGCCGAAATCACGGCCCATAGGAAGGCTGCCGTGGCACCGAGGCCGAGAAGAATCACGAGACCCAGAGCACGGTAGTAAATGATGGTGTAGGCCAACACGAGGGCGAGGCCCACCAGACCGGCGCCAAGACCGGCAACCAGAGCGCTGTGACCGAGGGTCGGCGACACCGTCGTGGTGTTGAGCGGGATCAAGCGAACAGGCAGGGCACCAAATTCCATGGCAACGGCGAGGTTCTTCGCACTCGACTCAGTGAAGGAACCCGAAATTTGTCCCTGGCCGTTGTAGCTGGTGAAGGTGGACTGAGCAGGCAGAATCAGCGGAGCCGACTGCACAACGCCGTCGAGTTCAATTGCCAACTGGCGGTGGAAGTTGGCGGCGGCCACCCGGTCCCACGCGGGCGAACCTGACTTGGTGAGGGTGTAGTCGACAACCCACTGGTTCGCCTGGTTCAGCGAGGCGTACGCCGTGGCCACTGAGGTACCGGAGAGCTCGGCCGGACCGAGCACGTACCGCAGCGCGGTGCTACCGAGCGCCGGCAGAATCACCGTGTCGCCAGGAACGTCGTTGGCGGCGGTCGTCGAGCCGTACTTGTTGAACGCGGGGTCCGCCGCAACGTTATTCATCGAGAAACCCTGAACCGAGTTGTTGGGAGTAACGGCCAAGTTGGCCTCACTCTCGAGGTACTGCGCACCACAGGTTGGAATCTTGGCAGCCGCAATGGGTACTTGCTTCTTTGCGGTGCCGGTGATGCAGAGAACGGGGCGGAACAGGAGCTGGGCCGTTTGACCAACGGCGGCGAGCACCGCACGGGCGTCAGTGACACCCGGCGCCGACACGACGACGTTCTTGCCCTGCAGCTGCACGGTGGCACCGGAAACGCCGAGGCCGTTGACACGGGCGTTGAGGATATTGACAACCTCTTGCATGTTGGCCGCTGAGGTCGGGGTCGCCGGCTTGTAGACCACCGACAGACCACCGGCGAGGTCCAGGCCGAGCTTGGGTCCCCAGCCGAGTCCGAGGGTGACGCCCAGCGAACCAAAGGCGACGATCATTGACAAAAGGAGGCTCACCAAGAGCGAGCGCTTCGATCCAGTCTGGGTAGTCATTAGTGGTCGTGACCTTCTTCGGTGGCCTTGTCGTCAGCCGAGGGGGCGACGACGGGGTCAATACGGCGGGCAATCGCCGAGGGGATGAAGTCCAATTCCGCACCAGAATCGGCGCGCAGCGTGACCAGGTCATCCGTTCGCTTGGTGATAGTGCCAACGAAGCCACCAATTGTCTGAGCGCGCTCCCCGACTTCAACCTGGCGAGCCTGCGTGCGAGCCGCCTTCTGCTTCTTCGAGCGAGGGCGCAGGTAGAAGAAGTAGAACAATCCGAAGATTACGAAGTAGATCACGATGATGAAGCTCGATGATCCCTTAGAGGTGGTGGCTAGTAAAAGCATGGACAAATCCCTTCGTCGGAATGACTGTAGAAACCCTAGCCGTTCTGACGGCCGAAGTTAGACCAGTCCCCCGCCCGGGGCCTGGACGCCGAGGTGTCGGTAGGCCTTCTCTGTGGCCATCCGACCACGGGGCGTCCGAGTCAGGAAGCCCTCGCGCAGTAGAAATGGCTCGTAGGCGTCTTCGATGGTCGCCGTTTCCTCCCCGCAGGCGTGGGCCAGTGTCGTCAAACCGACGGGAAGGCCGGCGAACTGGCCGGTGAGGAGGCCGAGAATACGTCGGTCCACCTTGTCGAGGCCGAGGGAATCAACACCAAACAGGCTCAGTGCCTCGGTAGCCAAGGCTTCGTCCACGGTCGTGACCGAGCGCACCGCTGCAACGTCGCGGACACGGCGTAGTAGTCGATTGGCGATGCGCGGGGTTCCTCGCGACCGAGCGGCGATAACACCGGCCGCCTCGCGCGAAAGCGGCAATCCCAACAACGCCGCGGAACGGGCGACAATGTCCTGGAGCTCCGCTGTTTCGTATAAGTCGAGCTGACCAATGAAGCCGAACCGGTCACGAAGCGGGGCCGCGACTAAGCCTGTTCTGGTTGTCGCCCCCACCAGGGTGAACGATGGCAGATCGAGGCGAATACTGCGCGCCGACGGCCCGCGACCAATCATCACGTCGAGACGTCGGTCCTCCATGGCGGGATAGAGCACTTCTTCCACCGCGCGAGGCATCCGGTGGATTTCATCGATGAATAAGACATCGCCCTCTTGCAAATCCGTTACCAACGCCACGAGATCGCCGGGGCGCGACAGGACTGGGCCGGACGTCACACGAAGGTTGGCGCCCATCTCCGATGCCACAATCGTGGCGAGAGAGGTCTTCCCCAGCCCCGGTGGCCCCGCGAAAAGGAGGTGGTCGGCGTGCTGACCCCGGGATTTTGCCGCCCCGAGCACGATGCGTAAGTGTCCGATGAGCTCTCGCTGGCCGACAAAATCGTCGAGCTGGTGGGGTCGCAGCGATGCTTCGATGGTGCGATCCGACTCCGAGGCCAATGGGGTGACGACGCTCACCTACTCAGTCAGGG
>DAIQPT010000058.1:0-5042 GCA_036787185.1 Acidimicrobiales bacterium | reverse complement strand
CCTGACACGAAAATGCCGTCACCGACACGGGCCGTCGACCGCAACACGCCGTCGGCGTTCGGGCACTCCCCCAACACCGTCACGGCAATTGAGACATCCAGGCCCGTGGTGAGGTCGCCTCCGACGATTGGCACATCACACCACGTCGCCGCTAGGGCTGCCCCACGGTGCATCTGGTCGAGGTCGGTGCCGGCCGGCGCCGTCACCCCGAGGGTGATGCCGCGGGGGCGCGCACCCATCGCCGCCAAGTCCGACAGCGCCGAGGTCACGGCCTTGAAGCCGAGGTCCTCGAGCGAGAACAGCGTGGCGTCGAGGTGAACGCCGTAGACGCAGACGTCAGTGGAGACCACCACGTTGCCAGCGAAGGGGCCGAGCACCGCGGCGTCGTCACCGATAAAAGTCTCCCCCGCGGAGGGGGCGAGAGTCGACACGATCTCGGCAATGCCGCGAATGATGTCGTCTTCGTGGTTCGAAAACTCAGTCATGGACGCCTCTCTGGTGCTCGAGGGAAGGATGCGGCAGTGTCACGAGTCGGCGTTGGCTCGCGCACCAGCCTCCCGCTGACCGACGAGCGTGCGCCCAGGCCGAGGAGGCAGAAATCTTCACTACTTCTGATGGTACCCACTCGCGGCGCTGCCGCGCCGGCGAAAAACGTAGAGTACGAGTCCAATGCCCATCACAATCGCCAGCATCACGTCGCCGTCGCGGAAGCTCATGGTGATCGCGACCGGGAGTAGCGCGCCCACGACCCAGGTCAGTTGCTGGCGCACCGCGAACCGAGCGAAGGTTCGTCCTTGCGCACCCGCCGGCACGAGACGTTGGGTGATGGCGTCAAACGAGGGCTGCGCCACCGCGGCACAGAGTCCCAGGGTGCCGACAAACACCGCCTGCTCGAGCAAGGTGGCATGACGCGAAACCACGCCGGCACCAACGGCCGTGAGCAGGATTGAAAAACTGAGCAGGGTTGATTCTCGCAACTTGTTGCGCAGTCGCGTCACGATGCCGAGGCCAATGAGCGACCCCACCGCGCTAAGTCCGAGCGCCAGTGCGTACCAGGAGAGGCCGGCGTGGAGACGGCGCAGGCCGAAGGCCAGGAGAAAGGAGCTAAAGCCCACCGCGAAGCGCATCAGGGCCGACGCACCGAGCCCCCAGGTCACTTCAGGGTCGCCTACGGGATTGAGTCGCTGGATATCCCGCTCCTCCTGCGAGAGCGGCGCTGCGGCCCGGTCAGTGGCGGCCGGTCGACGAAGCCGCAACGCGGCCACAAGCCCCGCCAGGAAGACGGCGGACGCCAGGAGCAACACGCTCGGTGCGCCGAGGCTCTTGAGGACTCCCGCCCCCACGCTGCCCGCGACTAGTCCGCTGATGGTGCCGAGCAGGGTGAGCTGGGCATTGAAGCCAGAAAAGCCCGCCGCCTCGGGCATCTCCGTCTTCGGCCATCCGCTACTGGAGACCCCAGCACTGTGCTGCTCGAATTGGTCTGTCCGGGCCATTTCGGGCACCAGGGTCCCGCGGGTCACGCCGTAGAGCTTCGAGCAGATCAGCACGGCAAAGGCCTCGGGGAACAGCCAGAGTGACGACAGGTGCGCACTCATGGACCAGCACAACGCGACACGCGTACCGGCCGAAATCGCCACCAGCAGGCGACGACCATTCGCCGATCGGTCAATGAGTGGGCCCAAGACTGGTGAGACCACCGCGAAGGGCGCAATGGTGAGCAGGAGGTAGAGCAACACTTTGCTCTTGGCCTCCGTGGGTGACACCGAAAAGAACAGTGATCCGGCGAGCGAAATGGTGACGAGGGTGTCACCAGCCATCATGATGATGTGCACGAGAGCCAGGCGACCAAAGGCCGTTGACTGGTCAAAGAGGTCTTGGAGCGACCCCCAGGCCAGCGATGCAAAACCTCGGGTGCGCATCCTTTCATGCTACGCCGGACCCTGTGCCAATTGGTGGCGACGCAACCCTAAGATGCCCACTATGACCACCACGCCCGCCATCGACGATGCCGTCATTGTGACGACCAATCTGACGAAGCGCTACTCCGGCAACGACTTCGTCGCGGTCGATGCGCTCAACCTCACCGTGCACCGCGGCGAGATCTTTGGCCTCCTCGGACCCAATGGTGCGGGCAAGACCACGACGGCCGGGATGCTCACCACTCGCGTCCTGCCCACCTCGGGCTCGGCCGTCGTCGCCGGTGTCGACGTTGTCGCCCACCCCGCACGGGCCAAGCAGTCCATTGGCGTGGTCTCGCAGGTCAATACCCTGGACCGCGCACTGACCGTCTGGGAAAATCTCTACTTTCACGGTCGCCTGTTCGGCATTGGCGCCAGTGAGTCAAAGGAGATTGCAACCTCGCTGCTGGAGCGCTTCCAGCTCGGGAAGTGGGCCAAGGCCTCGGTCTACGCCCTCTCGGGCGGTATGGCGCAGCGCCTCATGGTGGCGCGCGCCATCTTCCATCGCCCGTCGGTGCTGTTCCTCGACGAACCGACCGCTGGACTGGACCCGCAGAGCCGACTGGCCCTCTGGGAGATTCTCGAAGGCCTGAATAACGACGGCCAGACCATCTTGCTCACCACGCACTACATGGAAGAGGCCGATCACCTCTGTGACCGGGTCGCCATCATGGACCACGGCACTTTATTAGCCCTCGACACCCCGACCGCCTTGAAGAACGGCACCGGTGTCGACACCATCGTTACCATCAAAGCCACCGGTGACCTCGAGGCCTTCGCCACCGCCCTCATGGGCATCGAGGGTGCCACCTCCACCCGCAGCATCGACAAGGGGCTCGCTCTCCACGCCGCGAACACCGAGCGCCTGTTGGCCCGCGTCATCGAGTGCGCCGAACAGGTCGGCGTCCAGGTCCAGGACCTCAGTGTCGCGGCCCCGAGCCTCGAGACCGTTTTTATCTCCCTCACCGGAAAGGAACTGCGCGACTAATGAGCACCACGCCATTCACCGCCACACCACCGACCCGCAGCATGTGGGCCGCTTCACGCGCCGCCCTGTGGGCGCTGCTCCTGCGCGACCTCACGGTCATCAACAAGGACCTCAAGCTCTTCGTGCTGCGCACCATTATTCAGCCGTTCCTGCTCTGCTTTGTCTTCCTCTACGTCTTCCCCAAGATTGGCCAGTCGGTTGGTGGGGGTGGTTCGGCGGCGGAGACGTCGTTCGCGACCGTTCTCGTGGCCGGCGTCGTTGGCATCACCGTGATGTTCCAGGGGCTCCAGTCGGTTGCGCTGCAGATGGCCCAGGAATTCGGCTTCACCCGCGAGATTGAGGACCGCGTGCAGGCCCCCTGCCCCATCTGGCTCGTCGCGTTGGAAAAGGTCGTCTCGGGCGCCCTGCAGGGCATGATCTCAGCGGCCATCGTGTTGCCGATCGCCGCGCTGGTCCACGCCCGTGGCGTGGAGGCGGCCATTCACCTGCACTGGCTCATCCTCGTCACGCTCCTCCCCCTGGCCGGTCTGGCCATGGGATCGCTGGGCCTGGTGCTCGGCACGAGTTTTGAGCCGCGCAACATTGGTCTGATGTTCGGATTCATCGTCCTGCCCATCACCTTCCTGGGCGGCACCTACTACCAGTGGGACCGACTCGCGCCGGTGCGCATTGGCGGGTGGCACTGGTTGCAGACCGTGGTCTTGCTCAATCCCCTGCTCTACGTCAACGAGGGTATGCGCGCCGCCTTCACCAACGAGCCCCACATTCACCTCTACGTGATCTACCCCGTGCTGCTGGCCTTTTTCGTGGGCTTCTTGTCACTGGGGCTACGCAACTTCCGTCGCCGGGTGCTGTCCTAGGAGCTAGCGACGACGCTGGAGGAGCTGGAGCGCGCCGCGCCACAGCGAAAAGAACAACGTCACAAACGCGAACGCCACGACGGTGAAGGCGACGTCTGTCCCCTGCCCGTTGAAGGTGCGCAGCACCATGGCGGTGGCGACGGTGATGGCCGCGCTCACGACGCCATCGATTAGACGCAACCCCGTGGTGCGGCGACGACCAAGGGCCGCCACCACAACGCCGATGGCGAAGGGGTACCAGACATCGAGAATCTCGAGCACCGCTTCGCGGTGGTGGTGGGCGTGCACGCCAAGAGCGACAAAGAGCAGCGTCGCGGCAAGGTCAGCGCCGACAAGTCGAACGCGCATCAGGCGCTCTTGCGCTGGCGCCCCATGCGCATGAAGGCGACGAGACTGACCGCCACGTAGAGCATCCACACCACAACTTGGCTGATCGTTGGGTGGTCGGCGTAGCCGACGAGCGCGTGCAGGACGTCGCCGGTCGACGAGGATTCGGTAATGACGTGTGACGAGTCCCACAAGACGTTGCGGCCCACCGTCAACCACCCCAGGTGCTGCAGGTTCTCGACGGCATCGCTCAAGAGACCTGCGGCGAAAATCATCAGCACCGATCCGAGAACGCGGAAGAATCGTCGGAGGTTCAGCTTCGCCCCCACGTGGTACATCAGGTAGGCCAGACCCAACGCCACGGCGAGGCCCAGCACCGCGCCAAGCCACAACAAGTTGCCGTGGATCGGGGTGCCAGCTTGGCGGGAGCTAGCAAAAATAATGGCCAACGTGAAGACCATGGTTTCCAGTCCTTCGCGACCCACCGCCTGGAAGGCCAGAGCGCGCATGCCCCATCGCGAACCCTTGGACATGGCCTCGTCGCTGCGCGCCTGGAGCTCCTTGCCGATCGACCGCGAGTGGCTCTGCATCCAGAACGTCATGTAGGTCAAGAAACCGGCGGCCAGCAGATAGGTGGCCGTTTCGAAATAGGTCTGGACGCTCGAGCCTGAGTAGTGGTTGATCCAGAGGTAGGCGGCGGTGCCACCGAGGAACATGAGCACTATTGCCGCACCGACACCGATGTAGACGTCGCGGAAATACTCGCGCTTGTTGGTCTTTTTCAGATAGGCCAACAACAGGGCGACAATCATGGACGCCTCGATACCTTCGCGAAGGAAGATAACGAAGGTGGGAATCATCAACGGCTCTCTCTGTTGGGGGTCCAGACTCTGTTCAGTCTAGAGAGGC
>DAIQPT010000016.1:0-22932 GCA_036787185.1 Acidimicrobiales bacterium | reverse complement strand
TTGCGATGACCCGTCACGTGAAGCGTGGTGGAAAGGTCTGGATCCGCGTGTTCCCGGACAAGCCCGTCACCGCCAAGCCGGCCGAAACCCGCATGGGTTCAGGTAAGGGTAACCCCGAGTTCTGGGTTGCCGTTGTCAAGCCCGGCCGCATCATGTTCGAACTCGGTGGTGTGGATGAGGCCCTGGCACGTGCTGCCATGGAGCGTGCCATCCAGAAGCTGCCGATCAAGGCCAAGTTCGTGATCCGCCCCGGAACTCACGGCGCACCGGAGGTAACCATCTAATGGCGAAGACAAAAGAACGCGTAGCGGAGCTTCGGCTCCTCAGCGACACCGAGCTGGTGGAGCGTTTGGGTGAGGCTCGTCGTGAGCTCTTCAACCTGCGTTTCCAGCTCGCAACTGGACAGTTGGACAACTCGTCCCGCCTGGGAGAGGTTCGTCGCGAGATTGCTCGCCTGGCGACCTTCCTGCGCGAGCGTGAGATCGCGGCCGCTGAGGCCGCTGGAGAGGGTGTGGCGTCATGAGTGATGTGACGAACAACGAAGAAGTCGTCGAAACACCAGTCGAAGAGGTTGTCGAGGTCGTTGAGACCGAGACCCCCGAGGCTGTTGTCGAAGAGGCTGCTGTAGAGGTTGCTGAAGAAGCACCCGCTGCCGCACCAGCACCGGCCCCCAAGGCCAAGGTGCCCGCCACCTTCGTCATCAAGACGCCGACCAAGACCGCCAAGGTTGAGGCCGCAGTGGTCGAAGACGACGGTACCCGTCCGAACAGCCGCAAGGTTCGTGAAGGCATCGTGCTCTCGAACAAGATGGACCAGACCCTGGTCGTCGTGCTCACCGAGCGTGTCTCGCACCCCAAGTACGGCAAGACCGTGCAGCGCTCGAAGAAGCTCTACGTTCACGACGCGAACAACGACGCCAACATTGGCGACCGTGTCCGCGTGGTGGAGACCCGTCCCCTGTCCAAGCTCAAGCGCTGGCGTTTGACCGAAATTGTGGAGCGTGCTCGATGATTCAGCAAGAGTCCCGTCTCCGGGTTGCCGACAACAGCGGTGCGAAGGAAATCCTTTGCATCCGCGTGCTCGGTGGTACCCGCCGTCGTTACGCCTCGATTGGTGACGTCATTATCGCAACTGTGAAGGACGCGATCCCTGGCGCCGCCGTGAAGAAGGGTGACGTCGTCCGTTGCGTCGTCGTGCGCGTCTCGAAGGAGAAGCGTCGTCCCGACGGTTCGTACATCAAGTTCGATGACAACGCTGCGGTGTTGATCAACGACCAGCTCCAGCCCCGTGGTACCCGAATCTTCGGACCAGTCGGCCGTGAGCTGCGTGACAAGAAGTTCATGCGCATTATTTCCCTGGCGCCGGAGGTGCTGTAATGAAGATTCGTAAGGGTGACGACGTGCTCGTCCTCGCGGGCAAGTTCCGCGGCGAGCGCGCCAAGGTCGAAGAGGCCTTGCCAGCGAAGAACAAGGTTGTCCTCGACGGCCTGAACATCGCCAAGCGCCACACCAAGCAGACGAGCCAGACCATGCAGGCCGGCATCATCGAGAAGTTGATGCCACTGCACGTCTCGAACGTCGCGCTGTGGTGCGCTGGCCACAAGGGTCCTGCCAAGGCGGGCTACAAGATCACGGACGGCGCCAAGGTTCGCGTCTGCCGCAAGTGTGGAGAGGCACTATGACCACAACTACTCGTCCACGTCTGAAGGTCCAGTACGACAACGAAATTCGTGCGGCCCTGCAGGCAGAGCTCGGCCTGGCCAACATCATGCAGGTCCCGCGCCTGGAGAAGATTGTTCTCAACTCCGGTGTCGGTCGTGCCACGCAGCAGGCCTCGTTGCTCGAGGGTGCCCAGCGTGACCTCGAACTGATCACCGGCCAGAAGCCAATCGTGACCCGTGCTCGTAAGTCAATTTCGAGCTTCAAGTTGCGCGAAGAGCAGGCCATCGGTACGAAGGTCACCCTTCGTGGCGACCGCGCCTGGGAGTTCTTCGACCGCTTGGTGAGCGTTGCCATTCCGCGTATCCGTGACTTCCGTGGCCTGTCCCCGAAGTCGTTCGACGGTCGTGGCAACTACACCTTCGGTGTGAACGACCAGTTGATCTTCCCGGAGATTGACTACGACAAGATTGACGCGCCGCGCGGTTTCGACATCACGATCGTGACCACGGCCACCAATGACGAACAGGGTCGCGCGTTCTTGCGTGCGTACAAGTTCCCCTTCAAGCAGGAGAATCGATAGTCCATGGCGAAGAAATCGCTTCGAATCAAGCAGCAGCAGACGCCGAAGTTCTCAACGCGGGCCTACACCCGTTGCGAGCGCTGTGGTCGTCCCCGCTCTGTGTACCGCAAGTTCGGCCTCTGCCGTATTTGCCTTCGTCAAATGGTGCACGCCGGTGAAATTCCTGGCGTTACCAAGGCCAGCTGGTAAGGAGATCAGATTATGACTATGACTGACCCCATTGCCGACATGCTGACGCGCATTCGCAACGCGAATGCCGCCATGTTTGACACCGTCAAGATGCCCAGCTCCAAGCTGAAGGTAAACCTGGCCAAGTTGCTCGAGCGCGAAGGCTTCATTGCCGGCTTCACCGTCACCACCGTTGACGGCAAGCCCGGCGAGACGCTGGAGATCACGCTCAAGTACTCCGAGGACCGCAAGAAGACCATCGTTGGTATCAAGCGTGTCTCGAAGCCCGGTTTGCGTATTTACAAGAAGTCTGACCAGATGCCCAAGGTGCTGGGCGGCGTCGGCATGGCCGTGGTCTCCACGAGCCACGGCCTGATGACCGACCGCGAAGCCCGTAAGGCCAAGCTGGGCGGCGAGGTGCTTTGTTATGTCTGGTAACAAGCTCGTTTCTATGGAGGTGTGCTGATGTCACGCATCGGTCGTAATCCCATCACTGTTCCCGCTGGTGTCACCATCGAAGCAGTCGACGGCATCGTCACGGTCAAGGGTCCAAACGCGACCATGAGCCGTACGTTGCCCGAAGGCATCTTCTTGACCCAGGAGGGTGACACGCTCACCGTTGGTCGCGTTAGCGACGAGACGAAGCACAAGTCACTCCACGGCCTCACCCGCACGCTGGTCGCCAACATGGTGGTCGGTGTGACGACGGGCTGGACCAAGGAGCTCGAGATCATCGGCGTCGGTTACCGCGCCGCGACCTCGAACCCCGCCGTTCTGGACTTGGCACTCGGTTTCTCGCACCCCGTGAAGTACAACGCCCCTGAGGGCGTGACCTTCGAGGTGCCCGCACCGACGCGCGTCATCATCAAGGGACCGGACAAGGAAGTCGTTGGCCAGGTGGCCGCGTCGATCCGCAAGATTCGTAAGCCTGAGCCCTACAAGGGTAAGGGTGTGCGCTACCTCGGTGAGAAGGTTCTGCGCAAGGCTGGAAAGGCAGCGAAATAATGGCTCGTTCAACGTACGAACTTCGGAAGCGCCGTCAGGCCCGCATCCGTCGCAAGTTGTCAGGCACCGCGGCTCGTCCGCGCGTGGCTGTCAGCCGCACCAACAAGCACATCTCGGCACAGATCATCGACGACGTCGCTGGCGTGACCCTGGCGGCTGCTTCCTCCGTGGAAGCTGCCTTCAAGGACGTCAACGGTGGCAACGTTGAGGGTGCCAAGGCCATTGCCGCTGCCCTGGCGCAGCGCGCGAAGGCCGCCAATATCACCGCCGTGGTCTTCGACCGCGGTGGCGTTGACTACCACGGTCGCGTGGCCGCCTTCGCGGATCAGCTGCGCACCGACGGACTGGAGTTCTAAATGAGTGACCTGGAACAGTTTGAAGAGCGCACCATCAAGGTGAACCGCGTGTCCAAGGTGGTAAAGGGTGGACGTCGTTTCTCCTTCACCGCGTTGATGGTCATCGGTGACGGCAACGGCAAGGTTGGCCTCGGCTACGGTAAGGCCAAGGAAGCCGGTCTGGCCGTGCAGAAGGGTATCGAAGAGGCTCGCAAGAACCTGTTCGACGTGCCCCTCGCCGGTACCACGATTGTCTACCCCGTCCTCGGTGAGGCCGGTGCCGGTCGCGTGCTCATGAAGCCCGCGGCTCCCGGTACGGGTGTTATCGCCGGTGGTGCGGCTCGCGCCATCCTCGAAATGGCCGGTGTCAAGGACATCATCGCCAAGTCGCTGGGTTCCTCCAACGGCATCAACGTGGCCCACGCCACGATCGAGGGCCTCAAGCAGCTGCGTCGTCCGGAAGAGATTGCCGCCCAGCGCGACAAGCCCGCCGACCACGTCATCCCTTCGGGCACCTTGCGTGCCTACCGTGAGCGTCAGCGCGAAGCTGACCTGTTCAAGACGGAGGCCTAAGCCATGTCGCAGCTCAAAGTAACCCAGATTCGTTCCGGCATTGGCACGAAGCCTAAGCACCGCGGTTCGCTGCGCGCGCTTGGTCTCCGTGGCATTGGCCAGTCCAACGTGCTGCCCGACCGTCCCGAGATTCGCGGGATGATTGCCCGGGTGCCGCACCTGATCACAGTAGAAGAGGTCAACTAATGAAGTTGCACGACCTGCACTCGCCAGAAGGCACGACGCACCGCAAGCGTATTCTCGGTCGCGGTATCGGTGGTAAGGGTGGAAAGACGGCCGGCCGCGGTACCAAGGGTCAGAAGGCTCGTCGCCAGATTCCCGCCGGTTTCGAAGGTGGACAGCTTCCCCTTCTCCAGCGCATCCCCAAGCTGAAGGGTTTCACGAACCCCTTCCGCGTGGAGTACACGCCCGTCAACCTGGACGCCATTGCGGCCCTGGGTGTCAGCGAAATTAACCCCGACGTGTTGATTGCCAACGGTCTGCTGCGCAAGAAGGACTTCATCAAGGTCCTCGGTCGCGGTGAACTGAAGTCCGCTATCAACGTTTCCGCTCACGGCTTCTCGGCCTCGGCCAAGGCCGCGATCGAAGCTGCCGGTGGCACCACGACCGTGCTCGACCTGCCCTTCAAGGTACGTCCAGCTGCGGCGGGTAACCAGCACCAGAACCGCTAAGGAACTCCGATGCTTCGTCGTCTGTCGAACATTTTCCGCGTCCCGGACCTTCGTAACAAGGTCCTGTTCACGGTCTTCATTATCTGCCTTTACCAGTTGGGCGCCAACGTACCGATCCCCGGTGTGTCGTGGTCTCAGGTGGCCTTGTTGCAGTCGAAGTCGAGCTCGAGCGGTGTGCTCGGGTTCTTGAACTTGTTCTCAGGTGGCGCGCTGACGCGTTTGGCCGTCTTCGGCCTCGGTGTGATGCCCTACATCACGTCGTCCATCGTTATTCAGTTGTTGACCACGGTTATCCCGAAGCTCGCCATGTGGCGAGACCAGGGTGCCGAGGGTCAGAAGCACATCACCCAGGTGACGCGCTACTTGACCATCGGACTGGCGCTGCTGCAGTCGACGGGTCTGGTCTACGCCTTCCACGGCCACGACCAGGCGCTGTTGGGCTTCAACATCGACCTGATCCCGAAGTTCAACTTCTGGCTGGGCCTCTTCATGGTCCTCATCATGACCGCCGGTACTGGCTTCGTGATGTGGCTGGCTGAACTCATTACCCAGCGCGGTATCGGTCAGGGCATGAGTCTCCTCATCTTCTCGAACGTCGTTGCCAAGTTGCCTTCGGGTGGCCGCGCGGTGTGGGCTGAAGGTGGCGCCGGCAAGTTCATCACCATCTTGGTGATCTCGCTCGCGCTGCTCGTGCTCATTGTCTTCATGGACCAGGGCCAGCGCCGTATTCCGGTGACCTTCGCCCGACGTGTCGTCGGCCGTAAGGAAGTAGGCGGTAACTCGACCTACATCCCGCTGAAGGTCAACCAGTCGGGTGTTATCCCAATCATCTTCGCGTCGTCAGTGCTGTACATCCCGGTGCTGTTGTCGAACATCGTCCCCTGGACCTGGTTCGTCAACTGGGTGAACCACTCGCTCTACCCGACGAGCTTCACCTACATCACCGCGGACTTCCTGCTGATCTTCGCCTTCACGTTCTTCTACGTGTACATCGCCTTCGAACCCCACCAGCAGGCCGAGCAGTTGCGCCAGCAGGGTGGCTTCGTGCCCGGCATCCGTCCCGGTGCTCCTACCGAGGCCTACTTCGCTCGCATGCTGTCTCGTCTGACCGTGGTCGGTGCGACGTTCCTCGCCGCGGTCGCCGTGGTCCCGTCAATCCTGATGTCCATCTGGCACATCACCAGCTTCCCGTACTACGGTACGACGCTGTTGATCGCCACCGGTGTGGCCCTGCAGACGATGCAGCAGATTGACTCGCAGCTCATGATGCGTAACTACGAAGGCTTCTTGAAGAAGTAGTCATGTCGGGTCGCGTCATCATCGTCGTCCTCGGCAAGCAGGGCGCCGGCAAGGGCACCCAGTGCAAGCGCCTCGCGGAGTCGCTCAGCATTCCTCACGTCTCGACTGGTGACATCCTGCGTGCCGCGGTGCGCGAGAAGACCCCGCTGGGCCTCGAGGTCGAAAGCGTTCTGGCCGCGGGCAACTTGGTCAACGACGAACTCGTTGGTCGTTTGGTACGCGAGCGCTTCACCGAGGCCGACGCCCAGCGTGGCGCCCTCCTCGACGGCTACCCCCGCAACCAGGCCCAGGCGGCCCTGCTGGAGGAGATCCTCGGCGATGACGGCATCAAGTTGGTCTTGAGCCTCGACGTTGACTCGGTGCTCGTGGCCGAGCGCTTGAGCGCACGCCGCGTCTGCCAGGAGTGCGGCGCCATCTACCGCGACACGGACATTGAGGCCATCTCGGGCACCTGTGAGAAGTGTGGGGGAGACGTCGTCCAGCGCGACGATGACCAGCCCGCCGCCATTCTGCAGCGCCTCGCCACCTACGAGCGCGACACCGCGCCACTGCTCGACTTCTACGAGGCCCGCGACTTGCTGGTGCACGTGAATGGCAACCAGGCCCCCGACGAAGTGACGGCGGACATCATGACCATCGTCGCTGATCGCGGTCTCTAGTCATGCGCCGCAACGCCGACGAACTCAACAAGATGCGTAAGGCCGGCAAAGTCGTGGCCGAGATGCACGAAGTCACCCGCGCGGCCCTGCGTCCCGGCGTGACGACGATGGACCTCAACAACCTCGCCGCCGAGGTCATCGCTAAGCGCGGCGCTCGCTCAAACTTTTTGAACTACCACGGCTTTCCCGCGGTCATCTGCACCTCGCCGAACAACATGATCGTGCACGGCATCCCCGGTGATTACGTGCTCGAAGAGGGCGACATCATCTCAGTCGACTGCGGCGCCATCATCGAGGGCTACCACGGCGACGCCGCCTACACCGCCGGGGTGGGGGAGATCTCCGCGACGGCCAAGCGCCTCATCGAGGTCACCGAGCGTTCGATGTACGCCGGCCTTGATCAGCTGACTATCGGCAACCGTCTCCACGAGGTGGGTCGTGCCGTGCAGCAGGTCGCCGAAGCCGCCGGCTTCTCGGTGGTTCGTGAGTACGTGGGTCACGCCATCGGTACCGCGATGCACGAGAGTCCGCAGGTCCCGAACTACTGGCCCGGCTCACCGGGACCAGTCCTCAAGGAGGGCATGGTCTTCTGTGTGGAGCCCATGGTCAACGTCGGCAGCTACGACACCTACGTCCTCGATGACGGCTGGGGCGTCATGACTCAGGACGGCAAGCTCTCCGCTCACTTTGAGCACACCATTGCGGTGACCGACAACGGTCCCGAAATTTTCACGATCGCCTAGTCGCGTCGTCCCCGGTACCCTCAAGGGCACTTTTGTTCACGGTGAATACATGACTTGTTCACTTAGTATTCACACAACTGATTATTTTGCGACTTGTATCAAATCTAGTGATGAGAGGTATTCCTCTAGAAGCCTTATTTTATAAGGAAATCGGGATTTCGTCCCCTACAATGGACGTAGTGACATCGACGCTTTTGCTGTTTCCCCCCTTCAGCAAAAGCGTCGGTGTCCAGAAATCTCCCGGTCAGCCGGTGCCGGAGATTTCTTCCCCCGCCACCGGCGTAGAGGAACCCCATGTCTGAACTGTTTAGTTCCAACGAGGAAGCCGCACTCGAGGCCTTCGACCTTGAAATGCTCAACGCCCCCCAGAGCAACACCCCCGGCGTCAGCCCCCTGATCTCGACCTGGAGTCGTTCCGGACGCCGCGCCCTGACTCGTCGCACGTCGGACAGCCGCGTGTCACAGGCCTTCCGTCCACGCACCGGTGCGGGCTACCCCGACTTTCACTAATTTTCACTGACGGCCGCAGGGGTATGACCCTGCGGCTTTGTCATTTAATGCGCGCCCCGTATCGCGGGGGAGTGACTGTTTTTCGTCGTCGCGACAACGAGAAATCAGCGCGATTTTTGTCGCTTTTGCATTGGCTGAGAATTTCGGTAGAATAGTCAGCCGACCTCTAATAGAGGTCAACCGTGATTGCGCTCGTTGCGTCGTCACGTAGCTGTACCGTACCAAGGAGAACGAACCTGAGTAAGCCAAAGGAAGACGCGTTTACCGTTGAGGGAACCGTCGTAGAGCCTCTACCCAACGCCATGTTCCGTGTGGAACTTGAGAATGGTTACACCGTTCTCGCCCACAGTTCGGGAAAAATGCGCATGCACCGCATCCGTATTCTCCCCGGTGACAAGGTCCAGGTCGAGATCACGCCTTACGACATGACTCGCGGCCGTATCACCTACCGCTACAAATAACTCAAGTTCGTTAGAGATCGAGAAAGAAACGACATGAAGGTTCGCGCCAGCGTCAAGACCATGTGTGAGAAGTGCAAAGTCATTCGACGGGCCGGTCACGTCCGCGTGATTTGCGAGAACCCGCGTCACAAGCAGCGCCAGGGCTAGGAGAGGAAGAACATGGCCCGTATTTCCGGAGTAGACATTCCCCGCGAGAAGCGTACGGTGATTTCACTCACCTACATCTTCGGCGTGGGACCAACCACCGCTAAGAAGATCTGTGCCGACACCGGCATCGATGAGTCGACGCGCGTCAAGGACCTCACTGAGGCCGACGTGAACAAGCTCCGTGCGTACATCGACCAGAACATCACCGTTGAGGGTGACCTGCGTCGTGACGTCGCACAGGACATCAAGCGCAAGATGGAGATCAACTGCTTGCAGGGTATCCGTCACCGCAAGGGCCTGCCCGTTCGCGGTCAGCGCACTCGCACCAACGCACGTACTCGTAAGGGACCCAAGCGCACCGTCGCCGGTAAGAAGAAGGTATCGAAGTAATGGCTAAGCCCACCGCTGCTCGCAAGACGCGCAAGAAGGAACGTAAGAACGTTGCCTTCGGTGTTGCGCACATCAAGAGCTCGTTCAACAACACAATCGTGTCAATCACTGACCCCGAGGGCAACGTCATTTCGTGGGCCTCATCGGGTCAGGTCGGCTTCAAGGGTTCACGCAAGTCAACCCCCTACGCCGCCCAGCTCGCCGCTGAGAAGTGCGCGCGCGCGGCGATTGAGCACGGCGTCAAGAAGGTGGACGTGCTCGTTCGTGGCCCCGGGTCCGGTCGTGAGACCGCGATTCGTTCGATCGCCGGTGCCGGCATCGAAGTAGTCGCCATCAAGGACGTCACCCCACTCCCACACAATGGCTGCCGCCCCAAGAAGCGGAAGCGCGGTTAAGGAAGATCATGGCTCGTTACACAGGACCCGTTTGCCGACTTTGCCGTCGTGAGCGCACCAAGCTCTACCTCAAGGGTGAGCGTTGCCACACGATGAAGTGCCCCGTTGCAGAAAACTCGGACCGCCAGAAGCGCGCATTCCCACCAGGCCAGCACGGCGCGGCTCGTCAGCGCCAGGGCAGTGAGTACCTCGGCCAGCTTCGTGAGAAGCAGAAGGCTCGTCGTATCTACGGTCTGCTGGAGAACCAGTTCCGCAACCTCTACGAAGAGGCCAGCCGTCGTCCCGGCATGACCGGTACGAACTTGCTGCAGTTCCTCGAACTGCGCCTCGACAACGTCGCCTACCGCGCCGGTTGGGGTGCCTCACGTTCGCAGGCCCGTCAGTTCGTGCGCCACGGCCACGTGACCGTCAACGGCAAGCGCGTGACGATTCCTTCGTACCGCGTGCGTCCCGGCGAAGTGGTGGCGCTCAAGCCCGCCACCCGCGAGAACTTCAACGTCGTTCGTAACCGTGACGTGTTGACCCGCACCGTGCCTGGTTGGCTCGAGGCTGGCGACAACGGCTTCAACGTGACCGTTCGCGTTGTTCCTGTCCGTGAGCAGATTGACGAAGCTATCAAGGAACAGCTCATCGTTGAGTTGTACTCGAAGTAATCGCCCCCCACTTTTAGATCGTAAGGAGTCCCCATGTTGCTGATTCAACGCCCCATCATCGAACCGATTGGTGAGGAAACCTCCAACCGCCAGTCGTTCCGCATTGGACCGCTCGACCCCGGCTTTGGCCACACGTTGGGCAACTCCCTGCGTCGCACCCTGCTGTCGTCGATCCCGGGCGCCGCGGCGACCCGCGTCAAGTTCGACGGCCAGACGTTGCACGAGTTCGACGTCATTGACGGCGTCAAGGAAGATGTCCAGGACATCTGCTTGAACCTCAAGGACCTGTTGATTCAGCTCCACTCGGACGAGCCCGTGGTGCTGCGTCTTGAGAAGTCGGGCGAAGGCCCCGTGTTCGCACGTGACCTCTCGACGACCGCTGACGTGGAAATCCTCAACCCCGACCTGCAGTTGGCCTACCTGACCAGCGCGAACTCGAAGCTCGGCTTCGAGCTGACCGTGGAGCAGGGCAAGGGCTACGTCGGCGCCGAGTACAACAAGGGCACCGGCACCATCGGTGTAATCCCACTCGACTCGATCTTCACCCCCGTCCGCCGCGTGAGCATTGTGGTGGAGCCCAAGCGCTCCGAGCAGTCGCGCGACCAGGACATGCTGGTTCTCGACATCGAGACCGACGGTTCGATCAGCCCCCGCGACGCACTGGCCTCGGCCGGTAAGACGCTCGGTGAGCTCATCGGTATCATCGCGGACCTGAACAACGAAGCACCGGCTCCCAAGCTGGGTGACGTGGGCCAGGCCGAGGCCGAAGCGAGCGAGCTGAACAACGCCCGCATCGAGGACTTGGGCTTGACCGAGCGTTCACGCAACTGCCTGAAGCGCGCCGGCATCAACACCATCGCGCAGCTGGTCAACGCCACCGAACGCGACCTGATCTCCATCACCAACTTCGGCAACACGTCGCTGAAGGACGTCATCGACCGTCTCGAAGAGCGCGGTCTCTCACTGCGAGCAGAGGACTAAGAACATGCTAGGAACTCCAAAAAAGGGCAAGCGTTTCGGCGGCAGTGCCGCGCACCAGAAGGCCATGATGGGTAACCTCGTCGCCTCGCTGATCGCCGCTGAGGGCATCGTCACCACCGAGGCCAAGGCCAAGGCGCTGCGTCCCATCGTTGAGAAGGTCATCACCGCCGCGAAGAACTCGCCCGAGGGTTCGGTGCACGCCCAGCGTCGCGTCGTCGCCTTCATCCGCGACAAGGACATGGCCCACAAGCTCTTCACCGAGGTGGCGCCTCGCTACGCCGAGCGTCCCGGTGGCTACACCCGCATCCTGAAGCTCGGGCCGCGTCAGGGCGACAACGCCCCTATGGCGCGCATTGAGCTCGTCTGAGGCACTCCCTGACGCCACCCAGCGGTGGCGTTTGGACCTCGCCTACGACGGTGCGGGCCTGCACGGCTTCGCCCTGCAGTCCGAACTAACGACGGTCACTGGCCTCCTGCGTTCCACGCTGCAGCAGACGCTGCGGCTCGACGAGGAACCCCTCATCATTGGTGCTGGTCGCACCGACACGGGCGTGCACGCCTTCGGGCAGGTCATTCACGTCGATCTACCGTCGCCACTGTTTCGTGACGATCGTGGTCCGGAAGAGGCGCGCCTCCTGCGCAGTTTGAATCTGCAACTGCGCGGTCAGATTCGCTTCATCGCCGCCCGCAAGGTCCCCTCTACCTTTCATGCCCGGTTCTCGGCGCAGTGGCGCGAGTATCGGTACCTGGTGCTCGAGAGCACGCCGCCAGCCCTCGCGCTGCACGACGCCTTTAGCTGGACCGTGGCGGGGCCCCTCGATATTGAGGCGATGAACCGAGCCTCCGCCGACCTCATCGGCACCCACGACTTTCGCGCCTTCTGTCGTCGGCCGGTCGACAAGACGCCCGATGATCCACTGATTCGCCACGTGCTCGCGGCACGCTGGGAGCGCCTGCCCGACACCTGGCAGATGAGCCCCGAGCGGGCCCCGGTGGTGCGCTTCACCATTCGGGCCGAAAGTTTCTGCCACAACATGGTGCGGTCACTGACCTCGACACTGGTGGCGATTGGCCGCGGCCAACTGCCCGAAAGTGAGATAACGACTAGGCTTTCGAGCCACGACCGGTTCCAACTGCCGGCCCCCGCTCCCGCGGGTGGCCTCAGTCTGGTGGGGGTCGGGTATGAAGAATTTGCCGGAGGACCCTCCGGCTTTGTAGAATAAAAAGTCCCCTGTCTCGGCACGGGCACTGCATGAGATCGCTGAAGGAAGAACTGTGCGTACGTACTCACCAAAAGAAAAAGAAATCACGCGTCAGTGGCACGTGATTGACGCCGAAGGCCTCGTCATGGGTCGCCTGTCCACCGTTGCGGCGTCGCTGCTCCGTGGCAAGCACAAGCCGACCTTCGCGTCGCACATGGACACGGGTGACTTCGTCATCATCATCAACGCCGACAAGGTCGTGGTGACCGCGAACAAGCTCGCGCAGAACTTCCGCTACCGCCACTCGGGCTACCCCGGTGGTATCCGTTCGACGTCGTGGCAGTCGCTGCACGACAACGACCCAGCCAAGCTCGTCTTTGACTCGATCAAGGGCATGATCCCGAAGAACCGTTTGGGCCGCGCTCAGATGGGCAAGCTCTTCGTGTACGCCGGTCCTGAGCACCCGCACGCTGCGCAGCAGCCTTCCGCATTCGACACCTCGGCCATCCGCCGCGGCTAAGGAGACTTTTCGTGACCACCCCACTTACTCAGACCACCGGCCGCCGCAAGGAAGCCATTGCGCGCGTCATGCTGCGCCCTGGCACTGGTGTCATCACCATCAACGGCCGCGGCTTCGAGAACTACTTCACCTCGGCCACGCACCGCATGATGGTGGTTGAGCCTCTGCGCTTGACCGAGCAGCTCGAGACCTACGACGTGGTCGCCACCCTCGAGGGCGGCGGCTCGGCCGGTCAGGCTGGCGCGCTGCGTTTGGGCATTGCCCGTTCGCTGCTCGAGCTCAACGAGGAACTTCGTCCGGCGCTGAAGAAGGCTGGCTTGCTTACGCGTGACTCGCGTAAGAAGGAGACCAAGAAGTACGGTCTCAAGAAGGCCCGTAAGGCGCCACAGTACTCGAAGCGTTAATGCCGATGGCCGTGCAATTTGGCACGGACGGCATTCGCGGCACCGCGTACGAAGTCATCACGGTCGACCTGGCCTACCGGCTGGGTCGTGCCGTGGGACAGGTCTTCGCGACCGACGTGTTCGTCGGCTACGACACCCGTGAAAGTTCACCCGTGTTGGCGGCCGCCGTGTTGGCCGGCATCGCTGACGCCGGTGCCCCCGGACACAATCTCGGCGTCTTCACGACCCCTGGCGTGGCCGTTATTGCCCAGCGCCGCGGTGGCGTGGGCGTGGTCGTCTCGGCCTCGCACAACCCCTACCAGGACAACGGTCTGAAGGTCCTCGGTTACGGCGGCTCGAAGCTCGACATGGCGACCGAAGAAGCCGTGACGGTGGCACTGAATGCCGCCCCGCCCGCGCCGCGTGACCGCTTCGACGACGTCGCTATTGATGAGAGCGCCCAGCACGAATACGCCCAGCACTTGCGCACCCTGGTGCCCGGTGACCTGACCGATCTGCACATCGTTCTCGACTGCGCCAACGGCGCCTCGTCGGCGGTGGCGCACGAACTCTTCGAATCCACCGGCGCACGCATCACCACCTTGCACGACACCCCCGACGGCCACAACATCAACGAGAAGTGTGGCTCGACGCACCCCGACGACCTCGTCGCCGCGGTGCGCTCACTGGGCGCCGACCTCGGACTGGCCTTCGACGGTGACGCCGACCGCCTGATCGCGGTGGACGCACACGGCACCATTCGTGACGGTGACGACCTCATGGTGCTCTTCGCTCTCGACGCTCCCTCGGTGCGCTCGACGGGTCTGGTCGTGACCTCGATGAGCAACCTCGGACTGCACCGGGCGATGCACACCGCGGGCATCACCGTGCTCGAAACCGACGTGGGGGACCGCAACGTCCTGATTGCGCTCGAGGAGCGCGAGTGGCTCTTTGGCGGCGAACAGAGCGGCCACCTCATTTTTCGCGATCTGAGCCCCACCGGTGACGGGTTGTTGACCGGCCTGCGCGTTTGTGAACTGGTGGCTCGCCGTGGCGCACTGGCCACCCTCTGTGACGAGGCGTGGCAGCGGGTGCCCCAGGCGCTGATCAACGTGGCCCGCGACGACTACGACGACGACGCGGTGCGCACCCTCTTCGAGGAGCTGCGTCAGCGCCACGAAGTGGCGCCCGATGACGTTCGGCTGCTCATTCGCCCGTCGGGCACTGAGCCCCTCGTGCGGGTGATGATTGAATCGCTGAGTGCCGACTTCGTGCGCGACTTCGCCGACGGCCTGGCGGAACATTTTTCCTAAGCCCCGTGGGGTTAAAAGTGAAAAAAGTTCACGGGTAGACTTTGACCCATGTGCGGGATCATTGGGGTGGTTGGATCCACTAACACGTTGGCCACTCTCCTCGAGGGCCTCGAACGCCTCGAATACCGTGGCTACGACTCCGCCGGTGTCGCCCTGGTGCGCCCCGGTCACACCTGGCGCGCTCGTGCCGCTTCGGGCACCGAATCCGTCGCCGCCCTGCGCGACGAGTGTGACGAGGCGCCGGCGAACTACCCCTCGGGCATCGGCCACACGCGCTGGGCGACGCACGGCGCTCCTGAGGCCATCAACGCCCACCCCCACCTCGACTGCTCGGGGGCCGTGGCCATCATTCACAACGGCATCATCGAGAACCACGTGGCCCTGCGTGCTCGCCTCCTCGAGAGCGGCCACACCTTCACCTCCGTCACCGACTCCGAAGTCCTCGCGCACCTGATCGAGGAATTCCGCCGCGACGGCTACGAGCTGCTCGAGGCCGTGCGCCGCACGCTGCTCGAAGTCCGGGGCGCCTTCGCTCTTGCCGTGATGGACGCCACCGAGCCCGACGTCATCGTGGCCGCGCGCCGCATCTCGCCGTTGGTGGTGGGAACGGCTGAGGGCATGACCTACCTGGCCAGTGACGTGCCGGCCATCCTGGACAAGGCCACCGCCTTCTATGGCGTGAACGACGACGAGATCGTCCGACTGACCCCCGCTGGCTTTCAGGCCATCGACCTCGAGGGCGCTCCCGTGCGGTTACACCAGCTGCATATCTCCTGGGACCTCGAGACGGCCCAGAAGGACGGCTACGACGACTTCATGTCCAAGGAAATCGCTGAGCAGCCCCAGGCGATTCGCAACACCCTGCTCGATCGCCGTCGCGACGACGGCACTCTGGTCTTTGACGAACTGCGTCTGAGCGACGACGAGTTGCGCGATATTCGCCGGGTGGTCCTGGTGGCCTGTGGCACGTCGCACCACGCGGCCCAGGTCGCCAAGTACGCCATCGAGCGCTGGGCCCGGCTCAGCGTGGATGTCGACATCGCCAGTGAGTATCGCTACCGCGACCCCATTGTCGAAATTGGCACGCTGGTTATCGGCGTCTCCCAGAGCGGGGAGACCATTGACACCATTCAGGCCACCCGCGAAGCCCAGCGCCGCGGCGCCCGCGTGATCGCTATCTCCAACGTGGTCGACGCCTCACTGGCCCGCGAGGCCGACGCCGTCCTCTACACCCGCGCCGGACTCGAAGTCTCGGTGGCCTCCACCAAGGCCTTCGTGGCCCAGGTGGCGGCGCTCGAACTGCTGGCCCTGCGCCTCGCGCAGGTGCGCGGGACCCTGAGCGAGCAGGAGATCGACTTCCTCTTCGCCCAGCTCACGGGGGTGCACGCGGCCATCTCGACCACCCTCGAACGCGAGGCCGACGTCAAGGCCGTCGCTGACGCGTTGCTCGACACTCGCGACTACTTCTACCTTGGTCGTCACGTGGGCTTTCCCACCGCCCTCGAAGGTGCGCTCAAGCTCAAGGAACTGACCTACCTCCACGCCGAGGGCTATCCGGCCGGTGAACTCAAGCACGGCCCCCTGGCCCTGATTGAGCCGGGCGTCGTCGTGGTGGCGGTCTGCACCGACCCCGAGATGCACGAAAAGATCCTTTCGAACCTCGCCGAGGTCAAGGCCCGTGGCGCCAGCGTGATTGCCGTGGCCCGCGACGATGACGAGATCATTGGCTCGGTTGCTGACTTCGTGCTGCGCGTGCCGGCGGTGGACGCGATGCTGTCACCCATGGTCGACATCGTGCCGCTGCAGCTGTTCGCGTACCACACGGCTCGCGGCCTCGGCCGCAACGTGGACCGTCCTCGCAACCTGGCCAAGACGGTCACGGTCGAATAATGCGCACCATCGCGGTGGGGGTGGACGTCGTCGACGTACCGCGCTTTCGCGCCCTGCTCGAGCGCCGTCCGGCCCTCGAGGCCCGGCTCTTCACCGAGAACGAGCGTCGCGACGCCAATGGTCAGAGTGAACGCCTCGCGGCGCGCTTCGCCGTAAAGGAAGCCGTGCTCAAGGCACTGTCGTCGGGACTGGGCGCCGCCAAGTGGCACGACATTGAATTGGTACGGGCCGCCAGCGGGGCCCCCACGGTCCGACTCCACGGGGTCGCCGCTGATCTGGCCGCCGAACGTGGCGTGAGCGAACTGCTGGTGTCACAGTCCCACTCCGCCGCGACTGCGGTGGCCTTCGTGAGCGCGCAGGGGTCCCGGTGAGCAGCCAGCGCCGCGGTCGCGCCGAAATCTCCAAGGGCGCTGTCGCCCACAACGTGGCCGTGCTGCGCGCGCTCGCCGGTGACGCCAAGCTCTGCGGCGTCGTCAAGGCCAACGCCTATGGCCACGGCGCGGCCCTGATGGCCCGTCTGCTGGCTGACGCCGGTATTGACTACCTCGGCGTCGCGCTCGTTGATGAGGCCCTCGAGCTCCGGGGCGAAGGGCTCGCCACGCCAATCCTCGTGCTGGGGGAAGCCTCGCCCTCGGAAATTCCGGCCGCCATCGCTCACCAGGTCACGCTCACCGTTGGCTCAGTGGAGGGCGCCGCCGCCATTCTCGCGACCGAGGGCCACGAGGCACTCACGGTGCACGTCAAGGTCGACACCGGCATGTTCCGCCAGGGACTCGCCGTCGACGAGGTCGTCGGCGTACTCGCCGACTTGCGCAACGGTGGGGTGCGGGTGGAGGGACTCTTCAGTCACTACCCCGTGGCCGACGGCGGCGATGACGAAGACCGCGCCTTCACCCACCAGCAGGGCGCCACGTTCGCGGCGCTCAAGGACGAGCTCGCGACCGCGGGCCTCCTGCCGCCGGTGACGCACCTGGCGAACACCGCCGGCCTCGTGGGCTACGACCAGTCGAGCACGCAGATGGTCCGCCCGGGCCTCGCCCTCTACGGGTACGTGACCGAGCCGTGGCTCCAGCAGGTGCTCGACGAACGGGGCCTCACCCTTCGTCCGGTGCTCTCACTCAAGGCCGGCGTCTCGGCCCTGCGCCGCGCGCCCGCCGGCGCCCGTCCCAGCTACGGCCGCCGCCGTCCGCTGACGGCTGACGCCACTATTGCTACCGTCCCCTTCGGCTACGCCGACGGCTTTGAGCGCTCGCTCTTCGACGCGAACCAGACGGTCCTGATCAAGGGCCAGCGCTGGCCGCTGGCCGGCGTGGTCACGATGGACCAGCTCCTCATCGACGTTGGCGACCTTGACGTGGCCCTCGGTGACGAAGTCGTCCTGCTGGGACAGCAGGGGAGTGAGCACATCGGAGCCGACGAGTGGGCCCGCCACCGCAACACAATCATTTGGGAAGTGCTCTGCGACATCGGCGCGCGCGTCGCTCGCGTCGTGGTCGAGTAGTTCTCATGCTCGACGAGGCGCTGTCGTGCACGCGCTGCGCATTGTCACTCACCCGGCAGCGAGTCGTTCTCGGATCGGGCCCACAAGCAGCCGCGCTGATGGTGGTCGGCGAAGCCCCCGGTCGGTCGGAGGACGAGGGCGGTGAGCCCTTTATCGGACGAAGCGGCACCCTTCTCACCACGTTGATCGCCGACGAGTTGGGATTGGCTCGCGCGGACTACTTCATCACCAATGTGGTCAAGTGTCGTCCACCCGAGAACCGGACCCCGACGACCAAGGAAGTCGCGGCCTGCCGGCCCTGGCTCGACCAGCAGCTGGCCCTGCAGCGACCCCGAGTCGTGCTCGCGGTGGGCAATACCGCCGCCCGCGCCGTGCTCGGGCACCAGGCCGGGGTCGGAGAGACCCACGGTCTCGTCGTGCCGCTCGGCACGGGGGTGGGCGTGGCGACGTATCACCCGGCCGCGGCCCTGCGCGGTGGCCCTAACGTGGTAGCCGTGATGCGCGCCGACTTAGCCATTGTTCGAAAGTTGCTGGCCTCGTGACGTCGCGCACCTGTTTCGACGACGCCGCCACCCAGGCGGCGGGCGAGTCCTTCGCCCAGGTGCTGCGGCCCGGCGACATCGTGCTGCTCTCGGGACCGCTCGGAGCGGGCAAGACGACGTTTTCGAAGGGGGTGGCCCGTGGCCTGGGGGTTCGTGACCGGGTGACCAGTCCCACCTTCACGATGGTGCGCCAGCACGAGGCTCACAACGATCAAGGCATCACGACGTTGCACCACTGCGACGTCTACCGCGTCGAGAGTCTCGGCGAAGTCCTCGACCTCGACTTGGGCGAACTGGTCGAAGAGAACGCGGTGGCCCTGGTGGAGTGGGGCGAATTGGCCGCGTCGATCTTCGGCCGTGACGTCGTCACGGTGACGATTACCCCCAACGACGACGATTCGCGCACCATTGCGGTGGCCGGTGCCATTGATGACGCGCGGGCGACCGCTCTCAACCACTGGAGCAACGCGTGAACATTCTGGCCATTGAAACGGCGACCACGGCGTGCGCCATCGGTCTGCGGACGTCAGCCGGTTTTGAGATGGGATGGGTCGTCGACGACGACCGTCACCATACCGAAGCGCTGACGGTGGCCATCGACCGTGTGCTGCGCGAGTGGTCACTCACCCCCGCGCAACTTGATCGCATCGTGGTAGACCGCGGCCCGGGTCTCTTCACCGGACTGCGTGTCGGACTAGCCACGGCCATTGGTCTCAGCCAGGCGCTGGGCATTGGTCTGGTCGGCGTGACCTCGCTCGAACTCCTGGCTCACGCCGCCCACGACGACGGTGTCCGCGGGACACTGGTGGCCGCGGTTGACGGGCGCCGCGGTGAAGTGTTCGTGCAAAGTTTCGCCCTCGGCGATGACGTGGTGGCCACCAGTGAGCCATCGGTGTCAACGGCCCGGGACGTCGCCCTCGACTGGGGCGGGCGCAACGTGCCCGTGACCTTCACCGGTGACGGCGTGGCCCGCTACGCCGCCGACTTTGCTGCTGTGGGACTCGCCACCATCGACACGCAGGAAGTGCCCTCGGTCACGACCGCCCTGCGTCTCGCCATGGTCCGAGCGACCACCGACACGGTCGAGCCGCTCTACCTGCGCGAGGCTGACGCCGTCGCCAACTTCTCAACCCGCGAACGCTCGTGACCTCGTGGGTGGTGCGCCAGGCCACGACCAAGGACCTCGACGCGATTCTGGTCATTGAGCAGGCCCAGTTCCCCGAGCCCTGGACCAAGGGCATGTTGCTCGACGAACTCACGAACCACGAGACTCGTCGCTACACGGTGGCCGTCGACGCCACGCAGGTCGTTGGCTACCTCGGCCTGATGTACGTGATGGACGACGAGATGCACATCAACACGATCGGTACCCGGCCCGGCTTCGAAGGCCAGGGGGTGGCCCGAGCCCTGCTCGGCGATGGCTGGGCCGACGCGCGAATGCGCGGGGTGCAACGCGCCACGCTCGAGGTGGCGGTCTCCAACAAACAAGCCCAGCGGCTCTACCAGCACTACGGCTTTGCTCCCGTAGGGATCCGTAAGAACTACTACGAACGCACCCGTGAGGACGCCCTCGTGATGTGGGCCGAGCTCGGCACCGACGCGCCCGACGGGCTTCTAGGCTGACTCCGTGCTTGCGCTCGCTATTGAGACCAGTTGTGACGATACCGCGGCCGCGGTCGTCGACACCGACCTGCACGTCCACAGTTCGGTCATTGAGTCCTCCATCGACCAGCACCGCGCCTTTGGTGGCGTGGTGCCGGAACTGGCCGGTCGCGCCCACCTGACCACGGTTGGTCCCGTGGTGCGACGTGCCCTGCTGGACGCCGGACTCGACCCCCACGCCCCGGCCATTGACGTCGTTGCCGTGACCAGTGGCCCGGGCTTGATTGGATCACTCCTCATCGGACTTTCGGCGGCCAAGGCCTACGCCTTGGCGTGGGGTAAGCCCTTCGTTGGCGTGAACCACCTCGAGGGTCACCTCTTCGCCCCACTGCTCGAGCAGCCCAACTTGGAGTGGCCAATGGTGACCCTGTTGGTCTCGGGCGGCCACTCGATGATTGTCCTCCAGCACGGTCCCGGACAGCACGAAGTGCTGGGCGAGACCATCGACGACGCCGCGGGTGAGGCCTACGACAAGGTCGCGCGCTGGCTGGGTTTGCCGTATCCGGGCGGCCCCGAGATCGACCGACTGGCCGCCACCGGCGACGCCAAGGCGCTGAAGCTCCCGGTGTCGATGACCGGCGAGGACTTCGACTTCTCCTTCTCGGGCCTCAAGACGGCCGTGGTGCGCGCCACCGAAAAGCAGGCCGACGTCGCCCTGGCCGACGTGGCCGCCTCCTTCCAGGCGGCGGTGGCCGAACAACTGCTGCGCAAACTCCGTCGCGTTCTCGAGGGCCGCGACGTCAAGGGTGTGGCGCTCGCTGGTGGGGTGGCCGCCAACTCGGCTCTGCGCGTCGGCGTCAGTGAACTCGCCGCTTCCTTCGGGGTGCCGGCGTACCTGCCCACACTCAAGATGTGCACCGACAACGCCGCCATGATTGGGGCCGCGGGTCTCTACCGATTCGCTACCGACGGTGCGAGCACCTTCGATCTCTCCGCTCGTCCGAACTGGCCACTGGCTGACGTTCTATGAGTGAACGCTGGGTCCCCTTCGACGTCACCGACGCCGACCCCAATCCCTTCGTCCAGTTCGAGAAGTGGTTCGCCGAGGGCAGCGCTGAAGTACGTGAGCCCGACGCCGTCACCCTCGCCACCGTCGACGCGTCGGGTCGACCAAGCTCGCGCATGGTGCTCCTGCGTCACCACGATGGTGAGGGCTTTGGGTGGTTCACGAACTACGAATCGCGCAAAGGTCACGATCTCGACGCCAACCCCGTAGCCGCACTCCTCTGGTACTGTGAGCCACTTGGTCGCCAGATTCGCATTGAGGGCTCGGTCCAGCGCATGACGGCCGCGGCCTCCGACGCCTACTTCGCCTCACGGCCAAGGGGCCACCAGCTCGGCGCCCACGCCTCGGCCCAGAGCACCCCACTGGCCAGCCGGGCGGCTTTTGATGAACGTCTGGCCGAGGTCACGGCGGCCTTCGAGGGCCAGGAAATTCCTCGCCCCGCTTACTGGGGCGGGTATCTGCTGACGCCCGACTCCTTCGAGTTCTGGCAGCATCGCCGCGACCGCCTGCACGACCGCGTGATCTACTCGCTGCGCGAGGGTCAGTGGGAACGGGAGCGCCAGGCGCCATAGGGATGGGCGAGTGCACGACGTTGGCACTCTTCCCGATACTCTGCTAAATTGGCACTCGAAAGCACTGAGTGCTAATCAACCAGGAGGCTAAACCTATGAAGCTGCAACCACTTGAAGACCGCATTGTGGTCCGTCCCAACGTTGCCGAAGCGACCACCGCTTCGGGACTCGTGATTCCCGACACCGCCAAGGAAAAGCCCCAGCAGGGTGAGGTCCTGGCCGTGGGCCCCGGCCGTCGTTCGGACTCGGGCGAACTCATTCCCACCGGCGTCAACACCGGCGACACCGTCGTCTACTCCAAGTACGGCGGGACCGAGATCTCGGTCGACGGTGAGGACCTGTTGATCCTCTCGAGCCGTGACGTCCTCGCGACCATCACGAAGTAGGTCGTCATGTCAAAGTTGCTGAAGTTTGATGAAGAGGCCCGCCGCGGCCTCGAAGCCGGTGTCGACAAGCTCGCCGACGCCGTGAAGGTCACGCTGGGACCCAAGGGTCGCAACGTGGTCATTGGCAAGAAGTTCGGTGCCCCGACCATTACCAACGACGGTGTCTCCATCGCCCGCGAAATTGAGCTCGAGGACCCCTTCGAGAACATGGGTGCGCAGTTGGTGAAGGAAGTCGCCACCAAGACCAACGACGTGGCCGGTGACGGCACCACGACGGCGACCGTCTTGGCCCAGGCCCTCATCAAGGAAGGCCTGCGCAACGTGGCCGCTGGCGCCAACCCCGCTGGCCTCAAGCGCGGTATCGAGAAGGCCGTCAAGGCGGCCGTCGCCTCGATCCACGAGCAGAGCCGTGAGGTCAACGACAAGACGCAGATTGCCCAGGTCGCTACGATCTCGGCCGCTGACGCCTCAATCGGTGAAGTCATCGCTGACGCCATCGACAAGGTCGGCAAGGACGGCACCGTGACCGTCGAAGAGTCCAACACGTTCGGTATCGAGCTCGAGCTCACCGAAGGGATGGCCTTCGACAAGGGCTACCTCTCGCCCTACTTCGTCACCGACCAGGAGCGCCAGGAGGCCGTCCTGGAAGATGCCTTCGTGCTCTTCACCTCGGGGAAGATTTCGGCCGTGCACGACCTTGTGCCCGTGCTGGAAAAGGTCATGC
>DAIQPT010000015.1:0-23091 GCA_036787185.1 Acidimicrobiales bacterium | reverse complement strand
GTCGGCGTCTTTTCGGTGAGCCCCGACGAGCGCTGGGTTGCCATCGGCGTGGACACCGCCGGTGACGAACTTCACCGCGTCACCATTCGCCCACTGGCCGGTCAGGCGCCACTCGCTGATGAACTCATCGACGTGTCCTACGGCTTTACCTGGTCGGCCGGCAGCGACTACTGCTTCTACACCCGCGTCGACAGCGCCCTGCGGCCGCACCAAATTTGGCGCCACCAGTTGGGTACCGACACCAGTGCTGACGTCCTCGTGTACGAAGAGCACGACGGCGAATTCAACGTCGCCATTGGACGCAGCTTCGACAATCAGGTCCTCTACCTCGTTATGAACTCCTCAATGACGAGCGAAGTCCGCGTCCTCGACGCCGCTACGCCGACCGGTGACTTCCAGGTGATCGCCCCGCGCGTGCCCGGTGTTGAAGTCGACATCGAACACTTCTCTCGTCCCGCCGGTGGCGCGTGGTGGATCAAGACCACCAACGAAGACGCCAAGGACTTCCGGGCACTGGCCCGACCCGAAGCCGGTGGCCTCTGGCGCGAGATTATTCCCCACCGCCCCGGGGTGCGCCTCGAAGGCATCGTCGCCTTCTCAACCTTCTTCGTGGTGGTCGAGCGACTCGAGGGCTGCCCATCGGTGCGCATTATTCCCGCCCTCGACGGTGATGATCCCTTCGGTGATGACTTCATCGCCCGGGGTCACGTGGTAGATCCCGGCCAGTCGCCGGCGTCGGTCTTCCTCTCCGCCAATGGCGACTACACGACCCCGTTGTTGCGCGTGCAGATGGCCTCAATGGTCACCCCGCGACTCGTGGCCGACGTCAACGTTCAGACGGGCGAACGAATCGTGCGCAAGCAACAAACCGTCAAGGGTGGCTACGACGAGTCGGCCTACGTGACCGGTCGCTTGTGGGTCACGGCCAGCGACGGCGTCGCGGTGCCGGTCACGGTGGTCGCCAAGCGGGGCGTCCTGAATCGCGAGGCCGACGGATCGCTTCGTGCACCGGCCGCGGCCCCAACGTTGCTCTACGGCTACGGCAGCTACGAGGCTTCGACCGATCCCTACTTCTCGGCCATCCGACTCAGCCTGCTCGACCGTGGCGTGATCTTCGCCATCGCCCACGTTCGCGGTGGTGGTGAAATGGGTCGCGCTTGGTACGAGATGGGCCGACTCGAGCAGAAGGCCACTTCATTCTCCGACTTTGTCGCCGTGGCGCGCTCGCTCGTGACCACGGGCTGGACCACGCCGTCACAGCTGGGAATTCGCGGCGGTTCGGCCGGCGGACTGCTGGTCGGTGCGGCGATGAACCTGGCGCCGGAGTTGTTCCAGTGCGTGCTCGCCGACGTCCCGTTCGTCGACGTGGTCACCACGATGCTCGACGCGTCACTCCCCCTCACCGTCGGTGAGTGGGAAGAGTGGGGCAACCCCGAAGCCAGCGCGACCAGCTACCGCATCATGAAGGGGTACTCCCCCTACGACAACGTGACCGCCGTCAACCCCGACGGGAGCGTGCGCCGCTACCCCCATCTCTTCGCCACGGTGGGTCTCAACGACTCGCGCGTCGGGTACTGGGAGGCCACCAAGTGGGTCGCCAAGATTCGCGACATGAATCCTGAGAACGTGGCCATCCTCGACGTGAAGATGGACAACGGCCACGGCGGCCCGTCCGGTCGTTACGACGCGTGGCGTGACGAAGCGGCCTCACTGGCCTTCTTCCTCACCGAGGTCGGCGCGGCTTAGGCCAGCAACCAAATCGCGGCGATACCCACCGCGAGCACAACGACGGAGCCCACCAGCAGCGGTGTTCGACGACGGCCGCGAACGGACGAGGTGAGCGATCGATGCATCGAACGTTCCAGCGCCCACTGCTCTTCGACACGCTGTTCGACCGAGTGCAGTTCGGGCGTTGATTCGATGCTCGGCACGCCGTCACCGAAAATCAATTCGCCGGTGCTCTCAATCCGGGGCTTCTCGATGGGCTCATCCAGTGTGGGCTCTTCACCGTCGCGCAGAATCTTGAAACCGCGAGCCACCTGGTAGGGGGAGGACGGCAGTTGCGGGCGACGAGCCAGGGCGTCAGTCACGGCAATCTTTTGGTGGCGACGCCACCACACGAAGGCGAGGAGTGCCGCGATGAACACGATGACGGCGATGACCCAGATTCCCACAGCGACACCTTTCCTCGCACTTAAGGGTAGCGAGACAAGCAGTGTTAATTGAGGAACTGGAAGGTGCCCTTGAAGTAGAGCGCTGGCTCGCCGTCAAAGGACGCCACGCGCGAGACCGCCACCACCACGAGGTCGTGGTCACCTTGCGCGGTGATTGACTCAATGGAGCCCTCCACGTGCGCGAGTGCGCCGTCGATCAACGGCGCACCGTTGCCGCCAACGTGCCAGGAAACACCGGCGAACTTGTCGACACCCGACGTGGCGAACTGGGTGGCGAGCGCCACCTGATCAGCACTCAGCACTGAGATGCCCAGCTCGCGGGCGGTGCGCAGCTTGCCCCACGAAGAGCTCGTCGACGTCGCGGAAAAGACCGCGAGGGGTGGGTCCAACGACAGCGAGCTGAACGACTGGCAGGTGAAACCCGCGGGGCCGTCTTCGCCCTGCGCCGTAATCACCACCACGCCAGTGGCGAAGCGACCGAGGGCATCGCGGAACTGGCGTTGGTCAATCGAACTCATAGCGGCACCTTACCGGTCTTCGCCGACTAGGGCCCAGCGCCCCCGATTTTCGACGACTAACCCGTCGTCGACCAGCCCTTGCAGGCACCGTCGCACTCGGTCCTCGTCCGTTGTGGCGGTGGCAGCCGCGAGCGTGACCCAGTTCTTGCGACTTTCGCGTAAAGCGGCGAGCAGCCGGCCCCGAATTTCTCGGTCGGACCCCTTGAAGGGTTTCTGCTTCTTCGAAACGGCCGCCGACGCGACCGCGGGATCGTCGCCACCGTCCTGGTGCCAGCGACAGACTCGCTTCACGGGGCAGCTCTCGCAGCGAGGCGTCGCGCTGCAGAACTGGGCACCGAGGTCGAGAAGCGCCTGATTAAAGTTCGCGCTTCCCTGCTTGGGCACCAGCGCGTCAACGAGTTGCTGGGCCTCGACACCGCTTAAGCGTTCATTTGCAACCGCCCGGGCCAGCACGCGACCGACGTTGGTGTCGAGAATGCCAACTGGTGCGTCAAAGGCGAAGCTGGCGATGGCGTTGGCGGTGTAGGCACCGACGCCAGGGAGTGTTCGCAGGGCGCCTACGTCGCTGGGCACCGCACCGCCGTGACGTTCACACAGCGCTCGTGCCGTCTCGTGGAGGAATTTGGCCCGACGATGAAAGCCCAGCCCTTCCCAGTGGCGAAGGACCTCCGAGAGGGGTGCGGCCGCGCAGGCTTCCGGCGTCGGAAATGACGACATGAACCGCTGCCACGGCCCCACGACGCGACTGGTCTGAGTCTGCTGCAGCATGAACTCCGAGACGACCACGGCCCACGGGTTACCGGTGCCAATCCAGGGCAAGTCTCTGGTGAGCCCGTCGGCCGCACGCTGCAGCGACCGGCGCAACGGCGCCAGATCGAAGCGAACTGGTGCAGCCACGGAGAGGGACTAGGCCGACGCGGGGCGCGTCGAGAACGACACTGTCGAACCCGCGAGCGACTCGCCGTCGACGACCAGGCGCCACGTAAAGCGCTGACCCGCGGGCAGCGGGATGGGGCCAAAGTTAATAGCAATTGGCACGATTGAGGGGGTGCCAGCGGCGGCACCCACGGGGGCCGACGCGGTGAAGTCGCCACGGACTTCAATGCTCTGCGGGCCTTCAGGGGTGTCGAGCATGATCAACTGCCCGTCGGCATCCTCCAGGAAGAGCTCCCAGTGATGGCTGACGTCGAACTCGGAAGGCTGGACCTCGTAGCGAATAGCCACCCCGGCCGGCGTTGGCTGCGGGCCCGTGATATCCCAGCCACCGCCGAGAATGAAGAGTTTGCCGTCGGCAACTTGGACTGCGTCTGCGAGCATCATGGTTACGTTCATGGCAACGAGACTACGGCAGATTCCTCCCCGGGCGCACCGCTGGGGCCCCGTCGCTCTCTCTGAGCGGCCACCTAACAACCCCTTTCATCAGGAATTTCACCGAAAGCGAGCCACTTTAAGTTCCAAAAAGGGGGTCTGAGCCGGTAACCTTAGACCCATGACATTCGTCGAGCGCCTTGCGCGCCACTCGACGGCCTCGTCCGCCCTACGCTTCGCCTCGCGGTGCGTCACGGCGCTCATCACGGCCTCCTTCGTGCTCGGGCTCGTCATCGCCCCACTGCCGGCCACGGCCTCAACCCTGTCCCAGGAGAAGGCCGAAGCCGCCACCCTCTACCACCAGGTGCAGACCATCAGCGCTCAAACCCAGCTGCTCGGTCAGAAGTACGACCTGGCCCACCTGCGCCTGGTCGCGATTGCCAACGAGATCATCAACACCAAGCAAATCGTCAAGAGCATCGAATCCCAGGTTTCGGTCGGCAAGAAGCAGTTGGCCGCAGACGCGATCTTTGCCTACGTCACCAACGGCGCCCAGTCGGCCGCCAACCCACTGTTCTCACCCAACGCGGGGGACGCTGGGGCCACCAACCTCTACAACAACCTGGCTGAGGGCAACATTGGTTCGGCCATCAACAACCTCTCGAACCAGCAGCTGCGCCTGACCCAGGAGCGGGGCATGCTGCGCGCTGAAGTGGCCAGCGCTCGCGCTCAGAACAACGCGGCCGCCCTGGCGTTCAATAAGGCCAACGCTCTTCAGCACAAACTCGAAAACACCCTGGCCTCGGTCAAGGGGCAGATCGCCAACTACTACGCCGCTATCGCCGCCGCGCAGGCCGCCAAGGCCGATGCCGCCCTCGCCCACTCGCAGGCCAATCACCCCGGCACCTCCTTCGTCCCCGGTCCGGACCCCCAGGCCGACGTGGCCATTCGCGCCGCCGAGAGCTTTATCGGCACCTGGTACTGCTGGGGTGGCGCCTCACGCTCCTGCGTTGACTGCTCCGGCCTGATCATGTTGGCCTACGACGCCGCCGGTATCTACTTCCCCCACTACTCCGGGGCGATGTACCAGGACACCCAGCGTGTCCCCCTCTGGGACATCAAGCCCGGCGACCTCCTCTTCTACGGCTACAACGGTGACGAGCACGTCGCGATGTACGTCGGCCACGGCGACATGATCGAGGCGGAGATGACCGGCACACAGGTCCATATCACCCCCATTCGCCTGGGCTACGGCTTCTGGGGTCTCGGCCGGCCTCGCGCCTAGCCGTGGCCGCCTTCCCCACCGGCTTTCACCTCGGCCCGTTCTTCTTCCACCTCTACGGGTGCGGGCTGGCCCTCGCCGCCTACATCGCCTTTGAGTACGCTCTACGTCGCTTCCGCACCCGAGAACTCGATGTCTCCCCCTTTGGTCGGTACGTCGGCGCCCTGCTCGTCAGCGGTCTGATCGGCGCACGACTGGCCAACATCGCCACCAACTGGTCGTATTACAACGGTCACTGGGGACGATGGGTGGCCGTCTGGCAGGGCGGACTGGCCAGCTTTGGTGGCATCGCCCTCGCGTTGCCCCTGGGACTCTGGCTCCAGCGCCGTTGGTGGCCCACCGTGTCGCTTCTCGCCTTCGCCGACGCCTTCGTTCCCGCCCTCGTCGCGGGATGGGCCATCGGTCGTGTCCTCGGCCCGCAGTTCATGGTCGCTGGTGGCGGCCACCTCACCCACGCCTGGTTCGGCATGGCCTACCACGGACAAGTGGGCAAGCGCGTACCCGTACCGCTGATTCAAGCGCTCGAAGACGGCTTACTTTGGGCGGGTCTCGTCACGCTGGAGCGTCGCCCATGGTGCCGCCTCGGCACGGTCACGGGCAGCGCCATGGTGGTCTGGGGGCTGGTGCGGGCCTACGACGAGCATTGGCTGCTCGGACAGGAGTCCGGTGCCGGATCCGTGGGGGTCCAAATTGCCGGACTTGTGCTGGCCCTGGGTGGCGTCTTCGTCCTGTGGCGACGCCCCGTGGCACAGCCGTCCGCTAAAACAGTGGGATGAACATTCGTCGCTTTTTGTTTGCCGCACTCCTGTTGAGTGGTGGTTTCGTCGCCACCCCCGCCGGCGCCGCCGTTCCCACCTCACCCATCGCGGCCGTCTGGGTCGAACCGGCCCAGGGCTACGGCTTTCTTGACACGGTCGTCAAGGGCGCCGCGCACAGCGTTGACGTCTCAATGTACGAAATCAATGACCCTGGTATTGAGGGGGCACTCGCCAGCGCGGCCCAGCGTGGCGTCACGGTGCAGGTCCTCATCGACAGCGACTACGAGCGCAGTCGCAACGCCCCCGCTGTCTCGTACCTGCTGGCCCACCACGTGCACGTGACCTGGGCGCCCAGCGGTCAAATCTTCCACGCCAAGTACGTCATCATCGACAACCGCCGCGCCTATATCGGCACGGGCAACTTCGTCGCCGGTGACTACAGCGGCACGCGCGATTTCTGGGTGGAGGACACGACCTCACGTGACGTTGCCGCTATGGTCAGCACCTTCACCGGTGACGTCGCCGGCAATGGTGCCGGCGCGGTAGCGTCAGGCGGGTTGGTGTGGAGCCCCGGCTCGGCACCCGCGCTCGAAGCTCTGTTCGCCAGTGCCCATCACACGCTCCTCATTGAAAACGAGGAGATGTATTCCTACGGCATCGAGGACGCGCTGGTTGCCGCCGCCCACCGAGGTGTCAATGTGACCGTCGTCATGACGTCGGATTCTCGCTACTACTCCGACCTGCACTCGCTCACCGCCGCCGGTGTCCATGTGCGACTGATGAACAGCGGCCAGACCTACATCCACGCCAAGGTCATCTGCGCCGACTGCGTTGGCACGCGCGGCACCGCCTTCGTGGGATCAATCAATTATTCAACGTCGTCGCTCAACTACAACCGTGAGCTCGGCGTCATTACGACGTCACCGGCTGTGATCGCCGCCGTCAGCACGACGGTGTTGGCTGACGCCGCCGCCGGAACCACGTTTCACTAAGCCTTAGAACAGGCTGTTCCACTCTTCGTCGGTGAGCCGCACAAGCTTCTCGAGCTCGGCGTCCGCCGCGACCGCGGTGCGGGCGCTGTCGATGTAGGAGGCGTGGTCCAGACCCACGCGGCGCCACGGCGCGAACAGGACGCGCGTGCTCTTCTCATTCGAGTAGACCCCGCGAACGAGGAATCCCTGGACCGAGGCGGCCACGACGACCGCGGGACGGACCTTGGCCTGCACTTCGGGGATAGCCGGGTCGACATCGTCAAAGGGCACTTCCGCCAGCACGACCCAGCCCACCAGGGTGTGGTCGGTGGCGTATTTGGCCGCTTCGGCCGGCGTCAGGGAGATGGACCGGCGCGTCACGGGCAGCGGGGCCGATGCAACAGCGGGGGCCGGCGCTGGGGCGGGAGCAGGCGCGGGCTTGGCCTTCTTTTCGGGCTTGGCCTTGGCGGCCTTCGCCTTTTCAGCCTTGGCCTTCTTCTTGGCCTTCTCTTCTTCGCGACGCAGACGACGCTGCTCCAGGATGGCGGCGTCCTGCTCCTTGGGGTTGAGCAGTGACGCGGAGCCGACGGTGATTGTCAGCTCAGGCAATTGGTACTCCGCTTCCTCGTCGAGGATGCGACGGCAGGACGGGCCGGCCGGGAATTCCTGGCCCGCGGCGAAGGCCAGTACGGCAATCACGTGGTTGCGGGTGCCACCTTCGGCGCGCAGGGCGTCAACGGCGGCCTTGAGCTGCTCGTAGTTGGGGTTTTCGGCGTGGTCGCCGAGCAGTTCAACAATCTTGTCGAGTGCGTCGACGGACAACAGTTCCAGCAACCCCAGCACGGCGTCGATGGGCGCACCGGCGGCGAACGAGGTCAGGTCGTGCTTCTTCTGAAGACTCTTGAGGGGTACGGCCACCACGGCGGGGATCTTGACGCCCACCAAGTTGATCGAGTCAACGACTTCGAGAACAAAGTCCTGGTCCATCGCCACCAGGGCGCGGCGCATCAGGTCGTGGGGGCTAGCGGTGAGTGCAGACATCGTGGATCCTCAAAAGTAGGTGCCCTCTATCGTGTCACATTTCCCTCACGGGGCGACCCGTCTTCGTGATGGGCGTGGGGGTTAGGCCAGTTAGGAAAGGTCGACCGCGTCAACGAAGCGACGCTGGGCGGCGTAGGAGTGGCCGAGGCCACCAAAAGCCGTGAGGTCCGCGGTCACCGGCGTGCGGTCCAGACCAAAGTGCGCGAGCACCTTGCGGACGTCGTAGATGGTGGGGCCTCGGTGGGCGGCGCTGGCCAGCTTGGCCGCGACGAGCCCGACACCGAGTTCGAGGTCGTGGTGGCTCACGCCAGCCGGCAGGTCCAGTTCGTGACAGGCCTGGTGCGCCAGGGTCAGGGCGTAGCCCTCGTTGGGCGAGGGCGTTCCCGCCAGGGCCGAGGTGCTGAGGTGGCGCTGCAGACCGGCCTTCGGCGTGCGGCCGAGTTCGGGTGTCTGGGTGGCCCGAGTGGGGCGCACCTCACCACTTCGCAAAATGGGGGCGTAGGAGGGTTGCGTCACGACGACAGACTACCGGCTTAGGCGCGCGATAGCCACGATTCGTACTGCGGCAGTTCACCGCGGACCGCGGCGAAGTACGTCGACTGAATGTGCTTCGTGATCGGGCCGGGCTTGCCGGTGCCGACCACACGGTCGTCCACCGAGTGCAGCGGCACGACTTCGGCGGCGGTACCAGTCAAGAACGCTTCGTCAGCCAGGTACAGGTCGTCACGGCGCAACACTTCGAAGCGGAGGTCGTAGCCGAGGTCGGCTGCGATAGTCGCGATGCTGGCCTGAGTAATGCCGCGCAGGGCGCCCGCTTCTGATGGCGGTGGCGTGATGATGATCCCGTCACGCACGATGAAGATGTTTTCACCCGTGCACTCCGAGATGCGGCCGTCGTGACCGAGCATGATGGCCTCGTCGTACCCGGCGCGCAGGGCTTCGTCCTTGGCCAACGAGGAGTTCACGTACCCACCAATGGTCTTGGAGGCGGTGGGCATTGACGTGGCGGCGTGGCGCGTCCACGAGGAGATCATCATGCGCACGCCGTTCTCGAGACCGTGGTCACCGAGGTAGGCACCCCACGGCCAGGCGGCGATCACCGTCTCGACCTTGGAATTGCGGTGGTAGATACCCATTTCGCCGTAGCCGAGGTAGACCAGCGGGCGCATGTAGCAGCCGTCGGCAAGGTCGTTCACGCGAACAATTTCGAGCGCGGCGGCGCAGAGCTCGTCGACGCTGTAGGGCAAGTCAATCATGAGAATTTTGCAGCTGCGCGCGAGTCGCTCCATGTGCTCACGGAGACGGAAAATCGCTGGACCCGAGGATGTCTTGTACGCACGCACGCCTTCGAACGCGCCCATGCCGTAGTGCAGGGTGTGGCTGAGGACGTGGGTCGTGGCGTTGTCCCAGTCGACGAGCTCGCCGTTCATCCAAATCTTCTTGGTAGGGGTAATAGGCATTTACAACCTCTCTCGTAGTGCGTTCGTTACGCCTGTCGTGCCGAGCGCGACGGGGTCACCGTCAAAGTCTCGCACGGCGCGGGCAATGCGTGCAGCCGCTTCGGTCTCCCCGAGGTGCTCCAGCAAGAGCACGGCGGACGACACTGCCGCCAGCGGGTTGGCCTTGTTTTGGCCAACAATGTCGTGCGCGGCGCCGTGGACGGGCTCAAAGATGGAAGCCGACGTCTTCTCGGGATTGATGTTGCCCGAGGCGGCGTAGCCAATGCCGCCGGTGACCGCACCGGCGAGGTCCGACAGGATGTCACCGAACAGGTTGTCAGTCACGATGATGCCGTAGCGCTGCGGGTTCTCCACGAGGTAGATGCAGGCAGCGTCCACGTGGTTGTAGTCAACCTCAACGTCGGGGTACTCGGCACTGACCTCGCGAACCACGCGGCTCCACAGATCACCGGCGAAGGTCAGCACGTTGGTCTTGTGCACCAGGGTCAGCTTCTTGCGGTCGAGGCCGTTGGCTCGGGCGAAGGCGTAACGCACACACCGCTCAACCCCGAAGCGAGTGTTCACCGAGCCCTGCGTCGCCACTTCGTGCGGGGTGTCGTAGCGGAGGGTACCACCCTCTCCGGCGTAGGGGCCTTCGGTATTTTCGCGCACAATCGCGAACTCGCAGCCCTCGGCCAGTGAGCCGGGGACGCCACGGAACGGGCGGTAGTTGATGTAGAGGTCTAGGCCGAAGCGCATCTTGAGGAGCAGCCCACGCTCGAGGGTGCCGCCAGGGATGCGGGTGTCGCCAATGGCCGGTCCGATGGCCCCGAGCATGATGCCGTCAAAGGCCTTCAGCTCGCCCAGCGTGGCGTCGTCGAGAACAAATCCGTCACGCAGGTAGCGAGCGGCACCGAGATCGAATGAGGTCGTCTCAAAGGCCACACCCGCGGCTCGGATGACGTCGAGAGCGGCGTCGGTAACTTCGGGGCCGATGCCATCGCCGCCGATAACGGCGATGCGGTGCGCTGTCTGCATGGGGAACCTTCCTTTTCTCTAGTTTTGTCGCAGGTGGCCGTCGCGGTCAAAACCACCGTAAACCGTGTGGGCGTCACAGCGTAGAATTGGAGTCCGCGCTGAGTTTGAGGACATCATGGCTGAACACATTCACCGCATTACCAAGGAAACGTTGGCGAAGCTCCAGGAGGAGTACCACCACCTCACGACCGTGGGCCGTACCGAAATCGCCCGCATCATTGAGGCGGCACGCCTCCTCGGTGACTTGAGCGAAAACGGCGACTACCACGCCGCCAAGGACGACCAGGGCAAGATGGAGTCGCGCATTCGCCAAATTGACCAGGTGATTCGCAACCACGAACTCGTCGAGCGCGACGAATCGGCCAACGAAGTCCAGCACGCGTCCATCGTCAAGATTGTTTACGAGGGCGACAGCGAGGACGACGCCCTCGAGTTCTTCATCGGTTCTATTGAAGAGAAGCCCGAGGGCGTGCAGGTCGCGTCACCGGAATCGCCGATGGGTGGTGCCCTGCTCGGACACGCCGTGGGTGACGTTGTCTCCTACGACGCACCGTCGGGCCCCATTGCCGTCACGATTGTCGGTCTGCGGTAAATGGGACAGACGCTCTACGAGAAGATCTGGCAGTCCCACCTGGTTACCGCCCCCGAGGGCGAAGCCGCCCTCCTCTACATCGACCTGCACCTGGTCCACGAGGTCACCAGCCCCCAAGCCTTCGACGGTCTGCGAATCAACGGTCGTCGCGTTCGTCGCCCCGACCGCACCCTGGCGACAGCGGACCACAACGTTCCCACCACCCCGCTCAGTGAGCCGGTGACCGACCCGATCTCTCGTCGACAGCTCGAAGCACTCGAGGAGAACTGTGCCGAATTCGGCATCACCGTCTTCCCCCGTGGCCACGAGAACCAGGGCATCGTGCACGTCATCGGGCCTGAGCTCGGCGTCACGCAGCCCGGCATGACCATCGTCTGCGGTGACTCCCACACCTCGACCCACGGCGCCTTCGGCTCACTGGCGTTCGGCATTGGCACCAGCGAGGTGGAGCACGTCCTCGCGACCCAAACGCTCCCCCAGCAGAAGGCCAAGACCATGGCGGTCGTCGTCGACGGTCCCGCCCCCGCGGGCGTTACCGCGAAGGACATCGCCTTGGCGATCGTAAAGACGCTCGGCACCGGCGGTGGCGCCGGTTCCGTTATTGAGTACCGTGGCCAGGCCATTCGCGACCTCTCGATGGAGGGACGCATGACCGTCTGCAACATGTCGATTGAGGCCGGAGCCCGTGCGGGTCTGGTCGCTGTCGACGAGACCACCATTGACTACCTCCGTGGTCGCCCCGGCGTTCCCCAGGGTGACGACTTCGAGGCGGCAGCCGCCCAGTGGCGCACGCTGGTCAGTGACGACGACGCCACCTTTGACACCGTCATCACCATCAACGCCGCCGACCTCGCACCCTTCCTCACCTGGGGCACCAACCCCGCGCAGGTGGTGGCCCTGAACGGCGCAGTGCCGTCGCCCGAGGACTTCGCCGATGAGGACAGCCGAGCCGCCGCTGAGCGCTCGTTGACCTACATGGGCCTCACCCCCGGCACGCCCATTCGTGACATCCCCGTTGACGTCGTCTTCATTGGTTCGTGCACCAACTCACGCATCGAAGACTTGCGGGCCGCCGCCGCCGTGGCCACTGGCCAGCAGGTCGCCTCGTCCGTGCGGGCCCTCGTGGTGCCGGGATCGCACCGCGTCAAGGCCCAAGCCGAGGCCGAGGGCCTCGACCGTATCTTCACCGCCGCCGGTTTCGAGTGGCGCGAACCAGGGTGCTCGATGTGCCTGGGCATGAATCCGGACCAGCTCACCGCGGGACAGCGTTCCGCTTCCACCTCGAACCGCAATTTCGAGGGACGCCAGGGTCGCGGTGGTCGCACCCACCTGGTCTCACCAGCCGTCGCCGCGGCCACCGCCATCCACGGTCGTTTCGCGACGCCAGACGAGGTGCTCGCATGAAGGCCGTGCACGTTATCGAAGGCCGTGGCGTTCCCCTCGAGCGCTCCGACGTCGACACCGACCAGATCATCCCCTCCGACTGGCTGAAGCGAGTGGAGCGCACCGGCTTTGGCCGCGGGCTCTTCTCCGAGTGGCGCGACGAACCATCGTTCATTTTGAACAACCCCGACTACGCCGGCGCCACCGTGTTGGTCTCGGGGCCACGCTTCGGCACTGGTTCTTCCCGCGAGCACGCGGTGTGGGCGCTCATGGACTACGGCTTCGAGGCAATCATTGCCCCGAGTTTCGGCGACATCTTCAAGAACAACTCCTCCAAGCAGGGACTCGTCATCGCCCAGCTCGCGCCGGCCGACGTGGACGACCTCAACGGTTTCCTTCGTGACGACCCCGCTACCTTGATCATCGTGGACGTTGAGAAGGCCTCGGTCGAGGTGCCCGCCCACAACTGGCAGCGCACGTTCGCGCTCGACCCCATTACTCGCGAGCGACTCCTCAACGGCTGGGACGACATTGGCCTGAGCCTTCGTCACGAGGGAGAGATCACGGCGTTCGAATCGCGGACATCGTCACCAACGCTGCGCGGCCTCTTTGACGCCAACGGGCACGTCGCGCGCTAGCGCCGACGGCCCTGCACGTGGCGCACGGTCGCCAAAATGGCCACGGTGAGACTGGCGAGGCCAGTGCTCGCGTTCGACCAGAAGGCCGCCCACAAGTGGTTGCCGTCGTAGTAGACGAGCCAGAAGGCGGAGCACAGCGCACTGGCGTACCAGGCGGTGGCTGACACGCCGTCAGCGTGGCGCGCCTTGATGAGTTCAACGAGTTGCGGCATCCGCATCAGCGTCATGGCCGCCCCGATGCCGTAGACGCCACCCTGCCATCCCCACACGATGGTCGGCAGCACGGCAACGAGCAGCATGAAGAGCACGGACTTGACCATGACGTCGAGATGGCGGTGTGGCTCGAGTCGCGCCACGATGTAGAGCTGGAGTGGCCACAGCAGCACGCTGCCCAAGATCACCTGCAGCGAGTGTGAGCCCAAAACCCCGTAGGCCGTCCAAAAGACGCCGGTGAAGACGAAGAGTGTCCAAGTAGCCAGTGACACGCCGTCGACGCCGTCGCGGCGCACGCGCTGGAATTGGGAGAAGGCACTGACCGCACCGAGGGTGACGCCGGTGTACCCGGCGGCACTGACGAGAACGGACGACATGTCCTCAGGCTAGGCGCAGCCGTTCCTAGCGCCGGCGATTGGCCGCGGAAATAACGGCAGCCAGCGAGGCATCAAGGATTGACGAGCTCATGCCGACCCCCCACCACGTGGTGCCGTCGGCCCCCTCAGCCTCAACGTAGGCCACGGCCGAGGCGCCCGACCCCGCGGTCAGGGCGTGTTCGGTGTAGTCACGAATCTTGAATTCGACGTTCAGTTCCGTGCGCAGACCGGCCATGAGCGCGTCAATGGGACCATTACCGCTACCCGTCACCGTCACGTGCGTTCCGTCGACCAGCAGTTGCGCCACGATACGGGTGCTCTGCTGATCGGCCGCGACCTCGCTCGCCAGAAGCTGCAGCGTGGCGTGCTCGGGCAGGTACGTCGTAGTGAAGACGTCCCAGATCTGGGCCGGTGAGATCTCGGTGCCGGTCTGCTCGGTCACCTTCTGGACGGTCTTGGAGAACTCGACCTGCATGGCGCGGGGCAGTTCGAGGCCGTGCTCGGTGGCCAGCAGGTAGGCGACGCCACCCTTGCCGGACTGAGAGTTCACGCGAATGATGGCCTCGTACGTGCGCCCAAGGTGCTTGGGGTCAACGGGCAAGTACGGCACCTCCCAGACCTCGTAGTCCTCGCCCACGGCGGCCATGCCCTTCTTGATGGCGTCCTGGTGGGAACCGGAGAAGGCGGTGTAAACGAGCTCGCCCACGTAGGGGTGGCGCATGTGGACCGGCAGGCGGTTGGCGTACTCGGCGACGTGCCGCGCCTTGTCAATGTCGCGGATATCGAGCTCGGGGTCAACGCCCTGTGAAAACAGGTTCAGGGCCAAGTTGACGACGTCGACGTTGCCGGTGCGCTCGCCGTTGCCAAAGAGAGTGCCTTCGACGCGGTCGGCGCCGGCGAGCACGCCCAGTTCGGCCGCCGCCACACCCGTACCGCGGTCGTTGTGGGGGTGCAGCGACAAGAGGATGCTGTCGCGCCGATCAACATGGCGCAGGAAGTACTCAATGGCGTCGGCGTAGAGGTTGGGCGAGTACATCTCGACGGTGGCCGGCAAGTTGACGATAAGGGGACGCTGCGGGGTCGGGTCGATCGCCTCAATGACCGCGTTACAGACCTCGAGGGCGTAGTCCAGTTCGGTGCCCGTGAAACTCTCGGGTGAGTACTCGTAGAGGAACTCGGTCTCGGGTGACGTGGACTCCAGTGACTTGCACAAGTGCGCGGCGTTCACCGCGATGGCCTTGATGCCCTCCTTGTCGAGACCGAAGACCACCCGGCGCTGGAGTGTCGAGGTGGAGTTGTAGAAGTGGACGATGGCGCGGCGGGCTCCGTTGAGCGATTCATACGTGCGGCGAATCAGTTCCTCGCGAGACTGGGTCAACACTTGAATCGTGACGTCACTCGGAATGAGGTCGTTTTCAATGATGTGGCGAACGAAGTCGAAGTCCGGCTGTGACGCCGATGGGAAGCCGACCTCAATTTCCTTGAACCCCATCGAAACCAGGTGCTCGAACATGACGTTCTTGCGCTCGAGGTCCATCGGGTCGATGAGGGCCTGGTTGCCGTCGCGCAGGTCCACGCTGCACCAGATGGGCGCGTGATCGAGTTTCTTGTCAGGCCAGGTGCGGTCGGGAAGCTCTACCGGTACCGTCGCTCGGTACTTGCCGTGCGCCATTGGGCTGGGCTGCTGCGGGTGCTTCTCCATGTGCCACTACCTTTCTGCGATTCGCCTCGCGCCCTACAAAAAAACCCCGCCGGCGGCGGGGTGACGGGCGGGGTGAGTCCCGCCCTACCCAAGAAGCAGTGCGAGACGACGACGAGCCACGCCTTCATTGTAGTGAAACTGGTGCCAGTGTCCAATGGCGACCACTAACCTCAAGGTCGTGCGACTGTTCAAAGTACTTTTCAAGTTGACGCTTCTCGTCTTGCTCGGTGCCGGCATTGCCGGCCTGACCGCACTCGTGCGCAAGGGCAAGCGTCCGAGCACTGACGTCAGCGTCGAACAGTGGCCCTCCGTCCCGCGCAATCCGGCCGCGGTCTAACAACACCTTCAAAGGGGAAATCATGGCTCAAATGGAATATCGCCGTCTCGGACGCTCCGGACTCCAAGTGTCCGTCCTGTCGTTTGGCAGCTGGGTAACGTTCGCGAACGACAACCAGATCGCCAACGCCTCACAGGCCGCTGAGTGCCTGAGCGTGGCGAAGGAAGCCGGCGTCAACTTCTTCGACAACGCCGAGGGCTACGCCCAGGGCGAGTCCGAGCGCGTTATGGGTGCCGCCTTCCGCGAGCTCGGCTGGAAGCGTCACGAGTACGTCGTCTCGACCAAGTTCTACTGGGGCATCAACGGCGAGATGCCGAACATGCACTGGACGCTCAACCGCAAGTACCTGAGCCAGGCCATCGAGGGATCCCTCGAGCGCTTCGGCCTCGACTTCGTGGACCTCGCCTACTGCCACCGTCCCGACGCCAACACCCCCATTGAGGAAACCGTGTGGGCCATGTCCGACATGGTCTCGCGGGGTCAGGCACTGTACTGGGGTACCAGTGAGTGGAGCGCCGACGAGATCCGCGCCGCGTGGAACATCGCCGAGCGTCACCACCTGCACAAGCCCGTGGTGGAACAGCCGCAGTACAACATCTTGCACCGCACCCGCGTGGAGAAGGAGTATGCCCGTCTGTACGAGGACATTGGTCTGGGCACCACCATCTGGTCGCCACTGGCCTCGGGCCTGCTGACGGGTAAGTACCAGAACGGCATCCCCGCCGGCTCGCGCGCCACGCTGCCTGGCTACGAGTGGCTGTCGGCCATGCTGACCGACCCCGCCAAGTTGGCGCAGGTTGACCAGCTCCAGGCCATCGCCACCGAACTCGGCGTCTCGCTGACCCACCTGGCCCTCGCCTGGTGCGTCAAGAACCCCCACGTGTCCACGGTCATCACCGGCGCCTCGAACGCCGCCCAGGTCCGCGACAACATGGCCGCGCTCGACGTGGTGCCGCTGCTGACCGACGAGGTCATGGCGCGCATCGACGCGATCAACGTCGACTAAGACAACTGCCCGCCCCGTGCTCGCTCGTCGAGTGCGGGGCGGGCGTTTTGCTTTAAGGCGTCGCCGGTAGCCTTTCTTCGTGTCTACCTCCCACGACGTCTTGATTGTTGGTGCCGGTCTCGCCGGTCTGCGGGCGGCGCAGGTACTGCACAACGCCGGACGCGACGTCACCGTTTTTGAGGCCAGTGACCGCGTGGGTGGGCGGGTCGTCTCCCACGACGTCGACGGTTTTGTCCTCGATGAGGGGTTCCAACTCATCAACCCCTCCTACCCCGAGCTCCGTGCTGCCGGCGTGTTGTCGGCCCTCGATCTGCGCTCCTTCGAGCCAGCCATTCGTTACTACGGGCAATCGGGATTTACCCAACTGGCTGATCCGCGGTGGTCACCACTGGCGGGCCTGCGCTCCCTTCGCCACCCGCAACTCGGCACGGCCGACGCCGTGCGCCTCGGTCGCCTGTTGGCGCGGGTGCGGTTCTCATCGGTGGCGCGGTTGTGCCGCGGTGCTGACTTCTCGGCCCGGGAGGGCTTTCGCTCCGAAGGTCTCAGCGATGACGTCATCAATGGTGTGCTGCAGCCCTTTTTGCGCGGCGCCCTGCTCGACGACGACCTCGACACGTCGTGGCACTACACCCAGATGCTGCTCAAGTCCTTCGCGAGTGGCCGTCCGGGCACGCCGGCGCGTGGGGTGCAGGCCCTCCCCGAGGCCCTCGCGGCCCAGGCGCAGGCCACCATTCACTTCAATGAGCCGGTGACCGCCGTCACTGCCACCAGTGTCACGACCACTGCGGCCACGTACCACGGGCGCGCCGTGGTGGTGACAACCGACGCTTCGTCCGTCGCCGCTCTTCTGCCCACGCCAGCCGTCGCCTGGCGCTCGCAGACCGCTTACTGGTTTGCCACGCCGCAGCTGGCCAAGACCGCCCAATTGCGCATCGACGCCGTTCGAGGACTGTGGAACACGCTCGACATGTCGTCGGTCGCGCCGGAACGAGCGCCGAAGGGGTCGAGCCTCGTCGTGGCCTCCGCGGTCGGTGACGTTGACGATCCTCGCGTTGCCGAGGACGTGGCCCGTCTCTACGACCTCTCCCGCTCCGACGTCACGCTCATTGAACGACAGGTCATTACTCGGGCTCTGCCCGTCGTGGGGCGGCCGTTAGACCTCGCACCGCCCGTGCAGCGCGACGGCATCTACGTGGCCGGTGACTACTTGCAGACACCCTCAATTCAGGGGGCGCTGGTCAGTGGGCGTCGTGCGGCGCAGGCACTGCTGCGCAACGGCGACTAGGCCTCCGCGAGACCCTTCAGACCAGCCAGCGTGGCGACCATGTTGGTACGCCACAGTGACAGTCGGCCCTCCACGATGGCGTCTTCGTTCGCCGGGTCGCTGGCGACGGCGCGGGTAAGACCAGATTCACCAGGTCCCACAATGGCGGTGTAGGTGAGGCGGGTGTGCTGACCCTCGCGATTCAGTGCGTACGACCAGATCGCCACCGGTGCCGAGAAGTCTTCGACGACGTAGGTAAAGAGGGTCTCATCCACCCACGCGGTCACGGTGCAGGTGGTGTCCCAACTGCGATCGCCCCGCTGGTTCAATCCGCGAAAGGTCGAGCCCACGCTGTGCGGCGCATCGCTCAGCCACTCCGCGCCCTGAAATTCGGTTGAGAATGCGGCGGGCGCATTGATGTCGGTGACGAACCCCCACAGATGCTCGGGGCTCGCCAGCACCAAGGTTGATACGGCCACACTGGGAGATTCGCTGAGCTTCATACGGTAATCCTAGGAAGCAAAGGAGTCGGCGGGCAGATCTTTTTCGCCGGTCTGCAGGGCGAGCAGCACTCGGTCAATAACCACCTGGGGCTCGAGGCCCACGGGCATCTTCGGGGCCGTTCCCGCCAGGGCTCGGTTCACGAGGCCGGTCTCCGTGTGGGGAGCACGAATGTCGAGCACACGCACCTTCTTGGCGCGCAGTTCCTTCGCGCCAACCGCCATCGCGACGGCGGCCGCGGCCTTCGAGGCGCAATAAGCGCCCATGCCGGCAATGACCATGTCAGCGGCGACGCCGCTAAAGGAAGCGATGAAGCCGTCTTCGTTCACGTGACCAGCCAGCGACAGAACGTTGATGGTGCCCTGGGCGTTCGTTGCGAACAAGGTGGTGGTGACCGCGGCATCCACCTCAGCTAGTGACCCGAAAGCCACGACGCCAGCGCAGTTCACAATGCCATCGACGCTGCGGCCAACGGTGACCTCATTGAATGCCGCTTCGAGATCGGCACGGTCTCGGATGTCGGCCTCCGCCACGGCCAGACCCTGAAGGTCGGCCGGCACGTTGGCCAAGGTGCGAACAATCAGTCGCACGTCGGCGCCTTCGTTGACGAGTGACCGGGCCATCGTGGCACCAAAGACACCACTGGCTCCAATAACAACTACAACCTTGTCGGCAAACGCACTCATCTCAGCTCCGTTTCTGTGCGCAGCCAGCGTAGGGGTGTGTGAGGTCACCCCGTCCGACGTCGCTTCCTAGCGAACGCGATGTCTTGGTTGGTTCGCGCCCGCGAGGGAACTTAGCGAAGGGCGATGACGTGAATACCCAGAATGCCGGGGTTGGCGCGCAGGCGCTCCACCACTTCGGCCGGTGTGGGCTGACCAGTCGACAAGACCATGAGGGCCGTACCGGCGTTCTTGTCCGGGCCGACCGCCATCGAGGCGATTGAAATACCCGCTTCACCCAGCGCGACGCCGACGTGACCGATCATGCCGGGCTCGTCGGTGTTCCGGACTACCAGCATCGAGGCCGCTGGCGGGATTTCGACGCTGTGACCATCGACGCTCACGATGCGCGTTTCGACGCGTGAACCAATGGTCATCAAGGTACCCGACACCGCGTGGCTACCGGAGCGCACCGTGATGACGTTGACGTACTCGGGCGAGTCGTGCGACGACGACTCGTTGAAGGTGATGTTGTGCTCCGCGGCCAACTGGGGCGCGTTCACGAACGAGGCACTGTCGTGTCCCGTGGCCACCAACAGTCCCTTGAGCGCACACAGCGTCAGGATTTGGGTGCCGGTACCGGCCAATTCACCCTGGTAGAAGACTTCGAGGTCGGCGGGCTCGCCGTCGAGCAGGCCACCAATGAAGCGACCAAGAATTTCGGCGAGGCCCATGAAGGGGCGAACCGAGTTCGACACCTGACCAGCGGCCACGTTCACGGCGAAGGGCACGAAGTCACCCGCCAACGCCAGCTCAACCTGCTCGGCGATGGCGATGCCGGCCTTGTCCTGGGCTTCGACGGTCGAGGCACCCAAGTGGGGCACCACGACGACTGATGGCAGTTCGAAGAGTGGCGACTCGGTCGTCGGCTCCTTCTCGAACACGTCGAGGGCGGCGCCCTGGACGTGACCCGAGCGAATGGCCTCGGCCAAGTCGGCCTCGTTGACGATGCCGCCACGAGCGACGTTCACGATACGGACGCCGGGCTTGCACTTGCGCAGCGATTCGGCGTTCAGGAGGTTCGTCGTTTCCTTGGTCTTGGGCAAGTGGATGGTGATGAAGTCCGACTGTCCCAGCAGGGTGTCGAGGTCCATCTTTTCAATGCCCATGTGACGAGCGCGCTCGTCAGTGATGTAGGGGTCGTAGGCCACGAGACGCATGCCGAAGGCCATGGCACGCTGGGCCACCAGGGCACCGATCTTGCCGAGGCCAATGACACCGAGGGTCTTGCCGTGCAGCTCGACACCTTCCCACTTCGAACGCTCCCACTTTCCCGCCTTCAAGGCCGAGTGGGCCTGGGGGATGTTGCGAGCCTGCGCGAGGATCAGCGCGAGCGTCTGCTCGGCGGCCGACAAGATGTTGGACACGGGGGCGTTGACCACCATGACGCCGAGGTCGGTCGCCTTGGTGACGTCGACGTTGTCGAGACCAATGCCCGCACGGCCCACCACGATCAGGTCCTTGCCTGCTTCGAGGGTGGCGGCGTTGACCTGAGTTGACGAGCGAATGATGAGGGCATGAGCGCCGACGACGGCCTCCAGCAACTGTTCCGGGCTCAACCCCAGCTGGATGTCAACCTCGTGACCGGCGGCACGCAGTGCCTCGAGTCCGGATGCGGCGATCTCTTCAGTGACGAGTACACGGGCCATGGGGGGTCCTTTCAATTGCTGACTAAAAGACTAATGATTTATCCGCGGGCTCAACCGGCGGCAACAAAAGCGGCGAAACGCTCGAGACCCTCGACCAGCTGCTCGTCGCTCAGGGCGTAGGAGAAGCGGAAGAAGCCCGGCGCGCCGAAGGCCTCGCCTGGGACCACGGCAATCTTGATGGTGTCCAGCAGCAAGGTGGCCAGTTCGGCCGAGCTGGTTGCCACCTGGCCACCGAAGGAGCGACCGAGTAGGCCCGTCACGTTGGGGAACGCGTAGAAGGCACCTTCGGGTACCGGGCAGCTCACGCCGTCGATCTGGTTCAGCAGCGACACCATGGTCTGGCGGCGGCGGTCAAAGGCCTCACGCATGGCGTGGACCTCGTCGAGGCCGCCATTGAGGGCGGCGATGGCCGCGCGCTGGGAGACGTTCGAGATGTTCGAGGTGGTCTGGGACTGGTAGTTGATGGCCGCTTCCATGACGTCGGGGGCGCCAATCATCCAACCGATGCGCCACCCTGTCATTGAGTAAGTTTTGGCGACGCCGTTGACGATGATCCATCGGTCGCCCAACTCCGGTGCGACGGCCGCCATCGAGACGTGCGCTGCGTCCCCGTACGTGAGGTGTTCGTAGATTTCGTCGCACATAACCCAGATGTCGTGCTCGGCGGCCCAGCGGCCAATGGCGGCCACGTCATCGGCGGCAACCACGGCACCAGTGGGGTTTGACGGCGAGCAAAAGACCACAAGCTTGGTCTTTGGGGTGCGGACGCGCTCGAGGTCGTCGACGGTGACGCGGAAGCCGTTTTCCTGGCTCGTCATCACGGGGACGGGAATACCCCCGGCCAGATACACGGCTTCGGGGTAGGTCGTCCAGTACGGTGCGGGAATGATGACTTCGTCACCGGGGTTCACCAGGGTCATGAAACCGGTCGCCACCGAGTGCTTGCCACCGTTGGTGACCAGGACCTGACTGGGCTTGACGGCCACGCCCGAGTCGCGAAGCGTCTTGGCGGCGATGGCCTCACGCAGGTCCGGCAGGCCGGCCGTCGGGGTGTACTTGTGGTTCGAAGGCTCGTAGCAGGCCTTTGCGGCAGCCTCCACAATGTGGGCGGGCGTTGGGAAGTCAGGCTCACCGACGCCGTAGCCAATGACCGGTTCGCCGGCGGCCTTAAGGGCCTTGGCCTTGGCGTCAACAGCGAGGGTGGCGGAGGGCGCGAGGCCTCCCAAAAGGTCGCTAACTCTCGAACGCATGCCCAACTCCATTTCTTTCGTAACATAAGTCTATGACTTCCCCCGAAAACATGAAGATTCCCGCCGAGCTCCTCCCCCGTGACGGACGCTTTGGTGCCGGCCCCTCGAAGGTCCGCGCCGCCCAGCTCGAGGCACTGCTCGCCGACGGGACCTCGTACATGGGGACGTCACACCGGCAGGCCACGGTTAAGAACAAGGTGGGCGAAGTCCGCGACGGTTTGCGCGCCCTCTTCAACTTGCCCGACGGTTACGAGGTCCTCTTGGGCAATGGTGGCACCACCTGCTTCTGGGACGCCGCCACCTTTCACTTGATCGAGAACCACTCTCAGCACCTCCACTTCGGTGAGTTCTCCTCGAAGTTCGGCACCGCGGTCAAGGCCGCGCCCTTCCTCAGCGAGCCCGAAGTTATTTCGACCGAGCCCGGCACCCACCCCACTGCCGTAGCGCGTGACGGTGTTGACCTGTACGCCCTCACCCACAACGAGACGTCCACCGGCGTCATGATGCCCATCCGACGCCCTGAGGGTGCCACGGGCCTCGTCGCGGTGGACGCCACGTCGGCCGCGGGTGGTCTGATGGTCGACGCATCCCAGTTCGACTGCTACTACTTCGCTCCGCAGAAGTCCTTCGCCTCCGACGGTGGCCTCTGGCTCGCTCTGTGCTCCCCCGCCGCGATCGAGCGAATCGAGAAGCTGGCTGCGTCCGACCGCTGGACCCCTGAGTTCTTCAACCTGAAGACGGCCCTTGACAATTCGCGCCTCAACCAGACCTACAACACCCCAGCGCTCGCCACCATTCACATGCTGGCCTCGCAGGTCAACTGGTTCAACGAGAACGGCGGCCTGTCATTCTCCGCCGGACGGTCCTCACGCTCGGCCGAGATCCTCTACACCTGGGCTGAGGAGTCCGACTTCGCGACGCCGTTCGT
>DAIQPT010000057.1:0-5353 GCA_036787185.1 Acidimicrobiales bacterium | reverse complement strand
GGAGTGGTGGCAGGGCATTTGGCTAAACGAGGCCTTCGCCACGTTCATGCAGGTCCTCTGCACCGACGCCTTCCGCCCCGAATGGAAGGGCCTCGTACAGTTCGGCACCGAGCGCGAAATCTCGCTGCAAGTCGACGGTCTCCACTCGACTCGCCCCATCGAATACGAGGTCATCTCCCCGGACGACACTCGCGGCATGTTTGACGTTTTGACCTATCGCAAGGGTGGCTCCACCTTGCGCATGATCGAGCAGTGGCTGGGCGCGGAAACTTTCCGCGACGGCATTCGCCTCTACCTCCAGCGACACAGCTACGGCAACACGGTCACCGCTGATCTGTGGCAGGCACTCGAAGAGGCCTCTGGTGAGCCCGTTGGTCGCATCATGGACACCTTCATCATGCAAGGTGGCCACCCGCTTGTCACTCTCGAGAACGGCGTCCTGACGCAAGAGCCCTTCGCCTACGGTACGGCCTCGGGCGCGAGCGCCATCGGCCGCGACTGGCTCGTGCCGCTCTTCACCCGCTCGCTCAACGGTGGACCCAAGACGCGTCACTTGCTCGGCAGCGAGCCCCTGACCGTCACTGACGAAGCGCCGGTGGTCGTAAACGCCGAAGGTGCCGGTGTCTTCCGCTCGCGCTACGGCAAGGCGGAATTGGCCGCGCTCGCCGCTCGCGCGACCGAGCTCGACGACCTGGAGCTGTTCACCCTCTTCGCCGACGCTTGGGCCACGTTCTTCGCCGGCCGCATCACGTGGGAGGACTTCGCCACGCTGGCGCAGGTCGCCCGCTCGAGCGATGAGCCGACCGTGTGGAGCATCGTCAGCGACGCCGTGACCATGCTGTCTCGTGCGCTCACGCCCGAGCAGATGCCGGCCCTGCGTGCCTTCGTTACCGACCTCTATACCCCAGCCTTCGAGCGTCTCGGCTTTGACGCTCGCGACGGCGAGAGCGAACGACTCCCCCAGTTGCGCGCCACCGTCTTGCTCACGCTGGGCCGCATCGGTGAGCACGAGGGCATTCGTGCCGAGGCTCGTCGTCGCTTTGAAGCCAACACTATGGACGGCAACCTGGCGCCCGCCATCTTGCGCATCGTGGCCGCCGACGGCCTGTGGGCCGACTACGAGATCTTCCTCGAGCGCTACCGCACGGGGGCAACGCCACAGGACAAGCAGCGCTACCTGCGCGCTTTCAGCGGCTTTGGCATCGAAGAGATTGCGCTCGACTTCGCGGCCAAGTGCTTCACCGAAGTGCGCACCCAGGACGCGTCGTCGTCCCTGGGGCTGCTCTCGACGAATGCCGCCACCGGTCCCGCCGTCTGGCGCTACATCGCCAGCCGTTGGGATGACGCCCTGGCCACGTTCCCGCGCGACACCGCCTCCTACATGGCGCTGGGTGTGAGCACGTTCATCACCGATCCCGCCTTCGCCACCCAGGTTGAGGCCTTCCACCAGAGCCACTCGCTCGGTGGTCTGCAGCGGACGGTCGATCAGGCCCTGGAACGCATGCGCGTGGGTATTGCCTTTACGAAGGCCGTCCGCCAGCAGTTCCCCAGCGCCTAGCTGCCCTACAATACGAACATGAGCGCAGCCGCCCTTCTCGGAGTCGCTGCGCTCATGTTTGTGTTGGAGCTCCCCGACAAGACCATGATCGCGACGATCATGATGTCGACGAGGGCACGCCCCCGCCACGTGGCACTCGGCGCCAGCCTCGGCTTCATCGTGCAGATGGCGCTCGCCGTGTCCGCCGGCAGTTTGCTGACGCTGCTACCTGTTCACATCAAGAACCTCATCGTGGCCCTGCTCTTCCTCGGCGGCGCAGCCTATCTACTGCTGGTCAAGGAAAAGGAAGAGGAGGAACGCGGCGAGCGCGAAGGCGAGCGCGAGCACGCGTCCTCGGCGTGGCGCGAAGTCGCCACCGCCTTCAGCGTTATCTTCATTGGCGAATTCGGCGACTTGACGCAGATTCAGGCGGCCAATCTTTCCGCCAAGACCCACCAGCCAGTCGAGGTTTTTCTCGCCAGTTCCGTGGCGCTCGTGTTGGTCGCTGTTCTCGGTGCCTTCGGGGGCCAACTCCTCCAGCGTGTGGTGCCCTTGGCCAAAATTCGCTTCGCGGGTGGGCTTATCTTCCTCGCGTTAGGACTCGTCACCCTCTACGGATTGCGACACTGGTGAAGACCACCGACGAACTCTTCGCCCTGGCCCTCGAGACCAAGGGGTTCATGCCCGAGAATGAGGGGCTCGCTCTGTTCCGTTTTGCTCAACTCGCCGGTGGCCCCACCTGGTTAGAGCTCGGCGCGTGGTGCGGCAAGTCCGCGATCTATCTTGGCGCCGCGGCACAAGCTCGCGACGCCGTCCTCTTCAGTCTCGATCACCACCACGGCTCCGAAGAAAATCAGCGCGGCTGGGCCTACTTCGATGAAGAACTCGTCGACCCCTTCGACGGCCGTCTCAACACCCTGCCCACCTGGCAGCACACCATCGCCAAGGCCGAACTGGAGGAGACAGTGATTGGTCTAATCGGCCCCTCGGAGGTCATCGCTCCCCACTTCTCGCAGCCGCTTGACCTCTTCTTTCTTGACGGTGGCCACGCCGCCGAGGTCGCGTGGCGCGACTATCGAAAGTGGGCACCGAAGCTTCGGGTCGGTGGCGTGTTTCTCATTCACGACGTCTTCGCCGATCCGGCTGACGGCGGTCGACCACCGTTCGAAATCTACGAACACGCCATGCACAGCGACCTCTACGAGGCGATTGGTGAAGAGGGCTCGCTGCGCGCCCTCCGGCGGGTTAATCCACCGGGACTTGGCTAGTGCAGTATGGCTCGGGCACGTCGATCGCCCGTGGCACGACACCGCGATGAAAGAGATCGTGCGCCGCTGACCGTCGCGACAGGGCGTCGGCCGCCAGGAGCACCGCGGCCACCGAATAGCTCGACACCTCGTCACGCGGGTAGGTGACGAGCTCCGGAAAGACGATGCCGGTGAAGTAGGCACCGTCCGCTCGTCGATACTGGTGCGTCACCTCAAACCACTCCTTGGCCGTCCCCGTCGAGCCCAAGGCGTCAATCGTGAGAATGAACTCCGACGTCTCGGCAACGGTGGTCCAGTTATTGGGACGAACGCAGCGAATGCCGAAGCCACCGACGGAGAACTCCTCGAAGTCTTCGTTCAGCCAGCGCATTCCGGGCCATTTCACTAACGCCCCCGTGAGCATCGGGTAGTACCAATCCATGGCGAAGGCGGGCTTTGGAGCAAAGAGGGTCGGGTGACATTCGATTGCGTGCTGCAATCGCCCCGCGGCCAGTTCCACATCGGGTCGCGAGGCGTCGAGACGATCGGCCACGGCGGCCGCACACCGCAGGGACATCAGAATCGAGGAACAGCCCGTCAAGAGTGCCTCGGTGGCCGGCACGCCTCGTTCATCGATGCACCACGGAAAGGTGCCGTCAGCGCGCTGGTACCGCAGAATGAAATCAATCGCGCGCTCCACCCACGGCCACTGCTCGGCCACGAAGGCGACATCGTCGGTAGCGCGAAGGTAATGAAAGAGTCCGGTGGCGACGTAGGCGCATACGTTGAGATCGATGCGGCGCTGCGACACCCACTCCCCCAGGTAGTAGTTGAACCAGCTGCCATCGCGCCGTTGCACGTCGCGCAGCCACCCGAAGGCCGCGCGGGCTTCAGCATGCAACCCCGTTGCCGTCAGGGCCATCAGGGACTCAACGTGATTCCACGGGTCGCAGTGTCCGCCGGGGAACCAGGGAATCTGCCCACTGGCCGTCTGCAGACTCGCGAGATAGCGGGCACTCTGCTCGAACTGTTCGTTCGACAGCACCTGTTCAGCGATAAAGGTCTCGTCAAAATCCGTCATTGGGGCTTCTCCGCGTAGACCACCAAGGACTTGCCCAGCACGGGATTCAAGAGGCGCTCGAGCCAGCGCGTCGCGCGCGGCTGCTTCATGATGTCCCACACCAGAAGTCGGTGGTAGGCCTTGACGAGTCGATTGTCGTCGTTGGTCGTTCCCACCAAACACTTGAGCCACCAGTAGGGGCTGTGGAGGGCGTGGGCGTAGTGGTGCGCGCCCACACGAAAGCCGGCGTCGCGCAGTCGTCGCTCGAGTGTGCGACGGGAGTAGATCCGGATATGCCCACCGGGAACGTTGTGGTAGTCGTCCGACAACCACCAGTTAACTTTCTCCGGTCCGAATCGCGGAACCGTCACGGCAATAGTGCCACCCGGTCGAAGCACACGAAACAGCTCCGCCATCGCCGCGGTGTCGCTCGGAATGTGCTCAAGGATTTCAGAGCAGATCACGCGATCGAACGTGTCGGTGGGAAACGACAGAGCCGTGACGTCGCCCTGGACCACGAAGCCGTGGGCCGCGCTCGGATCGAACTCGTTCTCGAGGGCCATGGCGGCGAACATCGTCGCGGTCGACGCCACTTCGTCGTGGCTTGCGTCAACCGCCACCACTGAACCACCGCGTCGCAAGACTTCGTAGGCGTGTCGGCCAAAGCCACAGCCGATATCGAGCACCATCTCCTCCGCGTGCAGCGGCAAGGCGTCGTAGCGAATGGTCAGCATCAGTCGAACGGAACCGGCGCCGGCAGTGGCTGCCCACTGAGCACCGCGTCGTAACAGGCCGCGGTGGCTTTCGCGGTCACTTCCCAGGTGAACCGGGCCATCACTCGCTCTCGTCCGGCCCGTCCGAGCGCCGCGCGGAGCGTCGCATCGTCGAGCACGCGGGCGATGGCCGTCGCCAGGGCGGGCGGATCATTCGGTGGGACGAGGAGACCAGCGTCCGGACCCACAACTTCGGGGAGTGCGCCGCCCGTCGTTGCCACCACCGCCACGCCACAGGACATGGCTTCGATTGCGGGCAGGGAGAAACCTTCGTAGAGCGACGGGATTACAGCAACCTGCGCCTCCCCGTAGAGGCGCGCCATTTCTTCGGTCGTGACACCCGACACCGTCGTCACGATGTCACGCAGATTAAGACGGTCCAGCGTGGCCGCGACGGCGCCATCGGGCTTGGGGCGACCAATCACCACGAGTTCGATGGGGCGATCGCGACGCAAAAGAGCGACGGCCTCTAAGAGTGGGACGAGCCCCTTCATTGCGACATCAGAACTCGTGGTGACCATGATGCGTCCCGGTCGAGGAGTGACGTCGTCGTAGGGGCGAAAGACCGTGTGGTCGACGCCGACGGGCACAACGGTCATGCGGTCAAGCGCCACGCCCATTTGTTCGTGAATGTCGGTGCGCGAGTTGTACGAAACGGTGACCACGGCCGGGAGCTGCTGGACGACGCTGGTCTGCATACGAAGAAATCCGTACCAACGTCGAATGCCGTACCGCT
>DAIQPT010000014.1:0-25237 GCA_036787185.1 Acidimicrobiales bacterium | reverse complement strand
AAATCCTTTGCTCGAGAGGGCGTGTGGGTTCGAGTCCCACTCTGGGCACGCTGCAACTAGTGACCGACGCGTTGGTTCCTTTTTTCACACCACGTCGCTGTTAGCGTTGTCCCATGACTTCTGTACTTGTTGACAACGTCGTCGCTCTCTTCCCCGGGCAGGGCTCGATTACCGCCGGCGCGGGCGAAGCCTGGCGCGATTCCCCCCACTGGTCACTGGTGGAGACCATTTCCAATGCCAGCGGCACCGATGTTGAGGAGATCCTATTGCGCCTGCCGCAGGAGGATGTTGTTCGCACCGACAACGCACAGCTCGGCACATTCGCTCTCTCGATGATCTCCTTCGCCGACCTCACCAGCAATGGCGTACTCCCCCAGTATTTCCTCGGTCACAGCCTTGGCGAATTCTCGGCGCTCACCGCCGCTGGCCTTTTGTCGTTGGCCGATGGTGCGCGACTCATTGGTATTCGTGGTCGCGCGATGGCCGCCGCGGCGGCACAGACTCCCGGCACGATGGTGGCCGTCATGGGCGGCGATGTTGCCGACCGCGCCGCTCTCGAAGGCCTCACCGACGCGTGGGTAGCCAATATCAACGGCACCGGCCAAATTGTGTTGAGCGGCACCGAAGAAGGGCTCGCCTACGTGTTGGCGAACCACAAGGAACTTGGCTGGAAGCGCGCCACTCCCCTCCCGGTGGGCGGCGCCTTCCACTCCCCACTCATGGCAGCCGCCCAGCACGAACTTGACCAAGCGCTCAATGACGTGACCTGGGGCACGACCGCCCACACCCTGATTGCCAATGTCGATGCGCAGGTGCACGCCACCGCCGAGGAGTGGAAGCCGTTGTTGTCTCGTCAGCTCACCTCACCAGTCGAGTTCCTCGCCTGCGTAGAGGCACTACCGGCATCCGTCACCACCACCGTCGAAATGGCGCCGGGCGCAGTCCTTACAGGATTGACAAAGCGCATTCGATCGTTTGACTCGCAACTCAGCCCAGCGTCGTATACCGAAATGAAGGAGATTTCCCTATGAGCCGTCACGTCATCATCACTGGAGCAAGTCGGGGCATCGGCGCCGCCATCGCTCAATACTTCATCGACAACGGTGACCGAGTCGTCGGGCTCTCTCGCTCCGGTGCTGCGCCCGAAGGATGCGCCAACGCCATCGCGGTTGACGTTGCCGATCCGGAGGCAGTTGCCGCCGCAGTGAAGTCGTCAATCGAGTCCTTTGGTCCCGTTGACGTCATGATTGTGAATGCCGGCATCACCGAAGACGGTCTTGCCATGCGCATGTCCGACCAGCAGTGGCGCAACGTGCTCTCGGTGAACCTTGACGGTGCCTTCTACTGTGCGCGTGCCGCCCTCTCATCAATGATTCGCAACCGACAAGGATCAATCGTCTTCATCTCGTCAATTAGTCCCTTCTATGGCGTCCCCGGCCAAGCGAACTACGCCGCTTCGAAGGCCGGCATGGTCGGACTCGCTCGATCACTCGCCCGTGAAGTGGCGTCTCGCGGCATCACCGTCAATGTCGTCGCTCCCGGCTTCATTGACACCGAAATGACGAGCGAACTCGGCGCCACCAGCGACGGGTTGATGAACCTCATTCCGATGGGTCGCACTGGCACCGTTGACGACATTGCTGGCGTGGTCGGGTTTCTCGCGAGTAACCACAGTCGCTACTTGACGGGACAGGTAATTGCTGTCGACGGCGGCCTCGCGATGGGTCTCTAAACCAATTTTTCGAAGCACAATTGAGTAGGATTGTCCGAGACAAACCGAAAGGGTTACACCATGGACCGTAACGAAGCATTCGCTAAGTTTTCCGAAAACGCAGTTGAAGTACTCGCCGTCGACCCCGCAAAGGTGACGATGGAGGCAACCTTCGAAGACCTCGGCGCCGACAGCCTCGACCTGGTCGAGCTCGTTATGGCACTCGAAGAGACCTTCGACATCGAAGTTGGCGAAGACGAATTGAAGGACATCAGCACCGTCGGTGGCGCCTTCGAGCTCATTTACGCGAAGCTCTAAGTGCGCGTCGCAGTAACGCCTCAGGGCCCGCTTCAGGGACGCCGCGTCGCCGTCGTCGGCATTGGTGCACTCAGCTGCGCCGGTGTTGGCGTTGACGCGCTCTGGCAGGCACTGCAGACGTCCGAAGCACCCGCCTCGAAGCGACTGGCCCCCTTCAACGCCGATCACATCGGTGGACCAAAGGAGCTTCGCCGCCTGGACCCCTTCACGCTGTACGCGCTCATGGCTGCCAACGAAGCTTGGGAGATGAGTGGCCTCACCGGCCCCATTCCCGACGCTGGCTGTGTCGTGACGAGTGGCATCGGTGGCCTCCAGACTGTGTTGGAACAGGTGGCCGTCTTGAACGCCAAGGGTGCCAACCGCGTGTCGCCATTCATGGTGCCCATGATGATGCCCAACGCTGCGACGGCCGCTGTGTCGATGCGACTCGGGTTAGGTGGCCCTTGCGAAACAGTAACCACGGCCTGCGCCGCAGGCACCCACGCCATTGGCAACGCCGCTCGTATGGTCGCTTCAGGGCGCTCTACGGTCGCGGTCGCCGGTGGTGCTGAAGCAGTCATGGTCGAAATCGCTGAAGCGGGCTTCCGGAACATGACGGCCCTCTCAAATGAAGACTTCTCGCGCCCCTTTGACGTCAACCGTAACGGGTTCGTTATGGGCGAAGGTGCTGGCGTCCTGATTCTCGAAGACTGGGATCACGCCCACGCCCGTGGCGCCACGATCCTCGCCGAGGTTATTGGCGCCGCCTCAACCGCCGACTCGTACCACATCACTGCTCCGGACCCCGAGGGCAATGGTGCAGTGCGTTGCATGGAGACGGCACTCGCCGATGCCGACATCACAGCGGCCGACGTCTCACACATCAACGCCCACGGCACCTCAACGCCGCTGAACGACTTGGCCGAATCGGTTGCCGTTCGTCGCGTCTTTGGTGCCCACCGCCCTTTGGTGACCTCAGTCAAGGGTCACCTTGGTCACTCACTGGGCGCCGCGGGAGCTCTCGAAGGCGTCGTTTCGGTGCAGACCCTGCTCAACCAGGTGATTCCGCCCACCGCCGGAACAACAGAGGTTGACCCGGCGATTGACCTGGACGTCGTTCTCGGCGCCCCCGTTCACACCAACGTTGACGTGGTCCTGTCGAACAGCTTCGGCTTTGGTGGACACAACGGCAGCGTGATCTTCCGCCGCTACCAGGCCTAAGCCTCTCCTTCAGCATTCGCCAGTCGAAGAGTCATCCCTTCGGGAAGAACCGTCTCCACCATCGACCGATGGATGAGCGCGAACGCCACCACGCCCTGCGAATTCGTGACAGCCGTCGTCACGCCCTGGCGAGCGGCGTCCCCTTGGGGCCCGACACCACGGACTGCGGCATCAATTGTCTCGAGACTTGGGCCGGTGATAACCGCTAAGCGGAACGGTACGGACGACGAGCGAGCATCAAGTCGGCCCACGAGTTCTTGACCCGTGAAGCAGCCCTTGGTGAACGAGACGCGTTCGCGAACAAAGCGGGCACCGTAGGACTGCGGCGGTAAAGCCACGGCGAACTCGCGAGGTCCAGGGTGCTCCCCCGCAATCTGCTCACCCACGGTGGCGTACGGGCCAGTGACCCCGTCATGACGTTCAATGGAGACTCGGCTCCGCAAAAGGAACCGCCGAAGACGCTTCTCAGCGTCCTCGACCAACTCGGTTCGCAGGGTCAGAATAAACGAGGGGCCTTCGTTCTGAACGTAGACGTCGCTGACAACATCAGACGTTGGTGTCAATAGCAGCCCCAGCTTCTGTCCGGCGACGACATCATTCGTCAGTTGCCCCTGGAGGAAGTTCAACGAGTCCTCTCCACTAAGCCGAAGGGCCGACCACGCAATTGGATCGCTTTCGAGAAACATCGGGGCAAGTGTCATCGCCCATTACAGTAATGGGCAACGCTTTGCCCCAGACAGAGAGCACCCATGTCAGCCGCCACCGAAATCAATACCATCGCGTCGACGTTGAGCGAAATCGCAAGCCGCATCACGACGTTGGTCGAGACCGAAGGGCCCGCCATGGACGGCGATGTATACACCGAACTCGTGGCGGCCGAACGCACTATCGGCACCCTCCTTCGCCGCCTCAACCGCGTCGCTCGCCGAGTTGTCCCGTGACGAACTCCTGGCTGCACTGCGATGTTCTCAGCGACGCTGAGCGCCTCCAGGTGCTCGACCTCATCAACCGCACCGAGCAGGCCATTGGGCGCGAGGCGCTCGACGAGACGCGTCGTCGGGGGGTCGTTCACGGGTGGCGCGCACAACACTGGTTGCGCTACGACGGCGACGCGTTGGTCCAATACGCCGTTCTCACCGAGGGCGAGCCACCGTCTCTCGAGGTCTGCGGTGGCGGTTTTGATCCGTCACTACGCGACGCCGTGCTGGCCATCCATCCAGCGGTTGATTGGTGGATTCGCCACCACCCCGTTACCGAGGGCGAGATTGTCCGCCGTCTCCAGGTCCACAGCATTGATATGACGCCGACCGCCGTGTCCCTGCCCGAAGGGAGCCTCGTGCGGACATTTGAATCGGGGGCTGATGAGGAAGCGTGGCTGACGCAAAACAATGCCGCCTTTACCGACCACCCCGAACAGGGGGCGTGGCGCATGGCCGACCTTCACAGTCGCATCGCCGAGCCCTGGTTCGACCCGTCCGGGTTTCTCCTGTTGGAATTTGATGGGAAATTGGCCGCGGCCTGCTGGACAAAGGTGCACGAACTCTACCGAGAGCGACTCGGCGAAATCTACGTGCTCTCAGTAGCGCCGGACTTTCAGGGGCGCGGTCTCGGCAAGACCATGTTGCTGCTTGGTCTGACGACGCTGCGCAACAAGGGTGTCAAGCGCGCCATTCTCTTCGTCGATGCGACCAACCATCCGGCCATTGCTTTGTACGAGAGCGTCGGCTTTCGGATGGAGCGCGAGGACTACCTCGTGCGCTTTACCAATCGTTAGTGAGAACCAACAAGGTGCCCAACGCCGTACGTTACGACTGCGGCCAGTGCAGTCACTGAGAGCTGCTGAAGCGCCCAGCGGACGACGCCGCGGCGGCTGAACCAGCCAATCGCCGCACCCACAGCAGCGGAGGCGGCGCCGGCGATCCAGAGTGATGCCCAGACTGGGTTGCCCGACGAGGTGAGTACCCACGGCAGTAGCGGAATAAAGGCCCCCAGGGAAAATGCGCCAAGGGAGGAGAACGCCGCAGCCCACGGACTTCCCACCGCGGAAGGATCCACACCCAACTCTTCTCGCGCGTGGGTGCGCAAGGCCAGGTCGGGGTCGCGCATCAGGTCGGTTGACAAGCGATCGGCGAGCTCAAGCTCAATGCCCCGATCAATGAAGATTTGACGAAGCTCAAGACGCTCACCCTCAGGATTGTCCGAGAGCGCCTTGCGCTCCACTTCAATCTCGTATTCGAGGAGTTCACGCTGCGCCTTCATCGACAAATACTCGCCACTCCCCATGGAGAAACCACCGGCGATGAGGGCCGCAATGCCAGCCACCCGAATGACGTTGTGACCGGGCGCGGCTCCGGCGAAGCCCAAAATGAACGATGTATTCGTTACCAGGCCGTCGGAAATTCCGAACACGGCAGCACGAAACCACCCATCGGTTACTTGGCGGTGGTGTTCGTCAGCGTGCTCGTGAGGCATGTTTCCAATCCTACCGATTTCGTTTCTCAAACTACGCGCCACCAGTAGGCTCAGCCTGTGCAAATTTCTCTCGTTGGCCACTCGAGCACGACCGTGAGCGGTCGGTAGCGGGCAATGCAGGACGGCCCACTCCCCCAAGGCTCAGCCAAGACGGTTGCGGTGCGCGAGATGTTTGACGCCATCGCCCCTCGGTACGAGTTTCTCAACAAAATCATGACGTTTGGGCTGGACCGGCGCTGGCGTCAACGCGCCGTCCGTGACCTGCGCCTCCCGGCGGGGAGCACCGTGCTCGACGTTGCGGCGGGCACCGGTGACTTCACCCGTGAACTGACCAAACAAGGTCACCACTCCGTCGCTACAGACCTGTCGTACGGGATGCTCCACGCCGGCCACGAGATGCCCTCACGCGTGCAGGCTGATGCCCTCCACATGCCGTTTGCCACTGGCGCCTTCGATGGCATTACCTGTGGCTACGCACTGAGGAACTTCACCGATCTTGCCGGCACCTTCAAAGAAATGGGCCGAGTGGTGCGAGCCGGCGGTCGAATTTCACTGCTCGAAGTCGCCGAGCCCTCAGGTGGCATTTGGCGAGCGGGTTTTCGCTTCTGGTTCCGCCGGATGGTGCCCTTCATCGGGGGGCTCCTCAGCGACCGGAGTGCTTATCGTTATCTTCCAAAGTCCACCGCGTACCTGCCGCCGACTGACGTCATGATTGCGCAACTCAACGAAGCGGGATTCGTGGCTGTCAATCACCGTTTTGTCCTAGGCGGATTGAGCCAGCAGTTCGTGGCGACGAGGGGTTCGTGATCCTCCACCGCCATCAGCGCTCGCCACTTTCCCGGGAAGCTCTTCGCGCACTGGGCGCCCGTAGCGGTTACCTCATTGAGGACGCCCACACGCTCAGAGTTGGCCTGGGCCGTGTGATCGCACGTATCCAGTTGTCGGGCGGTCTCGCCCACCACGAAGGCGGCATCGCTGATGCGGGCGTGACAGTTGACGGTGACGAAGGTCCACTCGGCACTGGCGCGCTGGTCTTCGGTTCACTGCCCTTCAACCCAGAATCCACCGCCGAGTTGGCTGTCTGTGAAGTAACAATCACGCAGTTGGCCAGTGGCGAGACCTGGGAGACCCGCACGCTTGATGCACCCGACATCGACGTCCTCATCGCCAACTGCGAACTCCCATCTCAGGAAACACAAGTCGCCACCTCCGTCACCTACCAGCCATCAGGCGAGGAGTACGGTCACGCGGTCGCTATGGCGGTCGAGCAGCTTCGACTGGGCGAACTCGACAAGGTCGTACTTGCCCGATCCGTACGGGGCACCGTGGACCACCCGATTGATCCCGCCGCCGTGGCGCATCGCCTCCGACGCCGCGAGCCTTCATGCACCATCTATGCGCTCCCCCTCCCCGATGGTCGTCGATTCGTCGGTGCCACTCCAGAACTCCTCGTGGCGCGTCACGATGACACGGCCACGTGCCACCCTCTGGCGGGAACCATCGCCCTGCCCGACAATGTTGACCCCAACGATTACCAAAACTGGCTACTCGGCAGCTCGAAGAATCTTCGTGAGCACGCCATCGTCGCCGACGAAGTCAACGGTCTTCTGCAGACCTTCTACGCCGACGTCAGTGCAGATCCGACGCCGTCAATCATGGCGCTTCGCACCGTGGCCCATTTGGGAACCTGGATTCGGGCGGCGTCACCCCTTGCACCCGTGGACGTCCTCACGTTGCTGCGATCACTGCACCCCACTGCGGCCGTTGGCGGCCTGCCGCGAACCAAGGCCTACGAGCTGCTGCAGTCACTCGAACGACTCGACCGAGGCCATTACGCCGGCCCCGTTGGGTGGTGCGACGATGAAGGCAATGGTGAGTGGTGGATTGGCATCCGCGGGGTCATGATTCACGAGTCGTCGTTTGAGGCCTGGGCGGGTGCCGGTATCGTCAGCGAGTCCGACCCGATCGCCGAGCGCGAAGAGACTCGTAACAAGCTGGCCAGCATTCTGGCCGCAGTCTTAGTTGACCGAATCTAGCGACGAAGCAGTCGCTGGACGCCCCAGCGCGTGACCATCACCATTGCCTCGACCACAATGGCCGACGACATCTTGGACTCGCCAAGTTCACGGTCGCTGAAGGAAATTGGTACTTCCGTGATGGTCGCGCCACCCTTGCGGGCCCTGTAGGTCATTTCGATTTGGAAGCCGTAGCCGTCGGCGCGCACCGTCGTGTAGTCAATCTTTTCGAGGGCGGAGGCGCTGTACACGCGGTACCCCGCGGTGCAGTCCTTGACCCCAAGGCCCAGCAGAAGCGAGGCGTACTGGTTTCCACCTCGCGACAATAAACGACGGCTCAGCTTCCACTTGGGAATCGACCCTCCGCGAACGTAGCGAGATCCGATGACCACATCAAAATCCTGAGAGGCACGCAGCAGCGTTGGCAGCGCCTTCGGGTCATGGGAGAAGTCACAGTCAATTTCCACGAAACGCTGGTACCCGCGCTCGAGACCCCAGGCAAAGCCGGCGCGATAGGCGCCTCCCAGGCCATTTTTGGTGCTTCGCTCCAGAAGAGAAATCTGTCCCAGTTCATCAGCGATAGACCGAGCCAGTGCCGCAGTGCCGTCGGGCGAGCCATCGTCAACCACCAGGATGTCAGCATCGGGCACAATCGATCGGAGCGCGCGAAGCATCGCCTCGATGTTCAAGACCTCGTTATAGGTAGGGAGTACGACGAGCGTAGGCATCGTTCAATTCTACTCAGGTGCCGTAGACTTTGGCAGTTGCTGCGGTCGCTCGACGCCCACGAAAGACGAAAACTATTTCCGTTATGAAAAATCGAAGCGCACTCAAATTCACGATGCCGCGGGAAATTCGCGTCATCTTGAGTCTGGGATGCCTCGTCTTTGTGCTCGAGTACCTCGTGGTCCCTCAATTCGCCTCAGCACGCCACTCATTGCACCTGCTGTCGTCGCTCAACCCCTTCATCGTGGCGTTTGCTGTCGTTCTGGAAATGGCGGCAATTTTCGCGTACGTCGAACTAACGCGCGCCGCCCTCTACCCCTACGCCCCCAACCGCTTCAACGTCCTTCGTGTCAATCTGGCCGGACTAGCCATTGGACACGTCGTCCCCGGTGGCGCAGCGCCTTCGGGGGCGCTGGCCTATCGCATTTTCAATGAGCTCGACGTTCCCAGGGAAACCAACGCCTTCGGACTCGCGGCGCAGGGTGCCGGTTCCGCGGTCGTCCTCAACATCATCTTCTGGTTCGCCTTGGTGATTTCCATTCCGCTCAATGGCATCAACCCGGCCTACGGCTTCGCCGCCCTCGCCGGCGTCTTTCTTCTTCTCGCCTTCTTTGGCACCATTTTGCTCATCACCCGTGGTCAGCAACGCGCTGACATCTGGCTTCGTGCGCTGGCGCGCCGCATTCCCGCGATCGACCCAGAGAAGATCGGTGCGCTCATTAGCAAGGTGGCCGACCGCATCACACTCCTGATGCACTCACGCAAAACATTGTGGAACGCCCTGTTGTGGGCGGCTCTCAACTGGTTGCTGGACGCCGCCTGCCTGTGGGTCTTCATCTGGGCCTTTGGCTCCGTCATCTCCCCCATCGACCTTCTGGTGGCCTACGGCCTCGCGAACATCTTGGCGGCCATTCCGCTCACGCCAGCGGGACTGGGCGTCATTGAGGGCGTTCTGATCCCCACACTGGTCGGGTTTGGCGTGCCCCACTCACAGGCGATTTTGGCGGTGCTGTCGTACCGCTTGGTCAACTTCTGGATCCCAATTCCCATTGGCGGTCTGGCCTACGCCAGCCTCCAGCTGCGGAAGGGGCCGAGCGACGTTACAGGGCCCGGGCTTCCGCCCGCGCCAATCGCTTGAATTCCGTCTGAGCCGCGAAGTTATTCACGCTCTGCAGGCGGCGCCAACGACGGTCGGTGCCGAGCACCCAAGTGAAGCGATCATCACGCCATGTGATGTCAAACGCCTCAAGCAGCTCAGTGCGAATTGCCTCGTTCTCGATCGGCACGATGACTTCCACTCGTCGGTCGAGATTGCGCTCCATCATGTCAGCCGAACCCATGTAGACCGCGTGAGTCTCATCGCCAGGGCGGCCGAAGATGAACAGACGCGAGTGCTCGAGAAACTCTCCGACCAGCGAGTGGACCGAGATGTTGTCGGACAGGCCGGGAACGCCGGGTCGAATGCAGCACAACGTGCGCACCATGAGACGAACCTCGACGCCGGCACTCGAGGCCTCATACAGGGCGTCGATAATCGTTGGGTCGGTCAGTCCGTTCACCTTGATGAGGATGCGGCCATCGGCACCGCGGTCACGTTCGCGATTGATCAGCGCAACGATGCGGTCGCGCACCATGAAGGGGCTCACCACAATTTTTTCGTAGTTGCCGTTCTTGGCGAAACCGGTGAGGAAGTTGAAGAGCTCACCCACGTCACGCGTAATCACGGGGTCGCAGGTAAGGAGACCGAAGTCCTCGTAGGCGCGCGCCGTCTTCGAGTTGTAGTTACCCGACGCAATGTGGGCATAGCGCGTGGTGACTGCACCTTCACTACGCACGACCATGACCGTCTTGCAGTGCGTCTTGAGGCCGACGATGCCGTACACCACGTGCACGCCCGCATCTTCCAAGGCCTTCGCCCACGTGATGTTGGCCGCTTCGTCAAAACGCGCCTTTAGCTCCACAAGGGCCACAACCTGCTTGCCCTGTTCGGCGGCCCGAATCAGTGACGCCACGATTGGCGAGTCACCCGACGTGCGATACAGCGTCTGTTTGATAGCGACCACCTGGGGGTCGTCGGCCGCCTGAGCAATAAATGCCTCAACAGAGTCGCTAAACGACTCGTAGGGGTGGTGCAAGAGGACGTCGCCCTCACGAATCACGTCGAAAATGTTCCCAACGCGATCGCCGCTGAGGAGACGCTTTGGCGTGAGAGGCGACCACCCCTCACCCTTCAATTCGGGGCGATCGAGTGCATACAAATTCCAGAGGTCGTGAAGTCCCAAGGGGGCGTCCGTCACGTAAATGTTGGACTTGTCGACATCGAGTTCACTACGCAGCAGACTCAAGAAGTCGTCAGACATGCCGCTTTGGATTTCGAGACGCAACGCCTCGCCGAAGCGACGGCGACGTAGTTCAACTTCGAGTGCAACGAGAAGGTCGTCCGCTTCGTCCTCGTCCAAGGTGAGGTCGGCGTTACGGGTCACGCGGAACAGGTCCGCCCGGCCCACGGTCATGCCGGGGAACAGTCGGTCGAGGTTCGCGGTGATGAGGTCTTCCAGGAGCACGTACGTACCGTCACCAACGGCCAAGAAGCGGTTGATTGACCCGGGCACTTTGATGCGGGCGTTGCGCTCTTCCTTGGTGTCCTCATCAACCACCGTCACCGCAATGTTGAGCGACAAGTTGGAAATCATGGGGAACGGGTGACCGGGGTCAACCGCAAGTGGCGTTAATACCGGATACACGTGGTCGTTGAAGTAGACATTCAACCGTTCCCGGGCCTCGAGCGACAGCTGATCCATTGCGATCAGGGTGATTCCCTCGGTGGCCAACGAAGGAATAAGGCCGTCGAGAACGATCCGGTCCTGTCGCTCGACCAGAGCCAAGACTCGCTCGCGAATGGCCGCGAGCTGCTGGCGGGGGCGAAGGCCGTCGACGGAAGGCGTCTGCACACCGGCCGCCACCTTGTCCTCAAGGCTCACAACGCGAACCTGGAAAAACTCGTCAATCATGTCGGCGAAGATGGCGACGTACTTGCAGCGCTCGAGCAGTGGCATGGTCTTGTCGTCCGCCAGGTCGAGAAGTCGGGCACCGAACTCCAAGCGTGAAAGTTCGCGGCTCGAGAAGCGCTCGGGTCCGAAGGAGGTCACGTCAAAGGTCACGGTTACTGAACTTTCTCAAGAGTGGAACACGTCGTGTCTATCGTAGGGCTAGCCTGTCTAAAGACCACGCGAGGAAGGTTAAACGTTGGCAATCTCTAGCCCGCTCGACGTCACCAAATCGTCACAAAGCCGGCGGACCGAGCTCATTCTGCTCGTAGCCGTTTGGGTCGTTGTCAGTGGCTTCTACGTGCTCGCCTCACTGGGTTCACAGGGGGTGATGCCGGCCCACGTGTACGAGTTCCTCGGTGCCATGATTGGCATATCGGTCGCACTCCACATCGCCGTTCGATTCCTCGCCCCTCGTTCCTCGCAGGTGCTTCTGCCAATTGCCGCTCTGCTCAATGGCATTGGCTTCGTTGAGATTTCACGGTGGAACCCGCCACTCGCCTCGCAGCAGGCGCTGTGGTTTGCGGTGTCGGCACTTTCGGTCGTGGCCGTCCTTGTCATCGTTCGCCACACCCGAGATCTCGACCGCTACCGCTTCATTTCTCTGACCACCGCCCTGATGCTCATGTTGTTGCCAATGGTGCCCCACATTGGCGTGAACAACTACGGCGCCCGACTCTGGGTCAGCATTGGACCCATTTCCTTCCAGCCCGTTGAATTCGCCAAAATCCTCCTGGCATTCTTCTTCGCCTCCTACTTCGCGGCGAACCGCTCACTGCTGTCAACGCCCACTCAGCCCCTGCTGGGCCGGCTCGTGGTTCCGCCGCGGGTGTTGCTCCCCATCGTCGCCGCTTGGGGCATGGCCATCGCCATTCTCGGAGCGGAGAACGATATTGGTTTTGCCATGATGCTCTTCGTTCTGTTCTTTGCTCTCCTGTGGATTTCAACGGGTCGAGCGTCCTACTTAGGTCTCGGCCTCGGTCTGTTTACCGTCGGCGGCTACACCGCCTACACGTTCTTTCCACAGGTCCAGTCGCGGGTGAGCTTTTGGCTGAACCCCTGGTCGCCCCACAACCTCGCCATTTCGCAGCAGCTCATCCGCGGGTGGTTCTCACTAGCGGCAGGTGGCGTCACCGGCACTGGCCTGGGCCTTGGCCAATCCGGCAATGTGCCGCTCATCACCTCGGACATGATCTTCGCCGCCATTGGTGAGGAGTTGGGTCTCCTCGGCGTGATTCTGGTGATCAGTCTCTTCGTGGCCTTCGTTGGTGAAGGCATGAGCATCGCTCAGCGCGCCCACTCGGACTTCGTCCGCATTGCGGCCACGGCTCTCACCGCAACCGTCGGCCTGCAGGCCTTCTTTATCATGGCGGGTATTTTGCGCTTGCTGCCCTTCACCGGCATCACCCTGCCCTTCGTGGCCTACGGTGGCTCGTCGTTGGTGGCGAACTACGTCATCATCGCGTTGCTGCTGCGCATTTCCGATGAGAACGCCTCGGAGCGTCGAGGCGGCGACGTCGTCGCCCTGACCTTTACCTAGGCCGACGCCACCTGCTCCAACACGGCGACATCAATGAGGAACGGTGCCGCGCTGGGGTGATGCAGTGCAAGCGCCACGGCGTCACTGGGGCGACAGTCAAACACGCGGCGACCCGTTGGGGCCATGATGTCGAGTTCGGCGAAGAAGACGCCGCCGTCGAATCGAACAATCCGAACCGCAATAATGTCGGCACGCAGCTCCTGCAACACCAGCGTCATGAGTTCGGCCGTCCCGGGTCGTGCTTGACTCACCTGAGCGAGCGCGCGGGCAATTCCTTGCCCTTCGGCAATACCCACCGGCACAAAAAAATGGCGGTGGGGCGCCTCCGCCTCAACAAAACAGAGTCGCGGCGATGATTGCGTCAAGTCGAACTCGACGCGATCAAGCACGATGACACGAAAGCTCACCGAGGCATCCAGGGGAACGCCCATGGGCTCGCTCATGACCCCACCCGTCGGTGCGACACACTCAGGGCGAGACCGCCCGCCATGTAAAACACGAGCACGGCGGAGCCGCCGTAACTCATAAGCGGCAACGGGATACCCGTGACCGGCATGATGCCCATCGTCATGCCGATGTTCTCGAAGCAGGAAAAGGCGAAGAAGATGAAGACACCAATGCCCATCACGCGGCCCATGGTGTCGCGGGCGAGGCGTCCCGCGCTCCACATGCGCCAAGCGACGAAGCTCAGCAGCAAAATGACGCAGGTTGCACCAAGAAAGCCGAACTGTTCGCCGATGGCGGTGAAGATGAAGTCGGTCCGCTGCTCAGGCACGTACCCCAAGGTGGTCTGTAAGCCATGGAAAGCGCCAGCCCCAGTGATGCCACCTGCGCCAATAGCCGTCTTGGCGTTCTGGACTTCGTACACGAGTGCCTGAATACCCTGGTTGCTTGAGTTCTGATTGATAAACGAGACAAATCGGTCAATCTGATACTGCTTGAGCAATCCGAGATAGATCGAGGCAACCAGTCCGGCGACACCACCGACCGCCAGAAATGACATGAACCGCGGCGGGACGCCGGCAATGACCATCATGCCGCCGAGCGACAGCACGATGATGATTGAGGTGCCGAGGTCGGGTTGCAACACGATGAGACCAACGGGCACGCCAACCATAACCAGCAGTCGCATGATGTCGTACATGCGAAGCCCGTCGCTTCGACGGCCGCAGAAGGTTGCTACCGCAACGATGAGCGCCAACACCGAAAACTCACTGGGCTGAATCTGAATAAACCCGAGGTTGTACCAACGCTGTGCACCCAGCGCCGACGATCCCAATACGAAGACACCCGCCAACGCACCCAAGCAACCCAGATAGGTCGGTGTCGCGATTACCTCGAGGTGGTGATAATCAATACGCGAAAGAAGGGTCATGGCAATAATGCCAATAACCACAAAACCAAACTGGCGCTCCGCGTAGTAGTGGGGATTGAATCCACCCACCACGAGCTGCGTTCGCGTCGCTGAGTAGATCACAAAACTGCCGATGGTACCCAGCGCGATCAGCGCCAGGTAGAGGCTGTAGTCGAAGGGTGCCTCAACCGTCGACCGGCGAAGCTGGGCGAAAGTGGCGCTCATGCGAGCGACTCCAGCAGCGTGTGCCCATCCAGCGCGCTCCCCCACCACCAGCGCATTTGGAGCGCCGCTTGGTAGGTCAGCATGGCGAGGCCGTTCATCGTCTTACAACCATAGTTGTCGTGGGCCAAGCGCCAGGCGGTCATTGCTGGCTCGTAGGTGATATCGACCGCCACGGTTGCCGACGTTACGCCCTGAGCGATGCCGTCGTCGCCACGCGTCGTAACCGGAATGGTATTGACCACGACGTCAATTGGGGCGTCGGTTGTGCCAACGGTGACGACGTTTCCGTACCGCTGAGCCAACGCCGCAGCGGTCACCGCATTGCGGCTCACAATTTCAATGGCGGCGGCCTCGTGCTCCACGAGCGCATCGACAATGGCCGTAGCCGACCCTCCCGAACCCAGAACACGGAATCGGCGCCGCTGGGGTGTTACACCTCGTTCGCCGCGCAGCGCCTCGACGAAGCCGTCACCGTCGGTGTTGGCCCCCTCAATGCGGCCATCACGAGTGCGGATCGAGTTGACGACGCCCAACCGCTCCGCCGACGGGGTACGCCATTCGCAGATCTCAAAGGCGACTCTCTTCAGTGGCATCGTCACCGAGAGCGCGTCAAAGGAGTTCTCGAGCAGAGCTCGGAGATCTTCACCCTGTGTGGCGTTGAGCTGGATGCGCTCGGATGTTCCCTCGAGTCCAGCGTGAGCGAGGCCCAGTCGGTGCAGTTCGGGCGACCGAGAGTGCGATACCGGGTCACCGACAACACCGAGCCGCCACGTCATCAGATCCCTCGTGACGCGGCCAAGCGTTCGTTCGCCAGCTGTTCGGCGTAGGTGTCGGAGAAGGCCATCGTGCCGTCTCGATTGATCAAAACGAAGTAGCGCCACTTCCCCGCTGGGGCGTGCAGGACCGCGTTGAGAGAAAAGGTCGACACCGTGCAAATTGGAGTCGGCGTGAGTCCGGCATGCCGATAGGAGTTGTAGGGGCTCGGATTCTGCAACATCAGCGGCGTGACTTTTCCGCCGTCCTGGTGCAACGCGTAGAGAACCGTGGAGTCCATCTGGAGGGAGTCATGTGTCGCCAGGCGGTTAAAAATCACCCGTGCCACCTTGGGCATATTCGACGGGTAGTAACCCTCTTTTTCGTCAATCGATGCCGCGATGATCAGTTGATAGGCGTTGAGCCCCTCCACCGTCGTCTGCGGGGTCAAGCCCACCTGTGCGGCGAGCGCATTGAACGACGCCTGCATTGCGGCGAGCAGCGCCGCTGGTGTCTCGTTGGGTGTCAGCACGTAGGTGCCCGGCCCAATCAGTCCTTCGAGCGACCCGTTGGGGTGATACGGGCTGACTGAGGCGGCCTGCTGCGCCAAATTAGTGAAGGTGGTGGCAAACGCCGGACCCTTGGCTTGGGCCAATTGGTTCTCGATCTCCCAGAGTGTGAGCCCCGGGGTGACACCGATAGCGGCGACATTAGGACCACCACCGAGGATGCGTCGAATCGTGGCGAATGAAGCGCCTTGGGGAATGTCGTAGTACCCGCTCTGCACTTGCACATCTCCGAAGAGCGCGAGATCAATCTGGAAGGCCAGCGGCGACGCCAGCACCCCCGCGTCGTGGAGCTTTGTGGCGATTTGCGCGAGCGAGTCACCGAACTTCACGTCAACGACCGCGCCTCGACCAGATCCACCCAGAGGGAACATCTGCAGCACGAACCAGAGCACGGCCACGGCGCACAACCCGCCACCGCCAAGAATCACACGCACCACCGCTTTACGACGCACGGCGAGCCTCCATAAAGTCTTGCAACAAGACCACGGCGGCAGCCGAGTCAATGCGTGATCGTCCGTCTTTGGCGTTGACCCCGGCGTCACGCATTTGGCGCTGCGCCTGTGTTGTGGTGAAACGCTCATCCCACTGCACTACTGGCAGCGTTGTGAGGGACAGCAAGCGCTGGACGAGATCGTCCGCCAATGCGGTGGAGGCGGTTTCGGCGCCACCCAGCGACAGGGGTCGACCGACCACAATCATTGCGGCTCCCTCTTCGTCACTCAACGCCACGATGGCTGCGGCAATGCGGTCGTCGACCATGATGGCCTCTCGTGGAAAGGCCAACGTCTCGTTCGAATCACTGATCGCCACGCCGCAGCGTTTGGTGCCTGGGTCGATGGCGAGCAAACGGGCCATGTTCTACAGCGCCGAAGCGGCCTGCAGCAGTTGGTCGATACCGTTCACATCGCGACCACCGGCCAACGCGAGGTCCTTGGACCCACCACCGCCGCCACCGACGAAACTCGCCAGGTGCTTGACCGTGGCACCGGCGTCAAGCGTCTCGTCGCTTGCGACCACGACGACGACCTTCTCTTCGTAGGCACCCACGAGCACGACGGCACGACGGCCGCGGCGCTGCAGGTCCTGCGCGACCGAGCGCAGCTGTTCACCGGCAAAGCCATCAACACGGGCCACGAGCACGGGCTTGTCGGTCTCGGCGTGCAGCTGGTCGGCAAAGAGTGAGAGCTGCGCCTGACGCAGGGAACTGACCTGCTTTTCGAGGTCCTTCTGGCGATCAAAGAGACGCTCCAGCGATGGGACGACGTCATCCAGCGATGACTTCAGCAGCGTGGCCACGGCGCCCAGTGTGTTCTCCATCTCCAGCGAACGACGGAGCGCACCGGTGGCGCTCACGGCTTCCAGGCGACGGGTGCCGGAACCAATTGAGGCTTCGGAGACCACCTGAATCTGTCCGATGTCGCCGAGGCGGTCCACGTGGGTGCCACCACAGAACTCGAGGCTGTACTTACCAGCGCGAACCACTCGTACGGTTTCGCCGTACTTGTCGCCGAAGAAGGCAATAGCACCCATCTTCTCGGCCTCGGCCTTCGAAGTCTGAACGGTCTCCACGGGTGCATTCGCGGTGATTTCTTCGTTGACCAGCGTCAGCACGTCGGCGATTTCTTCGGCACGGACACCCGCGGTGTGCGCGAAGTCAAAGCGCAGGCGCTCCGGGCCCACGTAGGAACCCTGCTGGCGGACGTGGTCACCGAGGACGGTGCGCAGCGCCGAGTGCAGCAAGTGGGTGGCGGTGTGGTTTCGCTTGGTGGCTTCACGACGGTCCGGGTCAATGGTGGCCACGCCAACCTGACCGGGCACAATGTCACCGGTGAGGCGACCGCGGTGAGAGAACAGACCACCAGCGACGTTCTGCGTGTCCACAATTTCAAAGCGACCTGACTCGGTAACAAAAGTACCGCAGTCACCGACCTGTCCACCCGATTCGGCATAGAACGGGGTCGTCTCGAGGAACAACTCCGCCGACCCGTCGGCGTTCGACAAAATGCCCACCACCGTCGTTTCGAGGCTGTAGTGACTAACGTCACGGCCCAGGAAGGTCGTGGTGCCGTGGCGTTCAATGAGATCGCGATACTGCGACTCGTCAGCCAGGTGCAAGTTCTTCGACGCCGCGCGGGCACGAGCCCGCTGCTGCGACATGGCCTCGTCGAAGGCCGCCCGATCGACCTCCAGGCCCTCTTCAGCCACGAGCTCACTCGTCAGTTCGATTGGGAAACCGTTCGTGTCGTGCAATTTGAAGGCGATGTCGCCAGGGAAAACGCTTGCGCCAGCCTTGGTGACCTCGTCACGGGCCTCTTCAAGCAACGTCATACCCGTGCGCAGGGTGCGGGCGAAGCCCGACTCCTCGCGCTCGAGGATCGACACGATGAGCTCACGGTCCTTCACCAGCACGGGGTAGGCGCCTCCCATCTTTTCGATAGTGGCGTCAACGAGGGCTTCGGTAATGGACGCATCCGATCCACTCCGGCGCGCCGCCAGAATGGCGCGACGAATAATGCGGCGCAGCACGTAACCACGGCCTTCGTTCGACGGCAACACGCCGTCAGCCACAAGCATCGTCATGGCCCGACCGTGCTCGGCAATGCGACGGATAGCAATGTCCGTCTTCTCGTCCGTCCCGTAGGCAACGCCAACGGCACGCGACGCCGTCTCGAGCAGCGGCGTAAAGAGGTCGGTCGCAAAGACGGACTCAACGCCGTTGAGGATCGACAGCACGCGTTCAAAGCCGGCGCCGGTGTCAATGTTCTGCTTGGGCAGATCCGTCAGCGAACCGCCGGGGCCCTTTTCGAACTGCATGAACACGAGGTTCCAGAACTCAATGAACCGGTCATCGCCACCGAAAGCGGGGCCGCCGTCGGCGCCGAAGGATGGTCCCTTGTCGAAGAAGATCTCCGAGCAGGGGCCGCACGGCCCCGTGTCGCCCATGTCCCAGAAGTTGTCCTCGCCGAGGCGCTGGATGCGCTCAGGGCGAATGCCAATCAGGTCACGCCAGAGCTCTTCGGCCTGGTCGTCGCTGTGGTGCACCGTAACCCAGAGCCGCTCGGGGTCGAGGCCAAATCCCTCTGTAATCAGGCCCCATGCGTACTTGATGGCGCCTTCCTTGAAGTAGTCGCCAAAGGAGAAGTTGCCCATCATCTCGAAGAACGTGAGGTGGCGCTGGGTGGTGCCGATGATGTCGATGTCGGGGGCTCGGAAGCACTTCTGGATCGACACAGCGCGAGGCGATGGCGGCGTTTCTTCGAGCAAGAAGTACGGCTTGAAGGGGACCATGCCGGCCACCGTAAACAGGAGCGAGGGGTCGTGGGGAATCAACGAGGCCGACGGGGTCACCAAGTGCCCGTTGTCAGCGAAGTAGTTGAGAAAAATCGATCTAAGTTGCGCGGCTTCCACGCACTTCACTCTACCCGTGCATCGTTCTCGTCCGGTGGCGACGTCCGTCGACGCCACTCCTCGACCAGACGAGCCTCACCGCCTTCGAGCACCGGTTCGTAGAGGGTGCGCCCCTGCATCGATGCCGGCAGGTACTGCTGGGGGACCCAGTGGTGGTCAAAATCATGGGGATACAGGTAGCCCACCCCCGACCCAATCGATCCAGCGGCTTGATAATGGGCGTCACGAAGGTGAGCGGGCACCTCTCCCCCGCCTTCGGCCACTGCGGCCAGTCCTCGCATCAACGCCGTCGTAGTTGAATTGCTTTTGGGCGACAGCGCGAGCGCGAGGGTCGTGTGGACCAGAGCAAACCGTGCTTCAGGCAACCCCACAAACTCCACGGCGCGAGCACAGCTCTCGGCGAGCACCAGGGCCTGATTGTTCGCCAGACCGATATCTTCGCTCGCCAAAATGACGAGGCGTCGAGCCAGAAAGCGAGCGCTCTCCCCTGCTTCGAGCATCGCCAGAAGCCAGTAGACCGCGGCATCGGGATCAGAACCGCGGACCGATTTGATGAAGGCGGACACCTGGTCGTAGTGGGTATCGCGCGACTGGTGCATGATGCGACCATCGCGGGCGTTGGCGATGTCGGTACGCGTGACCACCTTGGTGTCACTGTCACTCAAAATAACGGCCGTGTCGAGCGTGGTCAGCAGTGATCGGGCATCCCCGTCGGCACTACCAATCAGCGCTTCGAGTGCATCACCCTCCAGCGTCACGCCGCGAAGCGCCGCACCGCGAAGCGCCAGAGTCTCGAGGGCCGATTGACCCAACGGTGCGAGTCGCCACAGCGTGGTCCGGCTCATGAGCGCCGCGTTGACTTCGAAATAGGGGTTTTCGGTCGTGGCGCCGATAAGAACGATTTCACCCGCCTCGGTCGCGGGCAGCAACAGGTCCTGCTGGGACTTATTGAACCGGTGTACCTCGTCAATAAAGAGGACGGTGAGCGCACCCGACTCGCCCAACCGGCGGCGGGCCCGCTCTAAGACGTCTCGGACCTCCTTGACGCCGGCGGAGACGGCCGAAAGGCTCTCTGCGTGATACCCGGCGGTCTGCGCCAGCAGCCGTGCCAGTGAGGTCTTCCCGGTGCCGGCCGGCCCCCAGAGAATCATTGACGTCAGACGACCACCCAGCACCATGCGGCGCAGGGGGCCGTCGGGGCCCACCAGATGATCTTGACCGACCACGTCGTCGAGCGACCGAGGTCGCAGTAAGTCAGCTAACGGTGCCGTCGCGCGGAGGCGCGCAGCCGCGGCGTCGTCGAAGAGCGACGTACTCAGACCTTTGGCTGAAACTTCAGGCGCAAGTCGCGCACCTGACGCTCGGTAATCGACTTAGGCGCACCCGTCATGACGTCCGCACCCGACTGGGTCTTCGGGAACGCGATGACTTCACGGATGTTGTCCTCGCCGGCAAAAATAGCGGTCAAGCGGTCGATGCCGAAGGCGAAGCCGGCGTGCGGTGGCGCACCGTACTTGAACGCCCCCAGGAGGAATCCAAAGCGACTGTCGGCTTCCTCGTCGCTGATACCGAGCGCCGAGAAGATCCGCGACTGAATGTCGCCACGGTGAATACGCACCGAGCCCGAACCAAGCTCCCAGCCGTTCAGGACGAGGTCGTAGGACTGCGAACGCACTTTGAGGGGGTCCGTTGCGATGAGGTCGAGGTCCTCGAGGTTCGGCATCGTGAAGGGGTGGTGGGCCGCCTGCAGGTTGCCGTCTTCGTCAACGCCTTCGAACATCGGGAAGTCGGTAATCCAGACGTAGTGGTGTGGTCCTTCCGACACCGGTGGGGCGCCCAGGGTCAAACGGAGCGCACCCAGGACCTTGCAAGCCAGTTCGTACTCGTCGGCAACCACCAAGACCAGGTCGCCCACAACGGCGTTGTCAACGCCGGCGATGGCGGCCGCTTCCGCCTCATTCAAGAATCGCACCAGTGGCGAGTCGAGGCCCTCTTCGGTGACGCGGAACCAGGCCAGACCCTTGGCGCCGAGGCTCTTGGCCTGTTCGGTCAGGGCATCGAGCTTGGAGCGGGTAAAGGCGGCACCGCCGGGGACACGAATCGCCTTAACCACGGGGGCGGCAAATGCCTTCACCTCAGTGGTGGCGAAGGCGTCGGACAGGTTCTGGAGACCATGCCGAAGCGGAGGTCCGGCTTGTCGGTGCCGTAGAGGTCGAGGGCGTCTGCCCAGGTCATGCGGCCAATGGCCCCAGGACGGGTACCCGTCGCCATCTCCGCGGCGTCGAGTACCGCCTCGGAGACGAAGGCGAAGATGTCTTCCTGACCGACGAACGAGGCCTCGATGTCCATCTGGGTGAATTCGAACTGGCGGTCGGCACGCAAGTCCTCGTCACGGAGGCAACGAGCGATTTGGTAGTAGCGATCAAAACCACCGACCATCAACAACTGCTTGGCGATCTGGGGGCTCTGGGGCAGCACGTAGAACTCGCCCGGGTGAAGTCGCGACGGCACCACGAACTCGCGAGCGCCTTCGGGAGTCGGCGCCCACAACAGCGGCGTTTCGACTTCACAGAAGCCCTGGCGCTCCATGGCGCGCCGAAGGGTCGAGTTGATGGCGGCGCGCAGACGCAGGTTGCGCTGCATCTTCTCGCGGCGAATGTCGACGTAGCGGTAGCGCAGACGAACCTGCTCATCCACGTCACTGCGGTCGTCGATCTGGAAGGGCGGCGGTTCGGCCGCCGACAGCACTTCGACGGTGCAGTCGGTCAGTTCGATCTCACCCGTGGCCAACTTGTCGTTACGCGTTCCCTCGGGGCGCTGGGTCACCGTGCCCGTCACGCGCAACACGTACTCGCTGCGAACGTCGACGGAACCGTCGACGACGCACTGGACGAGGCCCGAACGGTCGCGGAGGTCAACAAAAGCGAGGTGCTCACCGTGCTCACGGCGCTTGGCCACCCATCCGCAAACCGTCACGGTCTGGCCGATGTGGGATGCGTTGAGTGAGCCACACAAGAAATCGCGGAGGCTGGTGGCTTCGAATGAGGTCGTCATAATCACTTCTCTAGTAGTTGGTGCACCACGGTGAGTGCTTCGTCACGGGTCACCACGGTCTGGGCCTGCTCAAAATCACTGGAACGTAGGTCTCTAATCGTAATCGTGCCGGCAGCCGCTTCCTGAGGACCAATCAGCAGCGCGAAGCGGGCCCCGGACTTGTCCGCTTGCTTCATTTGCGACTTCATGGACCGGTGGTCGTAGGAACGCAGGGTGGCAATCCCCTCACTGCGCAAGTGATCAACCAACGGCGTGGCCACATCCTCCCCCGTGGTGTCGATAACAAAGACGTCGGGGGTGCGGTTGATGAGTGGTGTCGTCGTGCCTTGGGCGGCGCGCGCCAAGAGGAGTCGCTCAATGCCCGACCCGAAACCGATGCCGCTCGTGGGTTTGCCGCCGAGCTGTTCGGCCAACTTGTCGTAGCGGCCACCGCCACCGATGGCGTTCTGTGCCGATCCCAGAGAGTCGGCCACGAACTCGAATGTCGTGCGGGTGTAGTAGTCAAATCCACGCACCAGACGCGGTGTCAACTCGGAAGCAATGCCGATGGACGCAAGACCGTCGCGCACCTGAGCGAAGTGCGTCGCGCAGTCCTCGCAGAGGAAGGACGGCAGCATCGGTCCGGCCGATGTTACGGCGATGCACTCGTCAGTCTTGCAGTCGAGCACGCGAAGCGGATTGGTCGACCACGACTTCTGGTGTTCGGCGCAAAGGTTCGCAACATTGTCCGACAGGACCGCACGAAGCGCCTCGACGAAGGTGCTGCGGCACTCGTCGTGGCCCATCGAGTTGATGAGCAAGCGAATGTTGGTGAGCCCCAGGGCGTTATAGAAGCGCCAGGCCAGCGAAATAACCTCGACGTCCACGGCGGGGTCGTCGGTGCCCAAGACCTCAACACCAACTTGGTGGTGCTGCCGGTAGCGGCCGGCCTGGGGCCGTTCGTAGCGGAAAGCTGGCGTCAGATACCAGGCACGCCACGGCGTGGTGGGCTGGTGCTGCACGAAGGCGCGGACGATCGATGCGGTGCCCTCGGGTCGCAGGGCGTAGGTGCGGCCGCCGCGGTCCTCGAAGACGTACATCTCCTTCTTCGCCACGTCAGAGTTCTCACCAATGCCGCGGTTGAAGACCCCGACCTCCTCAAAGATCGGGGTGTGCACCATCGTGAAGCCGTAGCGGTAGGCCAGCTGCGCGAACGTGGCGATCAGTCCCTCCCAGAGGGCTGACTGTTCACCCAGTACGTCGTGCGTACCGGTTGGCGATTGAAAGGTGGTGTGGTCGCTCATGATCCCTTGTGGTGTCCCGGCAGTTGGCGGAAGGCGTCGAAGACGCCGTCCACGCCCTTGATGCCCGCAATAAGCGAGTTCAGGTGGGTCGGATCGGCCAACTCGACATCAAACAGCATACGAACAATGCGCGAGCCCGAGGTGGCCGACGAACTCGACACAATGTTCAGGTGGAACTCAGCCACCACACGCGACACGTCGAGCAGGAGGCGCGACCGGTCAAAGGCCATAACCTCGAGTGTGACTCGGAAGTGGCCCTTGCCGGTGCCGTCCCACTCCACGTCGATAATCCGCTCCCCCAGCCGGTGGGCCAAGGCCACGGCGTTCGAGCAGTCGTCGCGGTGCACCGACACGCCGCGCCCCTGGGTAATAAAGCCCATGATGGCGTCACCGGGCACTGGTGAGCAGCACCGCGCCAGGTGAATCATGACGTCATCGAGGCCCTCCACGTAGACGCCCGCACCTCGTCGTGGCAGACGATGGGCTTGCGGGGCCCGCGCCACCGTGGTGGGCAGCTGTTCGCCTTCCCCACCACTGAGCTCGCGGCTCAGGCGCTGAACAACGCCCGCGCCCGATACTTGGTGCGAGTCAATCGCCATGAAGAGACCGTCGAGGTCATCGAGGCCGAGTGACTCAATGACGGCGGTGAGCGCCGAGGATGAGAGCGTCGCACTAATGGGCAACCCTTCACGACGGAGCGCCTTCGTGAGTTCGTCACGGCCGGCCTCAATGGCGTCCTCGCGGCGCTCGCGCTGGAACCACTGACGGATGCGTGACTTGGCGCGAGAGGACTGCACGAACGCCAGCCAGTCTCTCGATGGACCTGCGTCGTCGTTCTTCGCCGTGACGATTTCCACTACGTCAGCCGAGTGCAGCACGGTTTCGAGGGGCACGAGTCGGCCGTTGACCTTGGCACCCACGCACCGGTGACCAATCTCCGTGTGCACGGCGTAGGCGAAGTCCACCGCGGTGGCCCCTTCGACAAGGGCGATCACGCGGCCCTTGGGCGTAAAGACGTAGACCTCGTCTTGGCCCAGGTCGAGCTTGAGCGCCTCGAGGAACGCAATGGGGTCGGTCTCTTCTTCTTGAACGTCAGCGAGCCGCTGCAGCCAGGCGATTTCACGCTGTGAAGCGCCTTCTTTGTAGGACCAGTGAGCGGCCACACCAAACTCGGCCCGTCGGTGCATTTCGTGGGTGCGGACCTGCACTTCAATCGACTTGCCGCGGGGACCAATAACGGTGGTGTGCAGCGACTGGTAGAGGTTGAACTTCGGGGAGTTGATGTAGTCCTTGAAGCGGCCCTGCACCGGTGACCAGAGGGCGTGAATGGCCCCAAGCACTGCCCAACACTCGCGCTCGTCATCGACAATGACGCGTAGTCCCACGAGGTCGAAGATTTCGTCGAACTCCTTACCACCGACGACCATCTTTTCGTAAATGGACCAGAGGTGCTTCGGACGGCCGGTGAGTTGTCCGCCAATACCGAAGGTGTCGAGCTTGGCCCGCAGTGCCGACATCACGTCACTGAGGTAGAGCTCTCGTTCGGGCTGACGGGCCGCGAC
>DAIQPT010000056.1:0-5883 GCA_036787185.1 Acidimicrobiales bacterium | reverse complement strand
CAGCAAGGTGTTGCACGTGGCCTCAGTGGCCACGGTGCTGCTGCCCGTGCTGGTGATTGCCGCGCTGGCGATCACGGTTCGTCGGACCTGGCCGAAGCGTTAAAGCAACAATGCCGCGGGGCGACCCCGCGGCATTGTTCGTCGTATCGACATCGCTACTTTTTGAGCGCCTTGGTGACCTCGGCGGCAATCGCCACGACCAGCTTCGTGAATTCTGGCCCCCACTGCGAGGCCTCGTTGGCGTTGAGCTCAACGACATTGCCATTCTTCACAGCGGCGACGTTGGCAAAGCCGCTGCGCTTGGCGACGCTCGCGACGGTGGCGTCACCGGCAAGGACGATGATGGAGGGGTTGGCACTGATGATGTATTCGCTCGACAGCGACGGGTACCCAGCGTCAGCCGAGGTCGCGGCCGCATCAGCAATGTTCGTTAGTCCCATGGCCTTCATGACCGATCCCACGAAGGTGCTGCTGGTGAGCGAGTAGTAGGGGTTGGTGGAGACCTCGTAATAGACCGAGACGGTGCGACCCTTGTGCGCGGGCACCGAGGCGATAGCGGTGCTGATGCTCTGGTTCATGGCTGCGGCAATGCCAACGGCCGCCTGCGAGTGGCCGGTGACCTGCCCCAGCTGGCGAATCTGATTGACGGCACCAGCCACAGTGGTGGGAGCGTTCTGTTCCAGAACGGTGACACCCTGTGCCTGGAGCTTCTGCTGCAGGTCGCTGGGGTTGTAGGAGAGGATGACCAGGTTCGGCTTGGTGCCACCCTTGCAAATGCCGAGGAGCGACTCAAAACTCGGCGCCAGTGCGTTGATGTGGTCCTTCTTGGCGAGGGCGGCCGCGGCGGCTGGGTAGTTCGAGTCTTGGTCGACGGCCTGCACCTGTGGCCCCGCGCCAATGGCGAAGAGCGTATCGGTGGCGGAGGGCGACAGCGACACGATGCATGCGGGCACTGCCGGCGTTGCGGTTGCCGTGGCCCCCAGGGTCAGGGGGATGGCCGCCACGCTGAGGGCGCCGGCCAAAACAATACGGTTCGATTTCATGGATATCTCCTTCTAGTCGAAGTGGGTTGGACGACGGAAGTGATATCCGAACGACCGCTCCGTACCTCGAGAGCTGTCTTCACATCTCCTCGCGGCAGGCGACCTGGCTTCGTGGCGTTGACCACTTACAGTTGCGGGACAGCGTCGGAATTACACCGACTTCGCTGTCGCGAGGCGCCCTCAATTTAGCAACGAAGGACTATCGCGTGGTGACGAAGGGGAGAAAAGCTGTTAAAACTTGAAGCCGCAGGCCTGGCAGTACTGCTGACCCGCGAGACGGACTTTGCCACATTCGATGCAGTGCTGCGCCGTGGTGTTGATGGGGGTGCCGGTGGCTGGTGCGACGGTTGGGTGCCACTCGGTGCCGAGTTTGGTCGGTCGGGTTTCGATGGAGAGCGCCACGATGCCGACGGCCACACTGACCAGATTCCCGAGGACGGGTGCCGAGCTGCTCAACGTCAACGAGGCCACCACGGAGGCGATCACAATGCCCAGGTAGAGCTTTCCGGAGTAGCCAGCGTCGTGGTAGCGGCGCACGGTAATCGCCAGTGACGGCACCATGGAGCCAATGGCGAACACCAGAATCAACAACGAACCGAGTGGTGGCAGAATCAGCGAGATGACGAAGAGCCCGAGTACGACGAGGACGAGAAACAACTGAAACCACCAGAACGCCGACCGCGACGCGGTTCCCTTGAAGTTCGCGTAATTGGAATAGGCCGACTTCACTGCTTCGGAAAAGGTCATGACACTCCTTGTGGGTACGCCCAAACTTAGTGCCAGACCCAACGGTCGGGCACGACGGTGATCAGCCGGTGTTGCGCAGTCCCGCTGCAATCGCGTTGATGGTGAGCAGCAATGCGCGCTGGGCCACGTCATCGACGGCCGCCCCAGCTTGACGTTCACTGCGGACGCGCTCGAGGAGCTGAATCTGCAGCAGCTGCAACGGACGCAGGTAGTGGTCACGGGTCTGCTGGGTCGCCACCAACGTGGGCTGATTACTGAGCAGTGATGGGCGCTGGGTGACCCAGAGAATCTCGGTCACGGTGCGCTGGTACTCGGTGACGATCGTGTCGAACAGGTAGTGGAGCGAAGGGTCCACCAGACGCTCGACGTATTCGCGTGCCACTGCCAGGTCCGTCTTCGAGAGGGTGGCTTCGACGTTGTTCAAGAAGGTCGAGAAGAACGTCCATTCCTCGTACATCTGACGCAGATCGTCGCCGTGGCCGTCGGCGCGCGCGGCCTCGAGGCCGGTACCGACGCCGAACCAGCCAGGAACAATTTGGCGTGACTGCGTCCAACCAAAGACCCACGGAATCGCTCGCAAACTCGAGATGCCGTCGTCGCCGCTCACGCGCTTGGCGGGACGCGAGCCCATGTTCAGGCTGGCCAACTCGGTAACGGGGGTAGATGAGGTGAAGTAGGTGGGGAGCTTGGTGTCATCGACCAGGTTTCGGTAGGCCACGACCGACACGTCAGCAACGGTGTCCATGGTCGCGTTCCACCGCTCGAGCTTGTCGGGATCCACCCACGGCTTGGCGTGGAACAGCGACGCCTCGAGCACGGCGGCGAGGAGGAGTTCGAGGTTCTCGCGCGCCAGTGAGGGGAGCAGGTACTTGTCGGAGATGACTTCGCCCTGCTCGGTGAGCTTGATGGAGCCGTTGAGCACACCGTAGGGCTGGGCCAAGACGGCGTCGTGCGTGGGGCCGCCACCGCGACCGACGCTGCCGCCGCGGCCATGGAAGAGACGGAGCTGAATGCCGTGCTGGAGTGCGACATCGCGCAACTGGCGCTCGGCGCGGTGGATACCCCACTGCGAGGCCGCGATACCGGCGTCCTTGTTGGAGTCGGAGTAGCCGAGCATGATTTCCTGCACGTCACCGCGCAGGCGGACCAACTCGCGGTACGCCGGAATCGACAAGAGTTCTTCGAACAACGCTCCCGCGCGCTGGAGCTCGTCGAGGGTTTCGAACAGTGGGGCAAAGCCGATGCGAGCCACCCGATTCGCCAGGTCGACGAGACCGGCTTCGCGGGCCAGCACCACGGCGGCCAGCACGTCGTCGGTGCCCTTGGTCATCGAGATGATGTAGGTCTCGCAGGCGGAGGTACCGAAGTGATTGAGGATCTCGCGAATGGCCACAAAGGCGTCCAGCGTGTTGCGCTGGGCCCCTTCGAGTGGCGCGGGACCCGAGAAGAGTGGGCGACGCGACAGAAGCTCGTTCGCCAGCACGTCACGACGCTCACGAGGCGTCAGCGAGGCGTACGGGGCGTTGAGCTCGCCGAGGCGGTCGAAGATTGTCGCAAGTGCTTCGTGGTGCTTCTCGGCGTGCTCGCGCACGTCGAGCGTGGTCAGCGTCAGTCCGAACGCGGCGACTGTCGAAATTGAACGCTCAAGTGTGCCCTTGGCGAGCAGCGCCGACCCGTTTTCGACCAGCGAGGTGTAGATGACCATGAGGTCGTCGAGGAGTTCCTGCGAGGAGGCGTAGTCGAACCCCACGCGGTGGCGAGTGCGCTGCTCCATGCGACGCTGGGTGGCTTCGAGCTTGGCGCGAATGCAGTTGAGCTTGAGTCGGTACGGCTCTTCGGCATTGACGCGGAGCACGCGCTCGTCGAGCGTGAGTCGCGAGAGGTCAAGATCCAGAGAAGCCCGCAAGGCGTCTGAGATACCCACGTGCTGGAGTGAGACCGAGATCTCATCAATGAGGCGGCCCAGCATCGCGCGCAGCGCACGAATCGCGACCGACAGGGCGAGGTCGACAACGGACGTGGTTACGTCGGGCGTGACGAAGGGGTTGCCATCGCGGTCGCCGCCGATCCACGAACCGAAGGTCAGCGGACGAGCGGTGGGCTGAATTTCGATACCGAGTCGCGCCACGTTGCCCGAGAGTTGCTCGAGCACATCGGGAACAATCGAACGCATCAGACCGTCGACGTACGAGAGCGCGTTCTGCGCTTCGTCGAGGACTTCGGGGCGAGCGAGGCGCAGTTCGTCCGTCTGCCAGAGCGTGTCGATGAGCTCGGCGGCCCGGCGCTTGCGCACGGGCTCTTCGAGGCCCGACGTCGTGCCGTGTGCCTCATCGAGCAGGGCGGAGATTGAACGTAGCTTCAGGAGGACGGAGCGGCGAGCCGCTTCGGTCGGGTGCGCGGTGAACACGGGGCGTACGTCGAGGTTGGCCACGGCGGCGGCCACGTCATCGGCAGTCAATTCGCCACTGCTGAGGGCGTCGGCGGTCAGATTGGTGACGCGGGCCAGCGGGCCGTCGTCGTTCGCCCGGCGGATGCGTCCCTGGCGCGCTTGGTGGGTCTGTTCCGTGACGTTGGCCAAGTGGAAGTACATCGAAAAGGCGCGCACCAACTGTGACGCCGTGGCGAGGTCAAGTTCGCGGAGTGTCTCGACAGTTTCGCCCACGTTGGAATTGCTGCGAACTCGGTGAATGAGGTCGACGAAGTCGGGACCGACCTGACGGCGAAGCGTGTCGTCGAGCAACGCGGAGAGCGCGTCCAGGTCGCGGTAGATCAAGTCTGCGGACTCGAGATCAGCGGTTGACGAGGGGGCGTCATTCATAATGCCACGTTACAAAATTTCTGGCCCCGGCTGCCCGTTGCGGTCCAATAGTTGGTATTAGTCATTTGGAACCTTCGGCGGTGTTCAGCCACTCGACGTCAATCCCGAGCCGGGACAACATCCCGAGCCCCATGACCGCGCCCTCGCATCCCACTGCTGCCAGGGCTTCGAGGTCACGATCATCGCGAACGCCACCGGCCGCGACAACGGCAATGCCACTGGCGCAGACCCGCTCGTAGAGGGCGAGATCGGGCCCGCTCATGGTCCCGTCACGAGCGATGGCCGTGACGTGCAGACGCTGGACGCCGGCTTCACGACAACGCTGGAGTGCGTCGTCAACCGTGAGGGCGCTGTCGTGCAGCCAACCGCGGACCGCCAGTGATCCATCGCGGACATCAAAGGCCACAACCAGTTGCTCACCCAGGGCGGCGCTGAACGCAGGCAGGGCGTCGGGGGTCTCCCACACCGCGGTGCCCACGATGATGCGCGAGACCCCAGTCGCCAGGACTTGGGTGGCCGCTTCGAGAGACCGAATGCCGCCCGAAAACTGGACGGGCACGTCGCCAGCAAGGGCGACGCAGCGCGTGGCCATGTCGAGGCGCAGTTGACCGCTTCGCGCGGCCTCGAGATCAACGACGTGCAGCAGCGGCGGGGCGGTGGCGACGAGTCGTTCAAGGAACGCCTCGAGTGGTTGGCGAAAGAGCACGCGGTCGTAATCACCTTTTTCGAGGCGCACGGCGTCAGAGCCAAGGAGGTCGAGGGCGGGGATCAGTTGCATATCAGCGTAGTAGCATGGTAGCATAATGAAATGACTAGCGGAAAAGTGCACGCGGCCGACGAAAATGACGTCACCGCCAATCGCTTCAATGACCTCGTTTCGGCCTTCTTGGCTATTGACGACCCTTCGACGATGAGCGCCTTCTTGCGGGACCTCTGCACGACCGCCGAGCTCGATGCCATGGGCCAGCGGCTGCAGGTGGCGCGCCTGGTGAGCGAGGGCGTGTCGTACCAGGAGATCTCGCGGCGTACCGGCGCATCGACGGCAACCGTCACACGAGTAGCGCACTGGCTCAAGTACGGCGAGGGTGGCTACGACACCATCTTGAAGGGGGCGTAACTGTGTCGCGTCGACTCACACTGGCTCTGCCCTCGAAGGGTCGTCTGCGGGAACCGTCGTGGTCGCTCCTCGACGCAACAGGCGTGGCCCCACAAGAACCTGGCGAGCGGGTGCTGCAGTCGCACTGCCGAAACGCTGACATTGACCTTCTCTTCATC
>DAIQPT010000013.1:0-27132 GCA_036787185.1 Acidimicrobiales bacterium | reverse complement strand
GTGGTGAGGGCCACGGCCACCGTGGCGTGGCCGTCGGCGTCGACCGAGATGTCGCCGACCATGCCCAAATCAACGATGGAGGCGTGCAGTTCGGGGTCGTGCACCTGCGCCAGGCGCGCCCGCAGTGATTCGACCAGTTCCACGGAGGCAACCTACCCGCTCCCGACCCCCGACGGACGCAAAAGGTCCCATGTTCGCTACGATGGAAGCACTAGTCAAAGGAGCTTCAATGTCTGACGCAACTACCACGACGGTCACCCTGACCAAGAAGAACGCTGACCCCATCACCCTGACCGATGCGGCAATCGCGAAGGTCGGCGAATTGATTGCGGCCGAAGGCACCGACGAAGTCCTCGCCCTGCGCGTGGCCGTCAAGCCTGGTGGCTGCTCGGGCTTCAACTACGACATGTTCTTCGACACCGAGTTCGCTGACGACGACATCCTCAAGGAGTTCTCGGGCGTGAAGGTCGTTGTCGACCCCTCGAGCGCCGACTTGCTCACCGGTTCGACCCTCGACTTCGCTGACGGCCTGCAGGGCGCCGGCTTCCACATTTCGAACCCCAACGCCACCCGCACCTGCGGCTGCGGCAACTCCTTCAGCTGAGCCGCCTGATGACGACACCTATCGGTCCATACTCTCCCGCTCGTCGCGCTGGCGACTTCGTGATTCTCTCTGGTCAACTGGGTATGGTCCCCGGTGCCGAGACGCCCACCCTGGTCGATGGCGGCGCCCCCGCGGAACTGCGTCAAGCGCTCGAGAACGCCAAGGCGCTGCTCGCGGAGCACGGTGCCACGATGGACGAAGTCGTCAAGGGCACCTTGTTCTTGATGGACCTCGAAGACTTCACCGCCTGCAACGAAGTGTGGATGAGCTTCTTCAACCCACCGCGTCCGACTCGCTCAACGATTCAGATCGCCAAGTTGCCCATGGGCGCTCGCGCCGAAGCGGAACTCTGGGCCTACTCGCCCGCGAAGTAACTCAAACGACGAAGTCGTTCGAGAGCCCGAACTTGTAACCAACGGAACGAACCGTTGCGATCAAGTGGGCGTGCTCCTCACCGAGCTTCGCGCGCAAACGACGAACGTGCACGTCAACCGTGCGGGCACCGCCGTAGTACTCGTACCCCCACACCCGGCTGAGCAACGTCTCGCGGGTAAAGACTCGGTTCGGGTTCGTCGCCAGGAAGCGAAGGAGTTCGTACTCCATGTAGGTCAAGTCCAGGATGCGGCCGGCGATGGTGGCCTGGTAGGTCTCGAGGTTCATCGACAGCTCGCCGTGCTCAACGCGGGGGGCGACGCTCTCGTTGCCGGCGCGACGCAGTCGGTGGCGAAGACGCGTGGCGAGCTCACTGACGTCAAAGGGGCCAACGACGAAGTCGTCGAACAGGTCCTCGCGAAAGGTGAGGTCGTCGAGTTGATAGTGATCAAGCAGCAGGATGACTGGTCCGACCGAGCGTTCGCGAGCGCGCAGCTGTCGACAGAGGTTCATCGCGTCGGTAAAGGGAAAGGTCGAGGCGTTGATGACGACTCCCGCAAATCCCTGCTCCGGCTCTACGGCAGTGATCTCGTTGGCCCGACCAGCTTCGGCGATGGCCGGCGTGACGCCCGTGACGTCAAAGGCCTTGCGAATGGGCCCTTCACACGAGGGAACGCAGAGAACGACGTCGGTCACAGGAGGGGCAGGTACCGTTCCAACTCAAAGGGCGTGACCTGCCCACGGTAGGCGTCCCACTCGGCGCGCTTGTTGCGCAAGAACCACTCAACCTGGTGTTCGCCAAGGGTCTCGTGGAGCAGTTCGGACGAGGCCATCAGCGTGATCGCTTCATCCAGTGACTGGGGCAGGCTGGCGACGCGCTCGCGCTCGGCGGGCAGTTCGTAGTTGCCGTTCACACCGCGCAAGCCCGCGGCCAGAATGACCGCGAAGGCGAGGTAGGGGTTCGCGGCGGGGTCCGGCGCACGGTATTCCAAGCGGGTGGAGTCAATGCGGCCCGGCTTGACCGAAGGGACGCGGACCAGCGCGGCGGAGTCGGAACGACCCCACTCGGCACCGACCGGTGCCTCGGTGCTCGGCACCAGGCGCTTGTAGGAGTTGACCCACTGGTTGGTGATGGCCGTGATTTCGGGCGCGTGGCGTAGCAAGCCGGCGATGAAACCGGTGGCGACTTCGGAGAGGCCGTAGGGGCCATCGCCGATAAAGGCGTTCTTGTCGTCGCGCCAGAGCGAGACGTGGGTGTGCATGCCCGATCCCTGCACGTTGGCGAGGGGCTTGGGCATGAAACTCGCGGCGACACCTGACTGGCGGGCCAGCTCCTTGACCACGTGTCGCACCGACATCACGGTGTCGGCCATCGTGAGGGCGTCGGTGTAACGGAGGTCGATCTCGTGCTGACTCGGCGCGTCTTCGTGCTGCGCGTGTTCGACGCCAATGCCCATCTCTTCAAGGGTCAGCACCGTCTTGCGACGGAGCTGGCTCGACACGTCGTCGTTCAGGAGGTCGAAGTAGCCACCGCGATCGAGCGTGGCCGGCGGGGCCGACGGGTCGAGTGAGGCGAAGTAGAAGTATTCGATCTCCGGCGCGACGTAGAAGGTGAATCCCTGCTCGCGCGCGCCGTCGAGGACGCGACGTAGTTGCTGGCGGGGGCAGCCCACGAAGGGGGTGCCGTCGATGTTGACGATGTCACAGAAGACACGGGCGATGCCCTCGCCCTCTTCGTACCAGGGGAGAAGTTCGAACGTGGTGAGGTCGGGCCGGGCGAGGACGTCGGCCTCGGCGGTACGCGAGAACCCGTCGATCGACGATCCGTCAAAGGTCAGACCCTGGTCGAGGGCGTCCTCGAGCTCGGCCGGTGTGACGTGAAAAGCCTTGTGGCGACCGAGGACGTCGGTGAACCACAACTGAACGAAGCGAATGCCGCGCTCCTCAACGGTGCGCAAGACGTACTGCGCCTGACTTTGCATACTTACCATTCTCGCACCTTCAGCACTTTCCAACAATTTCGGCCAGAAACACTAAACCCGCCACCGAAATGGTGGCGGGTTTAGTGATGTTTCTAGGAGAACTACTTCTTGACGGCAGCCTTCTTGACCGGAGCCTTCTTCGCCACGGCCTTCTTGGCGGGAGCCTTCTTCGCGACAGCCTTCTTCGCTGGCGCCTTCTTGGCCACGGCCTTCTTCGGTGCCGACGCGGCGCCGCAGATGGTCTCGACCATCAAGCGGGTGACGACGTACGGGTCAACGTTGGCGTTGGGGCGACGGTCCTCGAGGTAGCCGCGCTTGTCGCGAGCGACACCACCGGGGATGCGGATCGACGAACCGCGGTCCGAGACGCCGTAGGAGAAGGTGTGCCACGGAGCGGTCTCGTGGGCGCCGGTCAGGCGGTCCTTGATGCCGTCACCGTAGTTCTCAACGTGCTCGAGCACGCGGGTGCCGAGGGCCTCGCAACCGGCGATGATGGCGTCCCAGCCACCGACCGCACGCATCTGCTTGGTCGAGAAGTTAGTGTGCGCACCGGCGCCGTTCCAGTCACCCTTGATGGGCTTGGCGGCCCAGGAGACCTCAACGTCGAACTCTTCAGCGATGCGCTCGAGCAGCCAACGGGCGACCCAGAGCTGGTCGGCAACGGCCAGCGTGTCGAGCACGCCAACCTGGAACTCCCACTGACCCATCATCACTTCGGCGTTGGTGCCTTCGATGCCGAGACCGGCCTCGAGGCAGGCCAGCGTGTGGGCCTCAACAATGTCACGGCCGGGCATCTTCGAGCCACCGACGCCGCAGTAGTACGGGCCCTGCGGGGCGGGGAAGCCGACTTCGGGCCAGCCGTAGGGACGGCCGTCCTGGAAGAAGGTGTACTCCTGCTCGATGCCGAACATGGGCTCGAAGCTGGCGTACTTCTTGGCAGCGGCTGCTGCGGCGTGACGGGTGTTGGTCACGTGGGGCGTCATGTCCGCGTTCAGTACTTCACACAGGACGAGGATGTCGCCGGCGCCGCGCAGCGGGTCCGGGCAGGTGAAGACGGGAACCAAGACGCAGTCCGAGAAGGAGCCGGTGGCCTGGTTGGTCGACGAACCGTCGAAGCCCCAGATCTCGGGCTTCTTTCCGTCCTTGATGATGCGCGTCTTGGAACGAAGACCGTGCGTGGGCTCCGCTCCGTCAATCCAAATGTATTCAGCCTGATATGGCATACCAATGTCCTCCAACAAAGAAGCGCGACAGTCGCGTGACTCCATTTTGCCCCCTGGCGTCTCAATTTCTGGCGGCTTCTGTTACGCGCGTGTGAATTGCCCGCCCGTGAGGGCGCACGACCGCGCCGGTAGGCTGGCGACGTGCCCCTTCTCCGCCTCGCACTGGCCCAAATGAACGCCGTCGTGGGCGGGCTGGGCGACAACGTGGCCACCATCCAGCGCCTGCGCACGCAGGCCGCGACCCTCGGGTGTGACCTTGTCATCACCCCCGAACTGGCGCTCACGGGCTACCCACCGGAAGATCTTTTGCTCAAAGAAGGTTTCATCGCCGACACGCTGGCGGCCGTGACAACGCTGATCGACGAGGACGCACCACCACTGTTGGTCGGCACTATCGCCACCGAAAGTGAGTCGGTCGTCCTGGGATCCTCGCGCGACAGCCGTTCGCACACCGCGCGCCCTCGCATCGCCAACGCCCTCGCGGCGCTCGACGCCACGGGTCTGCGCGCCGTCGCCACCAAGCGTCTTCTCCCCAACTACGACGTCTTTGACGAGCAGCGATACTTCCACCGCGGCACCGGTCCCGGCACCATTGTCAACATCAAGGGCGTCGCCGTTGGTCTGCTGATTTGCGAGGACGTGTGGTCGCCCGAGCCCGCGCGCATGCTCCGTGAACAAGGGGCCACGTTAATTGTCGTGGCGAACGCCTCCCCCTACGCCCGCGGCCGACGCGTCGAACGTGAAGCAATGCTGGCCGACCGCGCACGAGCGGTGGGATGTCCCATCGTCTACGTCAACATGGTCGGCGGTCAGGACGAGTTGGTCTTTGACGGACAGTCCGTCGTGGTTGACGGGACTGGCGCCGTCATTGCTCGAGCCAACGCCTTTCAAGAAGAGCTCCTCGTCGTTGAGGTTGAGGCTGAGGCCAGCGCGCACGGCGTGTCGCTCGAGGCCCGGACGGCTTCGGCCGAGCGATCGGCGCTCTTCACCAACGCGATTGCTGAACCACTGAGCGACATCGCCGAGATTTACAACGCTCTCGTTATGGGCACCCGTGACTACATCCGCAAAAACGGCTTCCGTTCAGCAGTGCTTGGAGTCTCGGGTGGTATCGACTCTTCCCTCGTGGCCGCGATTGCCGTTGACGCCGTCGGCGCCCGCGCGGTCCACGGCTACGCGATGCCCAGTCGTTACTCCACCGGGCACTCCGTCGCGGACGCAATGGAGCTCGGCGCGCGCCTCGACATTGATGTCACGCAGATCGAGATTGAGCCTGCGCACCAGGCGTTTATTGACATGCTGACGGGCCCGCTCGGTGGTGAACCACAGGGACTGACGGAAGAAAACCTGCAGTCGCGTCTTCGTGGGGTCACGTGGATGGCCCTGTCGAACGCGACGGGCGCCATCGTGTTGACGGCGGGCAACAAATCCGAAATGGCCGTGGGCTACGCCACGCTGTATGGCGACACCGCCGGCGGCTTTGCTGTCATCAAGGACGTGCCCAAGACGCTGGTCTACGAACTCTGTCGTTACCGCAACGAAGTCGCCGTCGCGAACGGTGACCCTGAGCCCATTCCGCTGTCGGTGCTAACCAAGGCTCCGTCGGCCGAGTTGCGGCCCGGCCAGCGCGATGACCAGTCCCTGCCGCCCTACGACGTATTGGACGCCCTGCTCGCGCTCTACGTCGAAGAGGATCACACGGCCGAAGAAATCATCGCGATGGGCTACGAGCCCGAGCTCGTCAACCGCATCACCCGGCTTGTCGACGTCGCCGAATACAAGCGTCGCCAAGTCCCACCGGGGGTGCGCATTACGAAGAAGGCCTTTGGCCGTGACCGACGAATGCCCATCACCAACGCCTACCGACCGGTGCAGCGATGACCCCGGCCGAACGCGCCCACCTGCTCTCGCTCTACGACGCCCTCTACCAGGGTCTGGGCGAAGCGGCACCGACGTTCACCAATGACGCGTTGGTGGTGCGGGCCCACGAACTCTCCCGTCTCTTCGGCGCGGCGGCGTTGCCACTGCGGAGCGACGACGAGTATGTCGAACCTTCGGCTCCCGTCCTCGCGATGCTGTCGCACGCCAGTGCGGAAGATGAGTCCGGCGCCCTCGCCCTCTTCGTGGTCACGATGCTGCTGAGCCCTCGTCTGCTGATCTGGCTCCGTGACGTGGCCGAAGTCGAACCTGACGAACTGGTCAACGTCGGTCAGGAACTGCTGGTCACCTCGATGCACCAGACCGGTGCGGTGCTGGCCACACAACCGCCACTCGAGGGTGAAAATCTTGAGGGTGTGGTGCAGTCCTACCTCGAGATGCTCGACGCACTGGGGTGGGGCGAACACCTCGGCCCCCGCTGGGTCCAGCTGAGCTAATCGCTCGATTTCACCACCACCTCGTGGCCGTGGTTGCGGCTCCTCGTATAACTACTGATACCGGTTCCCCCGGACCAATTGCATAGAGGAGTACGCCATGGCAAAAGACCGCGTTGATCGTGATGATGAGGACCTCGTCCGGCTCTACCTTTCTGACATTGGTCAGTACATGCTGCTCACCAAGGACGACGAAGTCCACTTGGCGCAGTCCATTGAAGAGGGTCGCGAAGCTCGTGCCGAACTCGAGGCTGCCGAAACGGACAAGGCCATCAAGCTGACGCCCGCCAAGAAGCAGGCCCTCAAGCGCACCGTGCACCGTGGCGAAAAGGCCGAGCAGGACTTCGTGCAGTCGAACCTTCGTCTCGTGGTGTCCATTGCCAAGAAGTACCAGGCTTCGGGTCTGCCACTCCTCGACTTGATTCAAGAGGGCAACCTCGGCCTGATGCACGCCGTCGAGAAGTTCGACTGGCGCAAGGGCTTCAAGTTCTCGACGTACGCCACCTGGTGGATCCGTCAGGCCATCACGCGCGGTATCGCCAACACCGGCCGTACCATCCGTCTTCCCGTGCACGCTGGCGACACGCTGGCCCGCGTGCAGAAGGCCCAGTCACGCCTCGAGCTGAAGTTCGGTCGTCCGCCGACCATCAAGGAACTCTGCGACGAGTGCGAGATGCCCGAGGACAAGCTGATCGAAGCGCTGCGTTTCCGCTCGGAGCCAATTTCGCTGTCGGAGCCACTGCGTGAAGATGGTGACGCGGAGCTCGGTGACGTCGTGGAAGACCGTTCCGCCGAGTCGCCCTTCGATGTTGCCGCGGTGAAGATGATGCCTTCGGCTATCGAGAAGTTGTTGCAGCCGCTCGACGAGCGTGAGCAGAAGATTCTGCGCATGCGCTTTGGCCTTGATGGTGCCGGTGAAATCCGCACCCTCGAAGACGTGGGTGCTGAAATGAACCTGACGCGTGAGCGCATTCGTCAGATCGAAGCGCGCGCGATGTCAAAGCTGCGTCACCCGTCCTCGGACACCGGTGCGCGCGACCTGCTGACGCTCTAGTTCTTCGGTGAGTGGTCGCGACGTGAGCGACCCAGCAAGGCCAGGATTCCCAGCACGATCGCACTGATAATGAAGGGCGTCCGTGACTGCTTGCCGTCGTGTGCACGCACGGGGTGCGTGAAGCTCAACACCGGCCAGGACCGCTCCTGCGCGGTGCGGGCGAGCGCACGATCGGGATTCACCGCGAAGGCGTGACCGACGGCTTCGAGCATCGGCACGTCTGTTTCGGAGTCGGAGTAGGCGAAGGATGCGGACAGGTCAATGCCGCGTTCGAGGGCAACCTCACGCATGGCGGCGGCCTTGTTGGCGCCGTGCGCAATAAAGTCCATCTCGCCGGTGAACTTGCCCTGCTCGTCAATTTTGGCGCGCGAGCCAATGGCGCCAGTCATTGACAGCATCTCGGCGAAGGGCTCAACAATTTCGACGGGCGACATCGACACCAGCCACACCTGGTCACCGTTTTCACGGTGCTGACGAATGAGGTCAAGGGCTTCCTGGTAGATCAGGGGCTCGATGACTTCATTGATGCTTTCGGCCACCAGGGCCCGTACTTCGTCGTGGTCCCAGCCCTTGGTCAAGCGCAGGACCTGGCGACGAATTTTGTCGAGGCGCTGGTCACTGGCGCCAAAGCGTAGAAAGAGCAACTGGGTGAAGGCACCGCGGAGCAGGGTGCGGCGATTCAGAAGCCCTTGGGCGTGAAATTCGGGGCCGAGAGCGACCAGCGACGACTTGGCGATGACAGTCTTGTCGAGGTCGAAGAAGGCGGCACGCACGGTTCCCATGCTACGCCCCACGCACTACCGCCACGAAGCGCTAGCCAATGAAGGCGGCGGCGCAGTCTTCGGTGGAGTCCGCGCGGGTGACGAGAATCACGTGGTCGTGCTCGTAGAAGCGCATCGATCCCTGGGGGACCAGTGGCTGTTCGGAGCGAACAACGGCCACCACACGAACGGCGTCTGACAGGTTCAGCTCATCGAGAGTGCGACCGGTGGCCACCGCCGGGGCGGAGTCGGCCAACGTCACCTCAATTAGGCGCATTTTGCCGTGAGCGAGGTCCATCAGGTTGATAATGGAGCCGACTTCGACGGCTTCGTCAATCAGCGAGGTAATGAGGGCGGGGGTGGAGACGGCGACGTCGACGCCCCAAGCGTTGTTGAACAGCCACTCGTTGCGGGAGTTATTAATACGGGCAATCACGCGGGGAACGCCGAATTCCTGCTTGGCCAACCACGAGATCACCAGGTTGTCTTCGTCGTCACCCGTCGCGGCGATGGCGACGTCCACGGTGCGCAGGTCGACCTGGCTCAAGGTCGCGTACTCGCAGGCGTCGGCGTGCACCACGGTCACGCCGTGAAGAATCGTGCGGACCTTTTCCGACATGATGAAGTCCTGCTCGAGCAGGGTCACGTCGTGGTGACGTTCGACGAGGTCGAGGGCAATTGCGGTGCCAACTGATCCACCGCCAGCAATCATGACTCTCATTCGGAGGTCCCTTCGAGCAAGTGGCGCAGCTCGGTGCGACCGGCGTCGGTCGTCATGAGCTGCAGAACATCGTCTTCCTGAGCGAACAGGCCGTCGAGATCCACGCGACCAATACCGCCGCGCACCAGTCCCACCGGCTTGACGTCGCGGCCCAGCGTGAATCGGGTCAGGGGCTGTCCGGCGAGGTGGTCGGGAACGACGACCTCGACGAGGTGCAACGAGCCGGTGCCGTCGGTCCAGGTCAGACCGTCGGTGTCGGGGAAGATGTAGCGCTTGACCTGCTGGGTGGTCCACAGGGCCGAGGCCACGGTGGGAATGCCCAGCTTCAGGTAAATCGAGGCGCGCTGCGGGTCATAAATACGGGCGACCACGTTCTTGACGCGGTAGTTGTCGCGAGCGATACGGGCGCAAAGAATGTTGGTGTTGTCACCGCGGGTGACGGCGGCCAGAGCGTCGGCGTCGTGTACTTCGGCCTTGGCGAGGACGTCGCGATCGAAGCCCGATCCGTGGATGACGCGGCCGTCGAAGCGGGTCAGGCGACGGAAGGCGTCGCGGTTTTTGTCAATAACGACAACGGAGTTGCCCTCTTCGGACAACTGCATGGCCAAACTTGACCCCACTCGACCACAGCCGACGACAACAATATGCACCGTGCCATCTCACCACACCCCACGTCAGAGGTGCAACATGGGGCCATCGGTAAGATAAGGCGCCCGCAGTCGGGTACAAGGGTTTAGGGTAGAAATCGTGTCAGACGCGCAAAAGCAACTTTCCAAGTCGTCGCCCGTTTTGACGTCGCACGCCAACGTGGCGGCCGTGTACCCCGAAACGCTGGGCTATCGCCTCAAGCGGATTCTGCTGGGCAAGCCCTACGTCAGTGAGCAGTTGGCCGGCGAGCGTTTGGGTCGTGTCGTCGCCCTGGGCGTACTAGCCCCGGACTGCATTTCCTCGTCGGCGTACGGTGCTGAAGAGATTCTCACCCAGATGACCCCCTACATCGGTCTGGCCGCCTTTTCGCTGGTCGTTCCGATCATGTTCGTCATCATCGGCGTGCTCTTCTTCGTCACGCTGTCGTACTGGGACGTCATCAAGTACTACACCCAGGCCGGTGGCTCCTACGTCGTGGCCCGCGAGAACTTTGGACCGCGAATTGCCCAAATTGCCGCTGTTGCACTGCTGATTGACTACACCGTGACCGTCGCCGTGCAGTGCTCGGCCGGTACGGCCGCGCTCACCAGTGCCATTCCTTCACTCACGCCCTACACCCTGCAGTTGACCGTCGGCGTCGTCCTTCTCCTTATATTTGGCAACCTGCGCGGCCTTCGGGAAGCGGGCAGCTACTTCGCCTTTCCCACGTATTTCTACATTTTGGCGCTGGGCGCCACCATTCTGGTCGGCTTCTACAAGGAAATTGCCGGCACCCTGCACGTCATCAAGGTGCCGGCCACGAACCTGTTGGTCGACGGGCGACTCGGCCACTCCGGCAGCGGTGTCTTGATGGGTCTGGCCTTTATTTCGCTGCTGCGCGCCTACGCCAACGGTGGTTCCTCGTTGACCGGTCTCGAGGCCATCTCGAACGGTGTGGCGAGTTTCCGTAAGCCCGAGTCGGTGCACGCCCGCCAGACACTGATCATCATGGCCTCGGTGTTGGCCTTCTTGCTCCTTGGCACAACGCTGCTGGCGCACTGGACGCACGCGTTCCCGTTCCAGGCGGGCACTCCTACGGTGGTGTCCCAGGAAGTCAACGCCGTCTTCGGCGCCACGGGATCGGGCCACATTGTCTTCCTGATTGTGCAGTTCGCCACCGTGGCCATCCTTTACACCGGTGGTAACACGTCGTTCAACGGCTTCCCCTTCCTCGCCAACTACGTGGCCACCGACGCCTACCTGCCCCGTCAGTTGACCAAGCGCGGTCACCGCCTCTCGTTCTCGAACGGCATCATCGTCCTGGGCATCGTCTCGCTCACGCTCATTATCGCCTTCAACGCGAACGTCAACGCCCTGGTCGCCCTCTACGCCATTGGTGTGTTTACCGGCTTCACGATGGCCGGACTCGGCATGGTGACGCGCCACCGTCGCGAACGTGGTGCCCACTGGCGACGTGGCGTGTTCGTCAACGGGTTCTCGGCCTTGGTGGCCTCGCTGGTCGTGCTGATTTTTGTCTTCGCCAAGTTCACCCAGGGCGCGTGGCTCATTGTCATCGTGGGTCCGGCGATGTACTGGGCGCTCCTTCGCTTCAACAAGCAGTACACCCGTGAACAGGTCTCCTTCGACGCGGTGTCCACGGCCTCACCCATTGGTATTCGCACCACGCGTGTGGTGATCCTCGTCGACACTTACGACCTGGCGACCGAACGAGCACTGCAGTACTGCTCGACGTTGAACGCCTTCAGTATTCGTGCGGTGCACTTCGACATCGACCCCCTCGTCACCTCGCGTCTCGAAGAGATGTGGGGCCGAGAGAACACCGCCTCGGCGCACATTGACCTCGAAATTGCCGACTGTGAAGACCGACGCCTCGACCGCGCCGCGCTCGAACTCGTGGCCGACGTCGTGCGTGACCCCGAAGTGTTCTGCATGGTGATCCTGCCGCGACGGGGCTTCGCGTCGCGCCTGCAGCGCTTGCTGCATGACCGCACCGCGGACCAGATCGCCACCGCCGTGATGCAGGTGCCCCGGACTGCGGCCACCATCATCCCGTTCCGGTCCAGTCGTCGTCGCATTGACGAGGGCGACCTGATTGAGGCGCCGATGAGCGACGAAGTCGTTCGTGGTGGTGTGCGTGAGGACGCCCACCTCGAGGCCGACATCAAGCTGGCTGAACGCTCGGGCGAGGCCGAACCCATCGGTGACTTGCGCGAACGCCAGCTGGCGGAGATTGCCGGTCGCGTGCGAGCGATGACGGTCACGCGCGAAGACGGCACCAGCGACCTGCGCTGCATGATTACGGACAACACGGGGTCGGTCGCCGTTATTTTCCAGGGTCGCACGTCGGTGCCGGGCATCGAGCGCGGCACGCGTCTCTTAGTCCGCGGCACCGTGACCAGCCTGCGCCGCGAGGCCGTTATCTTGAACCCGCAGTACGAAATTGTGGCTGCTCCCCATGGTGACGAGTAGCCTTCGCCCTCGGACCTTTGTGTGGTCCCCGAGCATGAGAGAGGAGTGGTGATGGCACGTGCACTCGTCATTGTTGAATCCGTAGCGAAAGCCACCCGCATCCAAGGCATGCTGGGTCCCGACTACATCGTCAAGCCCTCAATTGGTCACATCCGCGACCTGCCGCAGAGCGCCGCGGACATTCCTGCCGAGATCAAGAAGGAAAAGTGGGCCCGCCTCGGCATCAACGTCGAGGACCACTTCACCCCGGTCTACGTCATTTCTCCGGACCGCAAAAAGGTCGTCTCCGAACTCAAGGCCGCTCTCAAGCAGGTCGACGAGGTCTACCTGGCGAGCGATGAAGACCGCGAAGGAGAAGCCATTGCCTGGCACCTCCTCGAGGTGTTGAAGCCCAAGGTGCCGGTCAAGCGGATGGTCTTCCACGAAATTACGCCGGCGGCTATTGCGAAGGCCGTCGAAGAGACCCGCGACATCAACATGCAGCTCGTCGACGCCCAGGAAGGCCGTCGGTTCCTCGACCGCCTCGTGGGCTACGAAGTCTCACCCGTTCTCTGGCGCGCCGTCGACAAGGCCCGTTCGGCCGGTCGTGTGCAGTCCGTGGCCATTCGCTTGGTCTGCGAACGCGAGCGTGAACGCATGGCCTTCACCTCGGCGACCTGGTTCGACGTCACCGCGACGCTGCAGGCCACCGGCGTGACCTTTGACGCGACGGTCGACTCACTCAACGGCGCCACCCTCGCCTCGGGAAAGAACTTTGACGCCAGCGGTCGCCTCGACGCCAAGGGCACCGTTGAGGTGCTCTCGGAAGACTCGGCTAACGCAGTTGCTGCCGCGCTGCGCCAGGCCTCGGTGGTGGTCAACGCCATCACGTCAACGCCGCGAACCCAACGCCCGCAGCCACCGTTCATGACCTCGTCACTGCAGATTGAGGCCAGCCGCAAGCTGCGCTTCGACCCGGAGCGCACCATGCGCGCCGCCCAGCGCTTGTACGAGCAGGGGTGGATCACCTACATGCGAACCGACTCGACGAGTCTGTCGGATGAGGCCATTCGGGCCGCGCGTTCGATGGCCGCGTCGATGTTCGGTGACGACTACGTCGCCGACGCCCCGCGTCGCTACGACCGCAAGGTCAAGAACGCTCAGGAAGCCCACGAAGCGATTCGCCCCGCCGGCGAATCCTTCCGCACACTCGACGAGGCCCAGGCCAGCCTCGGCCACGACGAGTTCGCCGTGTACGACCTGATCTGGAAGCGCACGATTGCCTCGCAGATGGTCGACGCCAAGTTGACCCAGGACAAGGTGCGTCTCAGCGCCGAGCTCGGTGAGGTCGCTGGCTTCCAGGGCAACGTCACCGCCGGCCTCAGTGCCACCGGTCTGCGCATCGAGTTCCCCGGCTTCCGCCGCGCCTACGTCGAAGGCACCGACGACCCCGAAGCCGAACTGGCCGACCAGGAGCGCATCCTGCCCCCGCTGAGTGAGGGCGGCGCCCTGCCCGTGACCGACGTCGCGATGAAGAGCCACGACACCCAGCCGCCGGACCGGTACTCCGAAGCGACGCTCATCAAGAAGCTCGAAGACCTCGGCATTGGCCGCCCGTCGACCTACGCCAGCGTCATGAAGACGATTGACAAGCGCGGGTACGTCTGGAAGAAGGGCAAGTCCTTGGTGCCAGCCTTCCGGGCCTTCGCGGTCGTCAACCTGCTCGAGACCTACTTCGCCGACCTCGTGGACTACCAGTTCACCGCGGCGATGGAGGACCAGCTCGACGAAATCGCGCAGGGCCAGCAGGCACTCGAGCCGTGGCTGCGCAAGTTCTACTTCGGCGACGCTGCGGCCACGACCGAATTCGCCAAGCAGGGTCTCGAAAAGATGACCCACTCGGAGTTGGACTTCGACTTCGCCGCCATCAACTCAATCCCGCTCGGCGTGGCCCCCGACGGCCTTCCGGTCACGGTGCGCTCGGGTCGTTACGGTCCCTACCTCAGCCACGGTGAGCAGCGCGTGTCGATCCCTGAATCGACCGAGCCCGACTCGCTCACGGTGACGCGCGCCCTCGAACTGCTTTCGGCGCCGAGCAATGACCGTGAACTCGGCACGGACGAGGAAACGGGTCTGCCCATTTACTTGAAGGCCGGTCGTTACGGCCCCTACGTCCAGGTTGGCGACATCGCCGACGTCAAGGCCGGCGAGAAGCCCAAGACGGCGTCACTCTTCACCACTATGGACCTCGCGACCGTGACACTCGAGGACGCCAAGCGTCTCCTGACGTTGCCACGGACCGTTGGCCCTCACCCGAGTGACGGCGAGCCCATCCAGGCGCAGAACGGTCGCTACGGCCCCTACATCACTTGGGGCAAGGAAACGAGATCACTCGAGTCCGAAGACCAGATCTTCACCGTCACGGTTGACCAGGCCCTCGAGGTCTTGGCCCAGCCGAAGACGCGTGGTCGTCGCGCCCCCGCGGGACCGCTGAAGGACCTCGGCATTGACCCACTCACCAAGCTGCACGTCGTGGTGAAGACCGGCAAATTCGGTAACTACGTCACCGACGGCGAAGTCAACGCGACGCTGCGCGTCGGCGACGCCATTGAACTACTGACCATCGATCGCGCCTGTGAACTCTTGGCCGAGAAGCGCAACGCCGAGCCCTCAACGAGACCCCGCAAGGCGGTCGCGAAGAAGGCGCCGGCGAAGAAGGCCGTGGCCAAGAAGTCGACCGCCAAGAAGGCCGCGCCTCGCAAGTCGGCCACCGCATCGAAGGGTGTCGCCAAGCGCGCGGCCACCGCGAAGGGTGCCAAGGCCAACGCGGCATTGATTGCCAAAGCTACGGAGGCGTAGTGCCCGGACGTTTTATCGTCTTCGAAGGTATCGACGCCTCGGGGAAGAGTTCCCAGGCCCGCCGTGTGGCTGACGCCTGTGGTGGCCGGTTCACCTTTGAGCCCGGTGACACGCCGCTGGGCGCCGCACTGCGGAGCTGGCTGCTCGACGCCAGCACCCCAATGACACCGACCACCGAAGCGCTACTGATGCTGGCCGACCGGAGCCACCACGTGGCCACGGTGATTGCACCCACCCTGGCCGAAGGACGCCACGTCATTGCCGACCGCTACTACGGTTCAACCCTGGCCTACCAGGGCTACGGTCGCGGCGTTGACCTTGTGGCCCTGCGGGCCGCGTCCGCGTTCGCCATCGATGGCTGCGAACCCGACCTGATTGTGTTGATTGACATTGATGTCGCGACCGCGAACGAACGCCGAACCCGCAACGCCGAAGACCGCTTTGAGTCCGCTGACGAGGTCTTTCACGAACGACTGCGTCAGGGCTACCTCACCCTCGCCGCGGCCGATCCTCATCGGTGGTGTGTGATTGACGGCCGGGGCACCTTCGAGGAAGTCGCCGCCGCAATTGACGCCCGACTGGCACCGCTGCTGTGAGCGACGTCTTTGACGCCCTGATTGGTCAGCCCCACGCGGTGGCGGCGATGCGTGAACACGTGCGCCACCCCGTCCACGCCTACCTGCTCTCCGGCCCTTCCGGCGCCAATGTCGCCGAGGCCTGCCGGGCCTTCGTGGCGGCACTGGAGTGCCCCGACCACGGGTGCGGCACCTGCGCGACCTGCCGACGCGTTCTCGACGGGCAAGAGCCCGACGTGCACGTGGCGACCCGCGCCGGCGCGTCGTGGTCGGTGGAGGACATTCACGACATCGAGCGCATCAGTCGCCGGCGCCCACTCCAGGCACCGTTCAACGTCGTCGTGATTGAGGACGTCGAACTCACGGTGTCGGGCGGCGCTCCGAGTGCCCCCGCCCTCCTCAAGACGCTCGAGGAACCCTCCTCGAAGACCATCTTCGTTCTCACGGCCGAAGAGCTCCCCGAAGAACTCATCACCATCGAGTCTCGGTGCGTGAGCATCCCCCTCCAGGGACTCGCCATCAGCGACATCGAGGCGATGCTGGTGCGTGACGGGGCGAGCGCCGCCGCGGCTGCGGAAGCGGCCGCTTCGGCCCAGGGCAACCTGCGACGGGCTCAGGTGTTGGTCAAGGACCCCGCCCTCTCGGAACGACTCCAACTCTGGCGTAGCGCGCCGGACCGGTTCAACGGCACCGCCGCGTCGGCCGCCGCACTGGCCCTCGACATCTCAGCGGCCATCACGGCCGCCCTCGCCCCACTGGCCGCGGTCCAGGAGGCTGAACTCGACGACCTCGCGCGTCAGGCCAAGGAAATGGGCCTGCGTGCCGTGCCGGGGCGGGCCAAGATCGAGCAGAACCACAAGCGTGAACAGCGCCGGTTCCGCCTCGATGAACTGCGCTTTGGTCTGAGCGTGCTCACCGCCGTCTATCGCGAACGACTCCACGAACTCGTGGCCGAGCCCCACCTGGACGCGCGGGGCCAGCACGCCATGAAGCAGACCATGGAAGCAATTGCGATTGTGGCCGAGACCCACCAGCGGCTCGGGACCAACGTCGACGAAGGCCTGTTATTGCACGATCTGGCCCTCTCGCTGATGCGGCTCTGACCAGCCAGAGCAGTTTTGAAGTAGAGTCTGTACTCGCGCCTGGGTAGCTCAGCCGGCAGAGCAGCTCATTCGTAATGAGCAGGTCAGGGGTTCGATTCCCCTCCCAGGCTCCACTTTCGTGGGGCCCCGCGCCCTACAGATCCGTCGTTAGTGCCCACCGAGCAAAGTCGGCACTGCGTTCTTCCCAGTTGCGGTAGGCGTCAAAACTTGGTGCCGCGGGCGATAACAAGACCACACCGCCGTCGGCAACGAACGATCGCGCTTCGCGCACCGCGTTGGCCATGTCGGCCACTACCTGACTCGACACGTCGGTGGCCAGCAGCAGTTCGTGAATCCGTTGCCCCGCTGGGCCGAGGGCTACCACCATTACCGGTGCGGTGCGAGTCCGCAGCGCGTCAACGAGGGGCTGGTAGTCCACCCCGCGATCGAATCCTCCAACGATGATCGCCAACGGGTCCGCAGCGAAGACAGTGAGCGCCGCCACCGTAGGCAAGACGGCGGTGGCGAGGCCGTCGTCGACGTAGCGCACGCCATCGGCGGTGGCGACCAAGGTGAGGCGTCCGCGCAGCGGGGTGAAGGCATCGCTCTGCCCCCGCACCACCTCGGCGACCTGCGCGACGGTGCGTCCCGTGGCGTGGGCGACGACGGCCAGGGCCAGGGCGACATTGCTGTGAGAGTGATCACCCAGGAGGCGCAGGGCGGCAGCGAGGTCGTGGTCGTCGGCGGGAACCACGTGGAGCGTGCCACCAATCTGGTCGTGAGCGGCGAGCACGCTGGGGCTGTCGGCGACGAAGGTGTCGTGGGGGCCGGCCGATCGCGTGAGCGACAACTTGTCGGCGTGATACTGCTCGAGGGAACCGTGCCAGTCCAAGTGGTCGGCCCCGAGTGAGGTCAACACGATGCGAGCGGGCGCTGTCTCGATGTCGACACACTGAAAGCTGGACATCTCCACGACTATCCAGCCCGTCGAGAGATCGAGGGCGGGGTCGTAGGGCGGCTGGCCGATGTTGCCGACGCGGTGGGCGCGCTCGCCGAGGCATTCGAGAAAAAACGCGATCAACGACGTCGTGGTCGATTTGCCCTTGGTGCCGGTGACCGCAATGACGCGTTCGCGGTCCGTGTCGTTGAGCCAGAGGTTGAGGGCCGAGGTGACGGTGACGGCTGCGGACTCGAGCGCGGTGACCGCGGCCGATCGACGGGGGATGCCGGGGCTCTTCAACACCACGTCGCAGGTGAGCAACGCGTCAAGACCACCGTGGTCGGTGGCGAGCACGGTGGGGTCACTGGGGGCGTCGTCAACGAGCACGACGTCAGTGGTCACGGTCGCGAGTCGGGCCACCGTCGCGCGGCCCTCGACGCCGAGGCCGTAGACGCCGACACGTCGGTTTGTCAGGTCAGCGAAGCCACGCGGCCGGAACACGGCTGCCCCTTTGCGGCTCGAGCAGTTGCTGGAAGGATCGCTCGGGGTGGACTTGGGCGGCGAGGTGCGCCAGTGCCGGGACGTCGTGCCACTCGGGTCGTGCGGCAATCTCCACCAAAGCCGCAGCGCTCTCGTCGGGGTCCCCGACGCATTCGAAAGGCTTGTTGTCGAGACCCACGCCCACCAGGGCGGCCAGTGAGCCGGCGAGGGTGGGGTTGGTCAGCGGTTCGCTGCCGAAGATGTCGCGCAGGGTGTCGCGAGACAGGAACGGGGCCAAGACGAGGTTGATGAACAGACACTTGTCGCACTCGCCACACCACTGCGTTGCGCGTTTGGCCTGGTCCTGGGCGAAGGCGCGGTTGCAGGAGCGAAAGACGGGAAGCAGGGCCGTGTTCTGGGCAAACTGCTGCGCTACCCACAGCTCGCTGCGATCACGGAGGTAGCTCGCCACCACGAAGGCCGAGCCGATGCGTTCGGCGACGGCTTCGGCAATGAGCGTTTCGGCTCGCTCCGACTTACTCCACTGGTGGTTGATGGTCCGCCCGCGCCAGGTCAGGTTGGGGGCCGAGGAGGAGTGCTCGTTACTCATCGCCACCGATCCCTGCTCGTTGGCCAGGGCGCTCAGGACAGCCAGCAGCGTGACCATGGTGGTGACGGGTACGTGACCGTTGAAGAAGGGTCGACTGGTCAGGGTCGCCAGGTCGAGGTGGCGAGTGACGCGTTGCATTGGCAGGCCGGTGACGGCCGCCGTTGCTTCGAGTGGCGCAAAGGTGCCCGAGGCGGGGCTCACCACGAAGAGGGTGCGCGGACAGTGCGCCAGAGCGGCCACCGTGACGCATGAGTCGATACCACCACCGAAGGGGATAAGCACGTTTGAAGGGTCGGCCGAAACGGGTGCCACATCGACGGGGGCACCTCCCTCGAAGGTCACATCCTCGAGGGGCAAGTCGTTGCGGAAGCGATACTCACCGAGGCCGTCGATCACTGCCGCCTCGACGAGGGTGCGTCCGGCGTCACCGACGGGGACATCACCGAAGTCGATGACGCGGGCGGCGCCGGCCTTGTAGTAGCTGAGGCCGGCGATGAGGTACCAGAGTTCGGCGATTGACCGCTGGGCGGCGTTTGTGAGGTCGGCCCCGTCAACCGTGACTTCCTCAACGAAGTCGACGTCGTCGAGTCGGTAGTGGCCGCGCAGGGTGTCGCCGTCGGCGACGAGTCCGAGATAGGAGAAACGTTCCGCCCGGTTCATGCCTCTGCCTCCACCATTTCATCGTAGGTCGCACGTCGAGCGACCAGGGCGAAGCGCCCACAGGGGCGCTGGGCGCGGTCCGAGAAGAACAAGCGGCCGCCGTCGGTGTGGTGCACCGAGCGCAGCAGGTGCTCTTCATGCACCCCCGCCGACGTCAATTGCGTCGCGGCAATGGCGTGCAGGTCGAGGAGCCACCGCTCGTCGTTGGCCGACTCGTCCGGGACCATGATGTCGGGGATGTGGGCAAAGACCTCGGCAACGTCGGGGCCGACTTGATAGATGCGAGGCGAGATTGCTGGACCGAGGAACACGTGCACGGCTGCCGGGTCTGCGAAGGCGCTTACGGCGGCCGGCAGGATGCCCGCGGCGAGTCCACGCCAGCCGGCGTGCACGACGGCGACGGCCGTCTCGTCGGCCAGTAGGAGTGGAATGCAGTCGGCGGTCATGATGGCGAGGGCCCGGTCGTCGCGACGGCTCACCAGCGCGTCACCGCGAAATGGCCCAGGCTGGTCGGCGTCGTTGACCACGGCACCGTGCACTTGATCGGTGAAGAGCAGCTGCTCGGGGGCCACCCCGGCGGCGAGGGCCACACGACGGCGATTCTCGCTCACGGCCGCGGGGTCATCACCGACGTGCTGGCCGAGATTGAGGGTGTCGTAGGGCGGGGCGCTCACGCCACCTTCGCGTGTGGTGAGAAAGGCGTCGATGCCCAACGACCGGAAGGCCGGTATCGCCAGAACGGGAAGGTCGTGACGACGCTCCTCGTGCAGTGTGACCTCAATCATTGGCAATTCCTCCGGTGCCAGTCTCGCAGACCACCGCTCTAGGCTTTGCCGCGTGAACGCTTCAGCACTCCTGGCGCAGTGCCACTTCCCGACGCCACCCCAGCACGTCGACGTGGCGGTCTCCGGTGGCCCCGACTCGGTTGGTCTGCTCCTGCTCGCCCTGGAAGCGGGGCTTACGGTCACCGTTCACCACGTCGATCACCACGCACGGGCCACGAGTGGTGACGACGCCGCATTTGTGCGGGACCTCTGTGCCGCCCGCAACGTCGCTTTTGTTCGACACGACGTCCAGGTGGCGCCAGGACCCAATTTCGAAGAACGGGCGCGGCTGGCACGCCGCCAGGCCATGCCTCGTGACGTGTTGACGGGTCACACGATGGATGACCTCGTCGAAACCATCGTCTTGAACCTGCTGCGCGGCGCGGGCGCCCAGGGGCAGTCGCCGATGATTGGTTCGCCTGGCAAACCCCTGCTCGGGGTCCGACGCCAGGACCTGCACGCGTTCGTGGCCGCGCAGGGTGTCGCCGCTCGGGTCGATGAGTCCAACGCCGATCCGCGCTTCACCCGTAATCGCGTCCGTCACGAGCTGCTGCCATTGATGGACGACGTGATGCGGCGTGACGTGGTGCCGATCCTGGCGCGCCAGGCCCAGATCACCTGGGACGAGCAGCGGTGGCTCGACGACGTTGCCGCGGGAGACACGAGCCTGACCCTTGACACTGCCGACTGCCGTGAACTGCGGCAATGGCCGGTGGCACGCTTGCGTCGATGGCTGCGGACGGTTCTGCACGCGACCACCCCCGAGGGCGATGTCTACGCCCCGAGTGTGGACGAAGTGGAACGCGCCATGGCCGTGGTGCGTGGCGACGTGGTCGCCTGTGAACTGAGCGGCGGGCGCCGCCTCGCCCGTCGCGACCAGCGGCTCACGCTCGGTGAGTGACCTACTACGATTTCGCACATGACTTCTCCTGACACCCACGACCTCTCGTCCCACTGGGCCGGCCACGAACTCGGCCGGGTGGTCGTCTCCGCTGGCGAGCTGCAGGAGCGAATCAAGGAACTGGGTGCGGACATCACCCGCGACTACGCCGGTCACCCGCCACTGCTGGTCTGCGTGCTCAAAGGTGCGGTCAACTTCATGGCCGACATCATGCGCGCCATCGAACTGCCCGTCGAAATCGACTTCATGGCCGTCTCCTCCTACGGCGCCGCGACCAAGACCTCGGGCGTCGTGCGCATCGTCAAGGACCTCGATGTTGACCTGAAGGATCGTGACGTTTTGATTATTGAAGACGTCGTGGACTCGGGCCTCACGCTCAACTACCTCCGTCAGTACCTTGGTGCGCGTAACCCGCGCAGCCTCGAGGTCTGCGCGCTCCTCCTCAAAGAGGGCGAGCAGCGCGTGGAGCAGGACCTCAAGTACGTCGGCTTCTCCATCCCGGCCGACTTCGTCGTGGGCTACGGCCTCGACGTGAACGAGCGGTACCGCAACCTGGACGCCATCTACACCTTCGTCGGCGAGGCCTAGTCGTGGTCGACCGCACACGCGTCGAGCGGCTGGTCGCGGAGTTGTTGGACGCGATTGGTGACGACCCGTCGCGCGACGGCCTTCGTGAGACGCCGCGCCGTGTGGCCGACATGTACGTCGAGCTCTTCGAGGGCCTCGACGAAGACCCCGGCGAGCACCTGCGCGTGACCTTTGAGGCCGGTCACGACGAAATGGTCATGGTCCGGGACATTCCCTTCACCACGTTGTGCGAGCACCACTTGGTTCCCTTCACCGGTGTGGCCCACGTGGCCTACCTGCCCGGTCCCGATGGACGTATCACCGGTCTCTCGAAGATGGCGCGCCTGGTCGAAGGCTTCGCCCGACGACTCCAAGTCCAAGAGCGCATGACGACCCAAATTGTCGACGCGATGGAGACCGAACTACGTCCCCGCGGATCAATGGTGGTCATTGAGGCCGAGCACTTCTGCATGTCGATGCGCGGCGTGAAAAAGGCCGGCACCTCCACGGTGACCTCGGCCGTTCGCGGCGTCTTCCGCGACGATGCGGCCTACCGGGCCGAAGCGTTGCAGTACATCCACCAGCCCCGGTCGTCGTGGCGCTGAGCCCACGCATCATGGGCGTCGTCAACGTGACGCCCGACTCCTTTCACGAAGCCGTTCGCACCCCCGACACGACGGCGGCCATTGCTCGAGGGCTCGCGCTCTTTGCCGCCGGCTGCGACATTGTCGACGTCGGTGGTGAGTCGACCCGTCCGGGTGCCGTCACGGTCCCCCTCGACGAGGAGCTCGCGCGCGTCTTGCCCGTGGTAGCGGCGTTGTCGCAACGAGGCCGGGTTTCGATCGACACTCGTAAGGCCGAGGTCGCACGAGCTGCGGTCGCGGCCGGTGCCTCATTGTTGAACGACGTCTCGATGACGCTGCCCGAAGTCGCGGGGGAGTTGGGGGTCGGCTACGTGGCCATGCACACCCAGGGCACCCCCGAGACGATGCAGCAGAACCCTCACTACGACGACGTGGTTGCCGAGGTGTTCGCCGAGCTCACGGGGCTCGCCGAGCGCGCCCGCGCGGCCGGTGTCTCGGAGCTCTGGCTCGACCCCGGTATTGGCTTTGGGAAGCGACCGCAGGACAATTGGACACTACTGGGACACGTCGGCGCACTGGTGACGCTGGCCGAAGGCCTCGGGGCCGGTGTGCTCGTGGGGACCAGTTACAAGCGATTTTTGGACACCGCCGGGGCCCCGCTGGCGTCGGTGGGCGATCGCCTCGAGGGGTCACTGGCCACGGTCGTCTGGGCCCTGAGCCAAGGTGTGAGTATTGTGCGAGTGCACGACGTTGTGGCATGCACGCAGATTCGAGATCTACTGGTTCGGCCAGTAGAGGAGGTTTTATCGTGAAGGGTAAATGGTCGGCCGGTATTGAGCCGCGTTCCTTTACGTGGGTGTTCAAGGGTGCGCTGGCTATTTCGGAGCGACCTGGCGGCAACACGGCAGTGCACCGCAAGGTTCGTCGCGACGAAGAGCTGCTGTGGTTGAAGCAACACGGCTTTACTCGCATCTTGTCGATCCTGCCTCCGATGGCCAGCATTGACGGCTACGCCGAAAAGGGTCTGGCTATTGCCCACTACCCCCTGCGTGGTGGTGCACAGCAGGGTGTTGTACTCAATGCCTGCTACGAAGATCTCGCCCGCTGCCTCGACAGCAAGACCACGGTGCTGCTCCACGGCGACGAGGTGTCGGACCGGTTGCTTGGTGTGCTCGCTGGCTACCTGGTCTGGAGCAAGCGCGCACCGAGTGCGGCGACGTCGGTCGCGCTCATCGAACGTCTAGTGAAGCGCTCCATCGGTCCCGACGGCCGCACCCTCATGGCCGACGTGCCACTGCGCGTGGTGCCGGAGACGCCCGAGGCGTGAGCGACCGCATTGAACTGCGCGACCTTCGCGTGGTCGCAATCGTGGGGGCGCTACCCCACGAACGAGTGACGCCGCAGCCGCTGTCGCTCGACATCGATATTGAGCGCCCCTTCGCGGCCGCTGCCGCTGAGGACGACCTCACAAAGACCACTAACTACGCCGACGTGATCACAATGGCGGAGTCACTCGTTCTGGCCGGCCAGTTCATCCTGCTCGAGACCCTGGTGCACCGCGTCGGGGCGGCCATTTTGGACTACGACCCCGCCATTACGAGCGTCACCGTGGCCGTACGCAAGCTCGAACCGCCCGTGAGCCAAGCTATTGCCACCGTCGGCGTTCGGGCCACGCTCGCGCGTTGATTGTGCGCCCGGCCTACTTCTCGCTCGGCACCAATCAGGGCGACCGTGCGGCCTTCCTTCGCCTTGGTGTGTCAACGATGGTGGCTGGCGGGGAAGCGGCCCGTTGCTCGTCGGTCTTTGAAACCGCACCCTGGGGTGGCGTGGAACAAGACAACTTTTGGAATCTCGTTCTTGAGGTGACCACCACCGCCACACCATCCGAACTGCTCGCTCGGGCGCACGCCGCCGAGGCGGCGGCCGGACGCGTGCGTGACGTTCGATGGGGGCCCCGGACGCTCGACGTTGACATTGTTTTGATCGAGGGCGAAACGGTCAGCACCGAGACCCTCGAAGTGCCGCACCCGCGCATGTACCTGCGCCGGTTCGTGCTGGCCCCCTTGCAGCAGTTGCGTCCGGATCTGGTGACGGCGGCGTCACTGACGGCGGCTGACGGCGACGTCACCGACTTGGGTACACTCGATTCGTTGGACTAACGAACGGCACCCTCGTGGGCCGGAACGGATGACACCATGACGACGAGCACTTCGTGCTGACGCTCACCACCCTCGAGCAGTGGCGAGACTTCGCCACAACCCAGCGAACCGCGGGCGCCCGCATTGGCCTGATTCCCACCATGGGTGCGCTGCACGACGGACACTCGGCGCTGATTCGCGCCGCCGTCGAGAACGGTGACGTGGCGCTGGTGACGAGTTTCGTAAATCCCCTCCAATTCACCAATGGCGCCGACCTTGCCGCCTATCCAATGACACCGGACGACGACGCGGCTCGCGCCGCGCGCGACGGGGCGGCCGCGCTCGTCACGCCCAGTGTGGCGGCCATGTGGCCGAACTACCCGAACGAGACGCCCACCGTGGTGCACGTGCGGGGGGTGAGTGAGCGCTTTGAGGGTGAGCATCGTCCCGGTCACTTTGATGGTGTGGCCACCGTCGTTACCAAACTGTTTTCGATTACAGGCCCCTGTCGTGCTTACTTTGGCGAGAAGGACTACCAGCAGGTCGCCGTCGTTCGGCAACTCGTGCGCGACCTCGGTCTCGACGTCACCATTGTGGTGGTGCCGACGGTCCGCGATGATCACGGTCTCGCGCTTTCGAGTCGCAATCGCCGACTGAGCCCCGCGGGCCTGGAGCAGGCCCAGAGCCTCTCGGCCGGTTTGCGCACGGCGGCGGTGTTGGCCAAGTTGGGTCGACCGGCCAGCGTCCTGCGCGGCGCGATGCGCGAATTGATGGAGGTGGCCGGTGTTGTTGTCTCCTACGCCGAAGTGGTGGACCCCGACACACTGCTGCCCCTCACTGACGACGCCCGAGGCGCGGCCCGCGCCCTCGTGGCCGGGGAGGTTGAGGGTGTTCGCCTAATTGACAACTTTGCACTCGAGATTGGAGCTGTCCATGCTGCTGGCCATTGACGTAGGGAACACCGAGACCGTGATCGGCCTCTTCGGCGATTCACCGAGCACCCCCGACGCTGTGGGCTTCGGTCGGGCGTCGGGCGAGCACGGTCTGGCCTACCACTGGCGCATGTCCACGCTGACCGAGCGGACACCGGACGAGTACGCCATGATGCTCAGTCAACTTCTCGACCTCGAAGGACTCGACGTGCGGGCCACGGTGCACGCCATCGCCATCTCCTCGTCAGCGCCCGCGGTCACAACGCAGCTGCGCCGCATGGCCGCGCGATGGTTCGCTGACACCCCCCTCACCGTGCTCGGGCCGGGGGTGAAGTCGGGCATGCCGATTTTGTACGACAACCCTCGTGAAGTTGGAGCCGACCGAATCGCTGACGCGGTGGGGGCCCACGACCTCTACGACGGCGCCTTGATCATCGTCGACATGGGCACGGCGACGGTGTTTGACGTGGTGAGTGCGGCCGGTGAGTACCTCGGCGGCGCCATCGCTCCGGGTGTCGCCATTTCGCTCGAGGCCCTCTATAAGCAGGCCTCGGCCCTGCGCTCGGTCGAGCTCGTCGAGCCCCGCTCGGTCATCGGCCGCTCGACGGTGGAGTCCATTCAGTCCGGTGTCCTCTACGGCTTCGCCGCGCAGGTCGACGGCATGGTGGCGCGAATCAAGCAGGAGCTTGGCGAGGCCACCGTGATTGCCACCGGCGGTCTGGCTAGCCTTATTGCACCGCACACGACGAGTGTGACTCACGTTGAACCGTGGTTAACCCTGCACGGATTGCGTATCGTTCATGAGAGACATCATTCAGGAGCCCCACGTTGACTAGTCCCTACACCTTCGACCACGACGCTTTTGCGCAGCACCTGCAGACCACCTACGCGCACCTGACCGATGGGGAAGAGTCGGGCGTCACCGTCAAGGTGGCCGGCCGCGTGATGTTGCTGCGCACCCAGGGCAAGTTGGCCTTTGCCACCCTGCGTGACTCCAGCGGCGAGATCCAGCTGTTCGCCCTGTCGGCCGTGACGGGTGACTTTGAGGAGTTCACCAAGCTCCACCTGGGTGACTGGGTGGGCGTGACTGGTGAAGTGGTGCGTACCAAGCGCGGCGAACTTTCGGTCAAGGTGACTTCGTGGGTGCGCCTCGCCGAAGCCCTCCACAACTTTGGTGACAAGTGGGCGGGTATCGCCGACCACGACCTGCGCTACCGCCACCGTGAGGCTGACCTTTGGGCCAACCCCGAGACGCGCGTGGCGCTCACGCGCCGCAGCGACGTTGTGCGGGCGATCCGCACCCGCTGCTGGGACCAGGGCTTCATGGAAGTCGAGACCCCAATTCTCAACGCCATTCCCACCGGTGCCGCCGCTCGTCCGTTCAAGACCCACCACAACGCGTTGGACGCCGAGTTCTTCTTGCGTATTGCGCCCGAACTGTGGCTCAAGCGCCTCGTCGTCGGCGGGTACGAGCGTGTCTTCGAGCTGGGCCGCGTCTTTCGCAACGAGGGCGTGAGCCCACGCCACAACCCCGAGTTCACCTCACTCGAGCTCTACTGCGCCTACTGGAACTACCTCGACATGATGACCTTCACCGAGGAACTGGTGGCCGGTGTCGCAATGGACGTACTCGGCACGACCGAGGTCGAGTACCAGGGCCGTCCCTTTTCCTTCGCGGCCCCGTGGCCGCGCCGCACGATGGCCGAGCTGGTCTCGGAGGCCTGCGGTGAAGACCTGTCGGTGCACAAGCCTCGCGAGCGCCTGGTGGCCTTGCTGGCTGAGCACGGCGAAACGG